>NZ_JBGQOF010000004.1:0-315248 GCF_052113665.1 Flavobacterium sp. W22_SRS_FK3 | reverse complement strand
GAATCTTGCATTAGGGGGAATTTTAAAATACAAATATCTAGATTTTAATATTTCCCCACAACAATATGTTGTGATCCTAATTTATTTGATATGCGTTAGGGATGGAAGCGGCATCCTTTTGCGATACTCTGAATGTCTGACTAAACCAAAATGTCAATCGCAAAAGATAAAGCGGACAGCCCGACCCAGAGGGAAACGCCCATAATTATTCTGTTATGAAATTTGAATTTTTGAAGTAATTAATAATAACCTATAAATTAAAACTATTAACATTAGATTAGATTAAGAATTGTTTTAAAACAAAAAATCCCCACTAGTTGAGTGAGGATTAGTTTTATAATATGAAAGTATATTTGCTATTTGAATGCTTTTTCAAAATTTGAATCTGCATTTTTGATCTTTTTAGAAGGTAATATCGAATGACAATCATCCTTTTCAATTATTGGATTCCAATCACCTTCAAGATTATTTGCTGTTGTGGTATTAGCAGCAAATATTTTTTCTTTAGTATATTCTGACGCTTCAGATTTTTTTAGCTGATGAGACCAGGAAATACGATTGTCATAATTAGAACCTGGCCCATAGCAATCGTATTCTGCATAAAAAGTAGTTTTCCAATTGTCATATGCTTTGTTTTCGGGATCTTTAGACCATATAGACCACCCCTCAGGTATAATACTTTTATCTTCAAAACAATGGATAAAAACAGCATTTGCTCCTGCTCCCCAAGGCCGGCCAAGTGATACTTTTGAAACTGCTGAATTAGGATACTTCATTATAACACAATTCTTAAAAACAAAACCAAATTTGTTTTTTCCGACTTCCTGATTCCCTGCTGTGATGTAAGAGTCTTTTCTGCATTGAATAAAACAATTTTCAAACAAAGCTATTGCTGATCCAAAAATGAAGTCTGTAGTTCCATCGATAATACAATCTTTAATATAAGTTCTTTTATTGGCTTTTAGGTAAAAAGTATCTTGAAAACCGCTGATTTTGCAATTATGAAAAATAGCTCTGTCGCCATTTACCATCAAAGCGACAGCCTGGCCACCTTTTTTGTACTGTGGCAATTCACTGCTAATAGTGTTTTCAAAAGTGATATTTTCTGCAAAAAAATCATTAGCCTCTATTAAAACGCTAAATGATTTACTTGTTCCGCCTGCTATTTCAGCATAATCATCATAGGTAAGAATCGTATTTTGATAAGATTCGCCTAGTAAGGTTACATTTTTTTTGGCAGCAGTTAATTTCAATTTTTCTTTATAAATACCTGGTTTTACAAAAATAATAGTCTGTTTTGAGTTGTTATCCTGAACAGCATTAAAGGCATCCTGAATTTTGGTGTAATTTCCGCTACCGTCTGCGGCAACTACAATGTCATAAGTTTTTTTGTCTTTTTGAGCATATAAAGTTGTACTAAAAGCAACCAGAAGTAAATAAAGAATCTGAATTTTTTTTTTCATGTAAAGATAGAGTGTAATGGTGTTGTTATAAATAAAAAATACAAGGTGTATTCAGTTTGATAATGTTTACATCTTGGAAAATTATAAAAAAGAAATGAAATTAATTAAGAGAAACGTTGCTTTTTACCTTGTGTCCAAATACTCCGAAATAAAGAATAATGACAAAACATACTAAAGGAATAATATATCCAGACTGAATATCGTCATGTTTTATATCAATTAAAGTTCCCATTGCATAAGGAAGTATTGCTCCGCCCACAATTGACATGACTAACCAGGATGAGCCTGTTTCAGTATTTGATTTTAAATTGACTAAACCTAACGAGAAAATGGTTGGAAACATAATAGACATAAAGAATCCTATTCCGCCAAGAGCATAAATAACATAAATTCCCGTTCCATAAATAGCCACTAAACAAAGTAAAATACTAGCGACACAATAGATGGAAAGCAGAACAGAATCTTTAATGAATTTTAGGAAAAAAGTTCCAATAAAACGTCCAGCCATAAACAGGAAACCATAAATACCAAGATAATATCCAGCTGTTTTTTCATCTAATCCAGCTCCTTGTTGAGCTATTCTAATAAAGAAACTTGTAATGCAAACCTGAGCTCCCACATAAAAAAATTGTGCTACAACTGCCCAGCTTAAATGAGAGAATTTTAAAACTGAGAAAAATCCCGGTTTAACTTCTACTTCTGTACGGTTTGGTTTCATTGAAGGCAGTTGCATGAAATAAAACAAAATAGCTACTAAAACCAATACACTCCCCAAAATGATATAAGGAAGTTTTACTGCAGAAGCTTCTTCTAATAAATAAGCTGCTTTTGTAGCATGTGGCATTGCAGCCATTTGTTCTGGTGTGTGATTTTTTCCCGAAAGAATAAATAATGAACCCACAATTGGAGCAATCATTGCAGCTAATCCGTTGAAAGAAGCTGCTAAATTTAACCTTTTTGAAGACGATTCTGCTGGGCCTAAAATGGCAGCATACGGATTGGCACTGGTCTCCAAAATGGTCAAACCACAACCAATTACAAATAAGGCAAAAAGAAACAATTCATAAGTTCTGGTATTGGCAGCCGGCACAAAAAGAAAGGCGCCTGTGGCAAATACCAACAATCCGATAATAATACTGTTTTTATATCCAAATCTTTTGATCAGCATCCCAGCAGGAATTGCCATAATAAAATAGGCGAAAAAAACTGCGGTATCAATTAAAGTAGATTGGCTATTATTTAATTCACAAGCTTTTTTCAAGTGAGGAATTAAGATAGAATCCAGATTATGCGCCATTCCCCAAAGGAAAAATAAGCTGGTAATTAAAATAAATGGCAAAAGATATTGATTTCCCTTTCCCCCTTCTGTTGGAACTTCGTGTTGGTCGCCTGTTTGGTTAGTTATTTGCATAGTTAGATTTTTATTTTAGAATTATTTTTTTTTACTAATAATAGGTGATCGCACACCAAAACCACTTCACCTTTTTGGTTGATGATTTCGACATGTTCGGTTACCGTTCCCATGTCTGGTTTTTTTGCTTCTCCTTTTTCAGAAATCGTAATTTCAGAATGAATCGTATCACCAATATGAACCGGCTTTACAAATCGCATTCGGTCGTAGCCTTTAGAGAAAGCTTCCGGGTTAATCTCGGATGCAGTGAGACCAATGCCAATACTGAAAACCATTGTTCCGTGGGCAATTCGCTGCCCGAAAGGCTGTGTTTTACACCATTCTTCATCCATGTGATGCGGAAAGAAATCGCCTGTATGTCCTGCGTGAACGACAAAATCGGTTTCAGTAATAGTTCTGCCTAATGTAACTCTTTTATCATTAAGTTGGTAATCTTCAAAAAATGTGGATTTGAAATACATGTTTTTAGTTTTTTTAGTCCTTAGTAATTAGTATTTAGTGACTAGCTCTGATGCTAATTACTAATGACTTTTTACTAAATCACTATAATTAATTATATTTTTTTGGGCGTTTAAACACGCTTTCCGCTGTATCTTTTTTGGCTGAAAAAAAACAAAAAAGGATGCCGCTTCAATCGTTAACGCAGGCATTCTTTTTTAAAAGTCATTTAGTAGAATTGCTCCTTTTTCATTACTGATATAACAAGCTTCGACAACTTTCATGGTATCCAGAACATCCTGAACGCTGGCTAATAATTTTTCGTCTGATCCTTCTTTGAAACGCATTAAATTAGACATCGTTCCAATAAAAGCTTCCGGAAACCAAGAACCTTCCAGTTCAATTTTTTCCCATTCGTATTTGCCTTCTTTTTCTATTGCTACTTCAAATTCATCCGGCATTCCGTCAGGATAATTCATCAACAAACCCATTTTGGCTTTAATGGCTCCTTTTGTTCCTTCCCATTTGATGTAACTTTCTTCGTGTTTTGGTCCAAAATGATGATCATGATTCGTATTGATAACCACACGCATCGAATCTCCATAATCCAAAATAATAGAAGAACGACAAGAAGATAATTTCTTCAAAGGATGATTGGTTGTTTTGGCATAAACCCCTTTTGGATTTCCTAAAAACGAACGAATACAATCAATATAATGTACACTATGAAAAAGAATTTCCAATCTTGGATGTTCCTTAATTAACGGAAACAATTCCCAAGGAGTATTGACGGTAACTTTAAACTCGAAATCATACAAATCACCAATTATTCTCTGATTAATGATGTAGCGGGCTGCACTAACAAAAGAAGCAAAACGCAACTGAAAATTAATAGCAGCGACTAATTTTTTTCTTTCGCAAACGGCAACAATTTCTTTGGCCTGCGCCAAATCATTTCCCATTGGTTTTTGAATTAGTACCGCTGAACCATCTGGCAATTGTTCCAATATTTCGATGTATTGATCGGGGAGAACAGTAATATCATAAACAGCATTTGAGGGAGCATGGTGCACCGCTTCAGCTACATTTTCAAAAACATGTTCTATTTTGAATTGCTTAGCCAGGTCATGCGCTTTAGAAATCGTTCTGTTGGTAATGCCAAAAACAGTAAAACCGGCCATTTCATAAGCCGGTAAATGGGCATCTTTTACAATACCGCTTGCCCCAATGATGATAATGGGCTGTTGGGTTTCGGGCAATAAAGGTTTGTATGGAATATTCATAACTATATAATTTGCAGAATAGCATTCTGTGTTTCTTCTAATAATTTTTGGGATGAAATGTCGCTTTCTATCGCTTTTAGAACCATTTTGTCAATGAGCTCTGCTACTTTTGGCCAGACTGGAGTTTGTGGTAAGGTCAAAGCATTTTCGTGTAACATTTGCAGTTTGTGATAAAACGGAATAGTTGCATTGATTTCGGGATGGTTCCAGGTTGATTTTCTACAGCCGATTCCGCCTTCGTTAGTCAACAATTTATCACTTTCGGGTGTAGTAGCAAATCGCAGAAAATCGTAAGCCAGTTTTTGATGCTTGCTTCCTGTACTTATTGTGTATAACCAATACACATTTAACGAAGCTGTTTTATGGTTTTCGTCTGAAGGAAGTTCGGTAATATCTACTTTGCCTTTCACTTTTGAAACTTCTATGACTTCGCACATCGAGGCAAATCCAAACCAGTTGATTGCCATTGCCGCCTGACCTTCGGCGAAAGCTATTCCTGCCTCAACCGATCCAAAATATTTCGACTTTGGATGAACTGCATTTATATTATTCACGATGGTTCTGTAAAAATCCAAAGCTTCAATCGCTGCGTTATGATTAATGTCGATTTGATTTTGAGTATTTAATAAAGAACCGCCTCGTGTCCATAATTGAAGGCAGAAATCGAAAACCATATTGTGTCCGTCAGGATAATTGGCAAAAACACAACCATAAAAATTTTCTTCAGGTCTGTTGAAAAATTCGGCTATCTGGGTGAATTCTTTCCATGTTTTCGGAGGATGCAATTCGTAACCCAATTGTTTTTTGAAGTTCTCTTTTTCTGTAGAATCTTCAAATAAATCTTTTCTGTAAATCAAACATTCCGGCCCATCGTGAAAAGGTAATCCGTAAGTGCCATTATTTATTTGTTGTAAATGCAATAAGGATTGATGCCAGCCTTCAGGATAATTTTGTGGTGGATTTTCAGCAATCAATGGGTTTAAATCCAGAACTGCTTTTTCATTCGCAGCATCAAAAATCCAATCAGTGTTGATATGGGCGATGTCCCAATTTCCATTTTTTAAACCTTCTTTTGTGATGGTTTCCTCATACAAATCGTGCAATTCAAGCGGAATCATTTCAGCTTCAATCTGAATGTCGTTTTTTACGCAAAACAAATTCCACAGCTTCTGCAGCGCACTTTCAAAAGGATCAAATTTCCTGACAGCTATTCTTAATTTTCCCATTATTAAACTATAAATTCTTTAATAATTCGCTCGTTGTCCTGACCTAATTTTGGAGAACCTTTAGTGGATGTAAAATATTCTCCATCAATTTTGATTGGGCATCGCGTTGTTTTGTAGGTATAACTATCCATCATTTCAACGCGCTGAACGAAATTTAAAACCTGAAATCCTTCCTCGGCAAAAAGTTGTTTGTAGTTCAGAACTTTGGCGCACCAAATATCTGCAGGTTCTAAAATATTCAGCCAAAATTGGGTATCCTGAGTTTGTAGGTGTTCGGCTAAAATGTTCTTAATTTCGTCTCTTAATTCAAATTTATTTTCAGGAAATTTGAGTAATGCATCACATTTTAAAAGCGAAGCTAAAAAGGGAATTGATCCCATCGCCAATGCTAAATAGCCATTTTGAGTTTTGTAAATTCCATAAGGCGCGCCTAAATAAGCATGTGCATTGTTGGATTTTGTTCGCACAGGTAATTCAGCGCCGTCATTAAAATAAGTGGTTAAGGTTTCAAACTGAAAATCAAAAGCCGATTCCAACATGCTCACCTGAACTTTTGCTCCAATGTTATGCGTTGCTTTCCTATACAAAGCCGCTAAAATTCCTTGTGCCAAATGAGCTCCGGCCAGCATATCGACAATCGATAATCCCATTGGGACGGGACCGTCTTCCTGATTCCCGCTCAACCAGGTTAAGGCAGTCATTGATTGCAGTAATAAATCTTGCCCAGGTAAATCTTTCAATTCGGATTTAGTTCCATAACCCGAAATTTCGGCATAGATGATATTGGGATTAATTTCTTTGATTTTGTCATAACTCAAACCCACACGTCCCATGACGCCGGGTCTGAAATTGTGCATGACAACATCAGCTTTTGCCAATAATTTTTTTAATTTTTCAAGTTCTGATGGTTGCTTGAAATCAATGGCAAACGATTCTTTGTTTCTGTTGATGGTATGAAAAACAGAAGATTCGCCATTCATAATCAAATCAGAAGTATATAGGGTCCGGCAGATATCGCCAGTTCCCGGTTTCTCAATTTTTATCACACGGGCACCCAAATCAGCCAATCGCAAACTGGCCGATGGGCCTGAAAGAAACTGACTAAAATCTACTATCAAATAATCTTCTAATGGTTTCATCGCGTTAGTTTAAAAATTGTTCTTGTATATGTAAATTATGTTCTCCCACTTTAGGAGCAGCTTTTGGGCTTGTTAAAATTTCTCCGTCTAATTGAATAGGACTTCTGGTAGTAATTAAAGTTTTTCCAGCTTCATTTTTTACGGTTTGTTTCAGTTGTAATTCCTTAACGAAAGACTCATTGTCAAGTTCTTCGTAATTCAGTACTTTTCCACACCAAACACCTTCTTTTTGCAATACATTCAACCAATAATCTGCTGTTTGAGTGAGCAATCTTTTACTTAGTAGTTCTCTGATTTCATCTCTTTGTGAAAACCATAAGTGTTTGTCTGCGTATTTTTTTAAATCTAATCCTAAAAAACTTCCAATGAAAAGTAAATCTCCCATTGCCAATGAAATATAGCCTTCCAGAGTTTGATACACACCATAAGGAGCACTCAAAAAGGCGTGCGCACTTCCTTTAACATCACCACGTTCCGGCTGATTTCCTCCATCATTTAAATAAGAAGTAATAGCTTCAAACTGAACATCCAGAATCGATTCCAGTAAACTTACTTCTACCAAAACACCTTTTCCGGTTTTGGCTCTTTTGAGTAATGCCGCTAAAATTCCCTGAACAAAATGATTTCCGCACATTAAATCGGCCACAGCCAGACCAAACGGAACAGGTCCATGACTTTTTTGTCCGCTCAACCAGCTTAATCCCGAAAGGGATTGCAGTAATAAATCCTGACCGGGTTTATTAGCCCAAGGACCTTTGTCTCCGTAACCAGTAATCGTTCCGTAAATTATTTTAGGATTAATATTTAAAGCGTCATCAAAGGTCAAACCGATTTTATCCATCACACCCGGTCTGAAATTATGCGTCATAATATCTGCATGGGCTATCAGTTTTTTTACTAAAATTAAATCTTCAGGATTTTTAAGATCAGCTGCAAAAGATTCCTTATTTCTATTGATGGTATGAAAAAGCAGACTGCTGTCATCGACAAAAAGGTCTTTGATGCTCAATTGTCTGCAAGCTTCGCCTTTTACAGGACGCTCAATTTTGATGACTCTCGCCCCTAAATCGGCTAATTTTAATCCGGCAGAAGGCCCTGCCAAAAACTGGCAGAATTCTAAAACGATTAATCCTTCTAATGGTTTCATGCCGTTTTTAAATTTAATGACTTTATGTAAAGAGCATTCATAATTTCTAAGATTTGTGCTTCGTTACCGCCATTTATCAAATAATCACGAACGACATCTCCTGCATGATCCTGAAAATACATGTGTCCGGAATACCTCGGTCTTAAAAATGCCCTTTCTAAAGAAGGCAATGTGTTTTTGAAATAATCGTGAGTTACACTGTTTATTCGGTCGCTCTTCCAAGCTTGCAAATGCCCAGGCTGTCCGCCATTATCTGCAAAAATGTTTTGCTGTACTTGTGATGATCCTGTAAATTCAGCATATTTTATGGCTTCCGGAATGTGTTGGCTGAATGAAGAAACAGCCAAACCGGTTCCGCCCAATGAACTGATCATTGGCTGATCATTCAATTTTACCAAATCATAGAAATGAAGGAGGTTTTTACTGTAACCTGTTCTCGAATAATTGGAATAACCGTAAGCGAAAGGACAGTAGGCAATTTCATCCGAGTTGACCATCGCTTCATAAACCTGAATCGGGTTTCTGTTAAAATTAGCCGGATCCATTAGTTGTGCCAGTTCGCGATGCATTTGCAACGCTTTTTTTCCTGTTTCCAAAGAAATTACTTTTTCCTGAGATTGAAAAGGATCTTCACCTAAACTACAGCAAAAGGAGTAAAAAGTCATGAGTGAATCTACCGGAATTCCTGCAAATGCAATTAATCCATTTTTAGCCAAAGCCAATAAATCATCATACGTCTGCGGAACTTTTAATCCCTGTTTTTCTAAAATATCCAATCGGGCAGCAGCAACCGGAGTCGCTGCATCAATTGGTAATGCCCATAATTTATTGCTAAAAACGTAACTCCCGTATGATTTTCCAACAGTATTGATTTCCTGATCTTTTATATATTCGGCAGAAAGATGATCTGATAATGGTAAAATAGTTTTTGTATTGGCACCAAACCCAGTCCAGGGATGATCAATTACTAAAAGGTCGAATCCTTTAGCTAAGTCTTGGATGGAAGCATCTGCAAATTCCTGTAAACTTCTTTTCTCCCAGCTAATTTCTATTCCCGGATTTAATTCGGTAAAACGTTGAGCGGTGGCAACCATGGGCAAGAGGCCTCTTGTATGGTTCCATGTTATGCCTTTTAGTTTTGTCATTTTTTTTTAATTAAATAATGAATTTATCGCTTCATAAACAATAAATGTAAAAAGTACAATTACAAATGTAGAGATAAGATTGGAATGAACAATCCTGCCTATGGTTAATAATGCGTTTTTTATAAGAAATAAGATATTTATTAGTTTGTTTTTTACAAATGATATATAAAATGTGATAATTTATTAAAGTATAGTTATTTTTAGGTGTTCTTTTTCAAATTATAACATATAAAAATTACATTTGTAATTGTGTTTTTTACATTTATTAAATAAGAAGTAAAGAAGCGCTTAAAAAAAAACAAACCACATTACTTAATAAAAATGAACAGTGTTCCTAAATCAAATTTTCTTGTCAGATTGTGTGTAATGATTTTCCTTTTAGCGTACAGTGGTAAAGTTATTTCGCAAAGCCAAAGTGAAAAATCAGAAATTTCAACTCAGCTCAAATGGTCAGAACGAATGGCTTTGACCTTGATGGAGCGTTATCCGGAATCGTATAGGATTGATGATGCACCTGTAGCACACATCAGTTATGTTCATGGCTTAGTTACCTATGCTTTTCAGGAATTAGGCAAACATGAAAAGAATGAAAAATACACGGCCTATGCCAAACAATATGCTGATGAACTGATAGATGCCGATGGAAATATAAAGACGTATAAGTTTGAATCCTTTAATATCGATAACATTCCTACAGGCCGTATTTTGTTTGATATCTATGAACAAACAAAAGACAAAAGGTATTTAATTGCCATGCAGACTTTGCGTAAACAATTAGAAGAACAGCCGCGTACACCAAGTGGCGGTTTTTGGCATAAAAAAATATATCCTAACCAAATGTGGCTGGATGGTTTGTATATGGGAGAACCCTTTTATGCAGAATATACTGCTACGTTTGAAAACGGTGCTAAACTGGATGATGTCGCTCACGAATTTGAATTGATTCAGGAAAAAGCTACGGATAGAAAAACAGGATTATTGTACCATGCCTGGGATGAAAGCAAAGAAATGACATGGGTAAACAAAGAAACAGGCGTTTCTCCTAACTTCTGGTCGCGATCAATGGGCTGGTATGTGATGGGATTGGTAGATGTACTGGATTATTTTCCTAAAGATAATCCAAAAAGAAAAGAACTGATTTTGTATTTGAATAACATTTCGAATGCCTTAGTGAAATTTCAGGACAAGTCAGGATTGTGGTACCAGGTTACCGATATGGGAACAAGGGAAGGCAATTATTTAGAAACTTCGGGTACAGCTATGTTTGCTTATGCTTTTGCAAAAGGAGCTAAAAAAGGATATTTGCCTAAAAAATTCAAAAAAATAGCTGAAAAAGCGTTTGATGGGATTACTTCAAAATTTGTTAAGGTATATCCAAATGGCGAAATTGAAATTACTAATGCCTGTGCTGTAGCAGGTTTGGGAGGGAAGCCTTATCGTGATGGTTCTTATGAATATTATATTAATGAAAAAAGGAAAGATAATGACCCTAAAGTAACCGGGCCTTTTATTCTGGCAGCTTTAGAATTAAACCGATAATTAAAAAATTACATAAATATGTTTTCATTACAAAATAAAAAAGCCGTCATAACCGGTGGCGGGAGCGGGATAGGAAGAGCCATTGCTACTTTATTCGCAAAACAGGGAGCAGAAGTTCATATCGTTGATTTATCTGTGGAAAGTGCTCAGGATGCGGTTGACGAAATAAAAAATGCAGGCGGAAAAGTATTTTCGTATGCCTGTAATGTGGTGAGTCAAAAAGAGGTTGTTGCTACCTTTGAAAAAATTGGAAATATCCATATTTTAATCAATAATGCCGGTATTGCACATGTTGGAAAAGTAGACACAACTTTGGAAATCGATTTCCAAAGAGTGATGGATGTAAATGTAAATGGTGTGTACAATTGTCTGTTTGCCGCGATTCCACAATTAAGATTGTCAAAAGGAGGTGTTATTTTGAATATGGCCTCTATTGCATCCTGGGTTGGTATCCAGGATCGTTTCGCTTATTCAACGGCTAAAGGTGCTGTAATGGCGATGACTTTATCAGTGGCAAGAGATTATATAGATGAAGGGATTAGATGCAATTCAATTTCTCCAGCAAGAGTTCATACACCTTTTGTAGACGGATTTATCAATAAAAATTATCCAGGTAAAGAAGCTGAAATTTTTGAAAAATTATCGAAATCTCAGCCAATTGGCCGCATGGGAAAACCGGATGAAATTGCAACTCTGGCATTGTATTTATGCAGTGATGAAGCCGGATTTATTACCGGAAGTGATTATCCAATTGACGGAGGTTTTATAAAATTAAATAATTAACAAAAAAAGAGACTAAGATTCTAAGTTACTAAGCTGCTAAGATTTTTTAGCCTTAGAATTTCAGAACCTTAGCGCCTTAGTAACTTAAAAAATAGAAAGAAATGAAATTAATACGTTTTGGAGCAGTAGGACAAGAAAAACCGGGAGTTTTAATCGATGAAAAAAGATATGATGTTTCTTCAATAGTAACCGATTTTAATGAAGCTTTTTTCGAAGATAATGGTTTGGAAAAACTAAAAAAAGCATTAGAAAGCAATCCTGTTTTGCCAGAAGTGAGTGCAGATGTACGTTTGGGCTCTCCGGTTGCAAGACCTTCAAAAATAATCTGTATCGGATTGAATTATGTAGATCATTGTCATGAAACTGGTGCTCCAATTCCGGCAGAACCTATTATCTTTTTCAAATCAACTACTTCTTTATGTGGGCCTAATGATGATTTGATTATCCCAAAAAACAGTGAAAAAACCGACTGGGAAATCGAACTGGCATTTGTAGTGGGCAAAAAAGCAAGTTATGTAGATGAAGCAGAAGCTTTGAATTATGTTGCTGGATATGCTTTATTGAATGACTACAGCGAAAGAGCTTTCCAAATCGAAATGGGCGGACAATGGGCTAAAGGAAAAGGCTGTGATACTTTCGCACCGCTAGGACCATTCTTAGCTACTCAGGATGAAATCGAGGATGTAAATAATATTCCAATGTGGCTGACTGTTAACGGAAAGAAATTCCAAAACAGCAATACGTCTAACCTTGTTTTCAAAATTCCATTTTTAGTGCATTACCTAAGTCAGTTTATGACGTTACTTCCTGGAGACATTATCAGTACAGGAACGCCTCCGGGAGTTGGATTAGGTATCAAGCCGGATCCAATTTATATCAAAGCAGGAGATGTTATCGAATTAGGAATGGACGGTTTAGGTTCAAGCAAACAAGTGGCGAAAGCATACAGTAAATAATTAAAATAGGATTTTTTGAAAAGAAAATTCTAAAAAACAGATTCAAATTAAATGAAATATATTGTTTGTGAAAAGCCTCAGGAGTTTCTTATCAAAGAGAAACCAATGCCGGAACCAAAAGATGGCGAAGTGCTTTTAAAAATTAAAAGAATCGGTGTATGCGGAACCGATATCCATGCTTTTGGAGGAACGCAGCCTTATTTTGAATACCCAAGAATTTTGGGGCATGAACTAGCTGCAGAATATATTAAAGGGAATGCAAAAGGTTTTGAACCTGGGGATAAAGTAACTTTTATACCTTATTTTAATTGTGGTACCTGCGTGGCGTGCAGAAACGGACTGACAAATTGTTGCGCCAATATCAAAGTATTTGGTGTTCATATTGATGGCGGAATGGCTGAATACGTATCCATTCCGGAGCAATATTTATTACATGGGCAAGGATTGGATTATGATGAACTGGCATTGGTTGAACCTTTGGCAATTGCGGCACATGGTGTAAGAAGAGCCGCAGTAAAAGCTACGGATACGGTTTTGGTAATGGGAGCAGGGCCAATCGGAATTGGATTGATTCAGTTTGCTAAGATTGCCGGAGCCAAAGTGATTGTGATGGACATCAACGATTACCGATTAGGTTTTTGTAAAAATGAACTGAATGCGGATGCTACTATAAATCCGTTAAACGAAGATGTTGCAGAAAGACTGAAAGAATTGACTAATGGCGATATGGCAAATGTGGTGATTGATGCTACCGGAAACCAAAAAGTCATGAACAGTGCTTTTAATTATATTTCGCATGGCGGCAGATTTGTCTTGGTCGGACTTCAAAAAGGTGAATTGAGTTTCAGTCATCCTGAATTCCATAAAAGGGAATCCACTTTAATGAGCAGCAGAAATGCGACTATTGAAGATTTTGAATATGTAATGGAATGTCTGAAAGCAGGAAAAATCGATCCGAAGAAATACATTACGCACAGAGCGGATTTTTCAGAAATGATAAGTCAATTCGAAAATTGGATTGATCCGAAAAACAATGTCATCAAAGCCTTAATTGAAATAAATTAAGCTAAATAACTCTATAAATTATGGATTTAGGATTAAAAGGTAAAATAGTAGTAGTTTCTGGTTCTGCCGGAAAAGAAGGGAGCATTGGCGAAACCATAATTAAAAGATTGGCAGATGAAGGAGCCATTCCGGTATTGATAGACAGAAATAGTCGTGGTTTCGAGTATGCTGAAACGCTTCAAAAAAGAGGCATTGATGCTCTGTTTGTTAAGACAGATGTTACGAATCCAGAAGAAATTCAAAGTGCTGTTAAAGAGATAATAAAAAAATATGGCAGAATTGATGCTGTCATCAATAATGTGGGTGTCAATGATGGTGCAGGTTTGGAGGCAAGTTATGAGGAGTTTATGGATTCTTTGAAACTCAATGTAGTCAGCTATTTTTTAATGGTAAAGTATACGCTTCCGTACCTGAAAGAATCCAAAGGAAATATTTTAAATATTGGTTCTAAAGTTGCTCTGACGGGGCAAGGCGGAACTTCAGGTTACGCTGCTGCTAAAGGAGGTGTGCTTGGACTGACAAGAGAGTGGGCAGTCGATTTGATTCAGTACGGAATTCGTTCTAACGCAATTATCATTGCAGAAAGTTATACTCCGGCATACGAAGACTGGATCAAAACGTTGGCTGACGGCGAAGCAGTTTTGAAAAAAATTAACAAAAGTATTCCGTTTGAATCCAGAATGACCAAAACACAAGAAATTGCAGATACGTCTCTTTTTATTATTTCAGATCGCTCTTCTCACACAACAGGGCAATTTGTTTTTGTTGATGGCGGTTACGTACACTTGGATCGTGCTTTAATCAGTGATGTAAATTAGTATTGTATGAATAACCGCATTGATTCCCATCAGCATTTTTGGAAATTTGATCCCGTTAGAGACAGTTGGATTGATGAGTCGATGCTGAAAATCCAAAAAGATTTTTTGCCTGAAGATTTGTCGCCATTGCTTTTAGAGAATCAATTTTCAGGCTGTGTAGCTGTTCAGGCAAGTCAGTCTGAAGAAGAAACTAATTTTCTTTTAGATCTGGCTTCTAAAAATGATTTTATAAAAGGGGTTGTGGGCTGGGTTGATTTGAGATCAGAAAATATTTCAGGACGATTGAGTCACTTTTTTCAATACGAAAAATTAAAAGGTTTCAGGCATGTGGTACAGGGAGAACCGGATGATTTTATGTTTGGAAAGGAGTTTCGAAACGGAATTTTGGCTTTAAAACCATTTGATTTCACGTATGATATCCTGATTTTTCATCATCATTTGCCGGCTGCAATTGATTTGGTAAAATCATTCCCAGATCAGGCTTTTGTCATTGACCATATTGCCAAACCGGTTATAAAATTGGGAGAAATTGCATCTTGGAAAAAAGGAATGGAAGAAATTGCTAAATTTGAAAATGTAAGCTGCAAAATTTCTGGAATGGTTACAGAAGCGAATTGGGATTCATGGAAACCGGCTGATTTAAAACCCTATCTGGACATTGTTTTTGAAAACTTCTCAGTCGATAAACTACTGTTCGGATCTGACTGGCCAGTTTGTAATGTGGCTGCGGATTACAATAATATAGTAAAAACTTTAGAAGATTATATTTCGAAATTGTCTATTGAAGATCAAAATAAAATTTGGTCAGAAAATGCAAAATCATTTTATAAATTGAGTGATTAAGAAATGATTTCAATTATAAAAAAAGCGTGAATCAAACTTTCACGCTTTTTTATGCTTTTATTGTTTTAAAATGTCAGTTTCAGGAGTCCATTTTTTTTGCCACTCCGGATATTTTTTTAATGCTTTTTCAGGGTTGTACGTATACCAGGCATAACCACTTCGTCTTTCACGGCTTACCTCAGCCAATGAGTATAAATACACACTGTCCCTGTCACAAAACAAAGGTCTCCAGGTACCCAATTCATAATATCGTGTCCAGATAGGAGGCGCAGTAGAGTCTGTCACAACACGACGATCATCTGTAACTTTTTTGTATTTAGAATCAAATTCAGGTGCTTCAAAAGTTTCTATTCGGGTATTATAAATTTTAGAATCCGAAAACCATTTCACTGCACCTTGTACAGCTCTGATAACCTGTTCACTTGGGTTTTCAATTTTCATTAAAAATAAAACCACATCAACACTTTCTGCATTTGTGATGCTTGGCGGTTCGAACTTTCTGGCCCAAACAGGTAATAAAGTTACCTCATCGTGCTGCTGACACCATGCATAAAGCTTTCCATGATCTGAAATCTGTGTTTTCAAAATACATTCAATTCCTTTTTGATACGATGTATTGACTTTGTTTTTTGTATCAGCATCAATAAAAGCAAAATTTGGATCGTTGTTTACTATTTTGTCCAGTAAATTCATAATTCCCATATACATGCCATCATTAAAAGTTATATGCCGGCTATATCCTTTTTCTAAAGGAAAATATTGCGGCCATCCTCCATTTGAATATTGAGCTTCAATAATGAAATCAATCCCTTTCAGACACGCCATTTTGTATTTTTCGATTTTAGTCTGAGTGTAAACTTGTGCCAGATAATAGATGTGCGTATAAGTTGTGGCATTGTCAAAAGTAGTATGCAAAACGGATTTGCTATTCACTACATCTTTGATTTGCTCAGGTGTCAAAATTGCGCGCATGTCATAATTTTTTGGCCAGCCTCCGTTATCACGCTGAAAATAGATAATGTTGTCTGCTATTTTGGTATAATCAGATTCCTCATATCTGGGTTGATTTGGTATTGGGTTTACAATGTTATTTTTGTCACTAATGCCGTACCAATGATTTACACTGTCACCAAATGGTTTGGTACTAATTGCTGTTTTACTTTCCTTATCAGATTGTGCACCCGAATAAAGAAATGTAAAAGAGGTTGCGATAGCGAATAGCAAACTCTTGTTTTTGAATAATTTTTGCAGGATTCTCATAGCAAATTTTAAGTTGGCTTTTTGTTATGTTTATTTGGTTTTAACTTTAGACATCGCAAAAGCCAAATAGTTTAATCTACTATAGTTTTACTGCCGATTTAGGAACAGTTTCCCCAATAGTAGTTTTTTTAGAAAAATCGGAATTAGGAGAAGCAACGAATTCAACATTCTCAGTTGCTTCTCCATTAACTGTAATTGCTTTGGCTGATGTTGAGTTGAATTGAATTTCTTTAAACGTCATATTTTTACCATTATAAATCTCAATTACATTTGGTACTTCTATGTCCATTTTAACATTAGTAATTTTAATTCCGTTAGCATCTATAATTGAAAAACCTTTTTCTGCTTTTACAGTCAAATTTGAAATTTCAATATTCTCTAAATTCATTTCAGGTAGGCCCTGAAGGAAAACTGCTTGTTGGGCTCCGGCAATCGTGATGTTTTTTATCGAAATATTTTTAAACTGAGGGGTTTTTTCATCAACAGGAACTTTTTGTGTACTAATCGTATTGCCGCCTTCTGCTAAAGTTTCAGCAATAGATTTTCCACCATAATAAAGGTCGAAAGAAATAGCCTGAGATGGAATATCTGTCATGAAAATATCTGAGATAAAAATATTTTCAACCACACCACCTCGTCCACGTGTGCTTTTAAAGCGTAAACCAACATCTGTTCCCATAAAAGTACAATTAGATACATGAAGGTTTTTTACACCACCAGACATTTCACTTCCAACCGTTACACCGCCATGTCCATGATATACGATGTTGTTTTTCACAATAATATTTTCACAAGCAACACCTCTGTCACGTCCGTCTTTATCTTTTCCAGATTTAATACAGATAGCATCATCACCAACATCAAAACTAGAATTTTCAACAATTACATTTTTACATGATTCTACATCAAGACCATCACCATTTTGTGAAAACCAAGGATTACGAACGGTTACATTTCGAATGATTAAATCTTCAATCAATAACGGATGAATGTTCCATGCCGGAGAGTTTTGAAAGACAGGTCCGTCAAATAGTACTCTTTTACTATTTTGAATGCTCACCAATACCGGACGAAGAAAATCATGAATAGCTTCAAATTCTTCTTTGGTTTTTAAATCCAAACGGACATTCTGATCTGCTCCTACTGAAGCTTTCATAAATGTTTCCGATGGGTACCAGCTCGTTTTACTTTCGTTAAGAACGCCACCAGATTCTACAAATTTCTTCCATTGGCTTTCCGTAAGTTTACTTTTCTTAACCTGTCTCCATACTTCGCCTGACCCATCCCAAATGCCTTTTCCGGTAAAAGCAACATCTTCTAAGTTTTTACCATAGATTGGAGAAATACACCGCCAGGTGTTTAGACCTTCAAAACTGGTTTCGATAATTGGGTATAAGCTTTTATCCGGAGAAAATTTTATCAACGCTCCAGTTTCTGCATGTAACTCAATCTTGCTTTTTAGAATAATTGGGCCTGTAAGCCAGATTCCAGCAGGAATAATTAGTTTTCCGCCTCCTTTTTTTGAAAGTGCATTAATCGCATCTTCAAAAGCTTTTGTATTTAAAGCATATCCTCCATTTACAGCACCAAAATCTTTTAAGTTGACAGTATTTTTTGGAATAGATGGTTCTTTGACTTTTGCCATTTTAAATTCTATGTTCTGGTAAGTATCATAGGATTTTGACTTTTGGGCCACCGTATTTCCTGAACTGCCTATGGTTAGGA
Source organism: Flavobacterium sp. W22_SRS_FK3 (assembly GCF_052113665.1). Lineage (NCBI taxonomy): Bacteria > Pseudomonadati > Bacteroidota > Flavobacteriia > Flavobacteriales > Flavobacteriaceae > Flavobacterium > Flavobacterium sp. W22_SRS_FK3. Next base: position 297,007 of record NZ_JBGQOF010000004.1, on the reverse strand, counting down.
CTGCCAATAGCATACGGAAAATGTGAGTTGTATTAGTTTTCATTCTTATTGAATTAGTTAAAGTTTAATTTTAAATACCAAAATAATAGTGTATCTCTATATTGGTAATTCTTTTTTTACATATATTAAAATAAGTTCCCTAAAAAAACGAAAATACAATAATGTAATCGATTGCACAAATTTAATAAAAATATTTGGACATATTTAAGGAGTTGAAATAAGATTATAATAAAGGAAGTCGCAATCTTTTTATAATTTAATGAATAAAATAATAGCCAGTTTGAAGAAATGCAGGAGGGTACAGGACACATATATTTTTATGTTCCTTTAAATTGTACCCATTATTTGCTAAAAGTGTGTAAAATACATTTATTTTCAGCCGAATTATTTTTAAGAAATGCAAAGCTTACTACTACATAAAAAAGAAAAAATGCGTTTAAATACTTTTACCAAAGTTTTAATTATCTTTTTGATAACCTTTAGCACATTCTCATTGAGCGCTGCTGAAATTTGGGTTTCTCCTCAAGGGAAAGACACTAATCTTGGAACAAAATCGAGTCCGCTAGCGACGGTTCAGATGGCTGTGAGAAAAGCCAGAGAATTACGCCGTCTGAAAGATGCTTCTATAAAAGATGGAATCCACATCATCATAATGAACGGAACCTATTATTTAAACGAACCCTTATTTATAAGACCTGAAGATTCCGGAACGGCTGAAAGTCCTACTATAATAGAAGCTGACGTAAATGCCAAACCAATCTTAAGTGGCGGATTCGAAATCAAAAATTGGAAAAAAGCTGCAATTTCCATCAACGGATTAAAAAAAGGAATCGTCTGGGAAGCCGATGCTCCTGAAATTGCAGGTGAAATTATCAATTACCGACAATTGTGGGTGAATGGAAAAAAAGCTGTCAGAGCTAAAAGTACTTCTGGAAATGAAATGGACAGAATTTTATCATGGGATTCTGCAACAGAAACTTGTTGGATTCCTTATAAAGATAAGGGGATTAAGTTCGAACCCGGAATGGAAATGTTTATTGTGCAATGGTGGGCGACTGCCAATCTTCGAATCAAAGATATAGAAGTAAAAAAAGACAGTGCCAGACTTTCTTTCGAACAACCTGAAAGTAAAATTCAAAGTGAACACCCCTGGCCAGCGCCCTGGATTTCAAAAAACAATGGAAATTCAGCTTTCTATTTAAACAATGGGATTTCGATGCTGAATGAACCCGGAGAGTGGTATCTGGATAGAAAAAAAGCTAAGATTTATTATATTCCAAGAGTAGGTGAGAATTTAACTTCTGCAAAAGTAACAGTTCCGGTTTTGGAAAATTTGCTCAAAGTCGAAGGTACTTTGGATACTCCCGTGCATCATTTTAATTTCAAAGGAATTTCGTTTCAGTACAGCAACTGGCTTCGTCCTTCTCAGCAAGGCCACGTTCCGTTGCAGGCCGGAATGTATTTGTTGGATGCCTATAAATTGAAAATTCCGGGAACTCCCAATCAGGCGAGTTTAGAAAATCAGGGTTGGATTGGCAGACCGAGAGCTGCCGTTGAGGTAAATTATGCCAACAATACAATTTTCGAATCTTGTACTTTTGAGCATTTGTCTTCTACAGGATTGGATTTGCATAAAGGAACGAATCATAATATCGTCAAAGGAAATTTATTCAAAGATATAGGCGGCAACGGAATCAATCTGGGCGTTTTTTCCGAAGAAGCTTTTGAGGCACATTTGCCTTATACCGTCAAAGACGAAAGAGTCGTTTGTTCAGATGAATTGATTTCGGATAACCTGATTACCAATGTTGCCAATGAAGACTGGGGATGTCTGGGAATTGCAGCTGGTTTCATAAAGAATCTGACGATCGAACACAACGAAATTTCGGATGTTGCCTATAGCGGAATTTCGATGGGTTGGGGCTGGACGCACACCGACAACGTGATGCGAAACAATAAAATTCAGCGAAACAAAATTCATCATTACGCCAAACACCTGCATGATGTAGCCGGAATTTATACACTTTCATCACAGCCTGATAGCAGAATAGAAGAGAATTATATTGATAAAGTGTACAACAGTCCGTATGCGCACGATCCGTTTTTATGGCTATACTTGTATACGGATGAAGGAAGCCAGGGCTTTACGATTAAAAACAACTGGATTCCGATTCAGAAAATCCTGAAAAATAACAATGGACCAAAAGGAAATATCTGGCAGGATAACTATGCTTTTGTTGATCCGAAAATTAAGGAAAACGCAGGAATCCGTGCACCATACAAGAGTTTACTGACGAAAGAAGTGGTGATTGACGAGACCTGGGGTTTACAGGAAATGCCAAAACCAGTTGTCATAGAAGTAATTGGGAATGATCTGGATATCGAAAAAATCAAATCTACCATCAAAGGTTTCAGAATTGTAGACGAAGAATTGTACCAATGGCAAAATCATTTGGTAATTTACGGTTTGATGAATCAGCCGGAAAGAACAAAACGAAAACTGGCTCTGGCTTTTCCAGCATTAGAAATTAAAATCTACGAAAATCCGGTTTACGACTTTCAGAAGTTCGAAAGATGCAAAGATTCAAAACCTGTTTCCGAATGGGAAAATATTGTCCTGACTGCGAATCTGGTCGCAGATGAAAAAATGCAAAAAGAATATGTAGATTACCACACCACCCAATTCGAAAAGTGGCCGGAAATTGCCAAAGGTTTCTGTAATGCCGATTTTCAGCAATTGCAGGTTTTCAAAAACGGAAGACAATTGATGCTGGTCATCAGTATTCCGAAAGGAGAAAATCTGAATAAACTGAATCCAAAAACTACCGAAAACAATCCGCGTGTAAGCGATTGGAATGCCTTAATGAAAAAATACCAAACCGGAATAGAAGGCACAAAACCGGATGAAACCTGGGTGTTTTTGAAGAAGATTTAGAAGAGAAAATAGAAGAGAAAATAGAAGAGAAAATAGAAGAAAGAATAAAGAACAAAGAAAAATCTCCGTAATCTTCGTGGAAAAAAAATACAACTAACTACTTAAAATATACAATAACCAATGTTAAAAATAGCCATTCTAGGACTTGGAGAAGGTCGAAGCACGATGTCAGCCGCTTTATCGAGTTCAAAATTAGAGCTCGTAAAAGTATGCGACAGAAATGAGGAATTGTGCCAGCAAAGAGCAAAGGAATTTGATTTCCATTCGTACACAACCAATTACGACGATTTATTAAAAGATGAATCTATAGATATCCTCGCTATATATACGCCTGATCATCTCCACGCCGAACATGTCAAACAAGCTTTATTGCACGGAAAGCATGTGATTTGCACGAAGCCTTTTATAGATAATCTTGCAGACGCCAACAAACTATTGGAGTTAAGCAAAAACACAGGAAAAAAGGTTTTTATTGGTCAGAGTTCCCGGTTTTTTGAACCAGCTAAAAGACAAAGGGCCGATTTTGAAGCCGGATTAATAGGCGATCTAATTACTATCGAAGCCCATTATCACGCCGATCACAGATGGTTTTTAAAGAAAGAATGGTCGTTGCTACAGTCATTCAAATGGCTCTATGGCGGCTTAAGTCACCCGGTTGATTTCATCCGTTGGTATTTGCCCAATATTGAAGAAGTGATGGGTTACGGAATGATCAGCAGCAATGGAAGCGTGGCAGGTTTGAAAAACGAAGACACCATGCATTTTATTTTCAAAGCAACTGATGGAAGAATTGCCAGAGTAAGCGGTGTCTATACTTCACCAACACAGCCAACCCAGCGCGACAGCGGAATGAGTACGATCCTAAGAGCAACCGAAGGAGCGAGTCAGTCCGATTATCACGAACTACGTTATGCGATTACGGACAAAACAGGAGAAGAAAAAGTAATCACGTGGGGTGATAGCACTTTAAAACATTATTTCCGTTTTGAAGGACAAAGTCATCACGCCGGAGAATACCAAAATTATCTGGATTATTTTGCAGACAGCATCGAACAAGATTTTACTGCTTATCCGGATATGGAAGAAGGAATCGGAACCGTCGCATTATTACAGGCAATGGATCGTTCATTAAAAACAGGTTTGCCCGTTAAGATCGCTTCAATTTTGGAAGAGTTTAATGTTCCAATGTCAAATAGCTAATTATGGGTAAAATCAGTAGTTTTTTAGAACCTGTCGATTATATTATTATAGTTGGCTATCTGTTAGTATTAGTAGTTTTTGGTTATTATGTTTCTTTTATAAAGAATAAAAAAACAGATGAAAGTCTCTTTTTAGCAGGAAATACTTTGGGCTGGGGTAGCATCGGTTTGAATATGTGGGGAACCAATGTGGGACCTTCTATGTTGATTGCTTCGGCAAGTGTAGGTTTTACTACGGGTATTGTTGCCGGGAATTTTGCCTGGTATGCCTTTGTCTTTATACTGCTTTTGGCAGTGGTCTTCTCACCAAGATATTTAGGTGCAAAAGTACTGACGCTTCCGGAATTTATGGGAAAACGTTTTGGTGATTCTACCCGAAACATTCTGGCATGGTACACCTTAATTACAATTTTAATTTCGTGGCTGTCATTGACTTTGTTTGCAGGCGGTGTATTGATCAAACAATTATTGGATTTACCGATGTATCTTTCGGTTATTTTAATGGTAATTCTTTCTGGTTTTTTCGCTGCAGCAGGCGGACTAAAAGCTATTGCCTATACCAATGTTTTTCAGATGTTATTGCTGATTGGTGTTTCCTTATTATTGGTCGTTATGGGCGTTGAAAAAGCAGGAGGATTAGAAGCTGTTTATACTAATACTCCGGGTTCTTACTGGAATTTATTGCTTCCTGACGATGATAAAAATTATCCATGGATTGCTATTGTATTAGGATATCCTGTCATGGGAGTTTGGTTTTGGTGTACCGATCAATCCATGGTACAGTCCGTTTTGGGAGCTAAAAATTTAAAAGAGGGACAGCTTGGAGCCAACTTTATTGGCTGGTTAAAAATATTAGATGTTCCTTTATTCATTTTGCCTGGAATTGTTTGTTTTGTCCTTTTTCCACAATTGAAAAATCCAGATGAAGCTTATATGACAATGGTAACCCAATTGTTTCCAGCAGGTTTGAGAGGTTTGATTATTGTAGTTTTGATTGCTGCTTTAATTAGTACAATTGGTTCTGCTTTGAATTCCCTCAGTACCGTTTTTACTATGGATATTTATGTAAAAAAATACTATCCCGAAGCTACTCAAAAAACAATTGTTAAAACAGGAAGACTCGTAGTGCTATTCGGTTCTCTTTTATCTGTTTTTATCACTTTAGGAATTGACAGCATTAAAGGCTTAAATCTTTTCGACATTTTTCAGTCAGTATTAGGCTTTATCGCTCCGCCAATGTCCGTAGTATTTTTGTTTGGCGTACTTTGGAATAAAACCACCACTAAAGCTGCTAATTTAACCCTGACTTTAGGAACTTTCATCAGTTTAGGGACGGGGGTTCTGTATTTATGGGTTTTTCCAAATGGAACTTATAATTGGCCACATTTCCTGTTATTGTCGTTTTATATCTTTGTTGCACTTTCGGTACTGATTTATCTGGTTTCTATTTGTGATAAAGCCGGACAAAAAGACCATCATACCCTTTTACGAATCAATCCAGAAGCTAAACCGGATAAGCAAGTCAAAATGTTATGGTTGTTTCTTTCAGTTGTAATGGTTATTTTGTATTTGGTTTTTAATGGAAATTAATTGGTTTGGTTTAAAAAGAACCTTTTCTAAAAGTGATGCCTTCCGTTTTTAAAATAAATTTGGCAAAATTAAATTGTACGCAATTTAATTTTGCTTTAATTTTGAAATTGGGTTTAAAATAATTTAACTCCATACAAAATTTGAATAAGTAGTTAATTTTAAAATAAAAATAATGGCATTATTAGATGACTTAAACTGGAGACACGCTGTAAAAGCATATGATGCGTCTAAAAAAGTATCAGAGCAAGATCTTCATAAAATTTTAGAAGCTGCTAGATTAGCTCCAACTTCATCAGGGCTTCAGCCTTTTCGGGTAATTGTAGTCGAAAATCAGCAGTTAAAAGAAAAAATGGTAGACGGAGCATTAAATCCGGAAGTGATGAGAGATTGTTCTCATGTTTTGATTTTTGCGGCCTGGGATAGTTACACTCCTGAAAAAATCGACAAAGTTTACGATTTACATACTGACGTGAGAGGATTGCCAAGAGGCCGTTTTAGCAGTTATACCGATAAAATTAAAGAAATCTATGGAGCACAAACTCCTGAACAGCATTTTGCTCACACCTCTAGACAAACTTATATTGCACTTGGTTTGGCCATGGCGCAGGCAGCCGAATTAAAAATTGATTCTACACCAGCCGAAGGATTCAGCAATGAGGCTGTAGACGAAATTTTAGGATTACGGGCACTGGGTTTAAAAAGCGTAACCCTATTGTACTTAGGTTATCGAGATGAACCAAACGACTGGCTTTCTCACATGAAAAAAGTCAGAATTCCGATGGAGGAATTTATAATCAAAAAATAATATTTTCGATTTATTTAGTCGTCAATGATATGGATAATTCAAAATCTTTACTGTTAGACCAACAGTTATGTTTCCCGCTGTATGCGATTGCTAAAGAAATTACGGGTTTGTACCGGCCATTTTTAGATGAGCTGGATATTACGTATTCGCAATATTTGGTTTTAATGGTGCTTTGGGAACAAGATGGACAGACGGTGAATCAAATTGGAGAAAAACTCTATCTCGATAGCGGAACCTTAACGCCATTGCTCAAAAGACTCGAAAATAAGAATTTTATAAGCAGAGAACGAAAAAAAGAAGACGAAAGAGTTGTTGAAATTTTTTTGAGCGAAACAGGAAAAAATCTGCAAAATAAAGCCTGTGAAATTCCGGGACAAATTCAGGAAAAACTAAATTTATCCGAAGAAGATCTCATCGAAATTAAAAAATGCATTCAGAAAATATCCGGTAAAATTCTACTGTAGCATATTTTTTAGAATTTGTTTCGTCGGAAATTTAAGTTTGATTTGTTAGAACCATAAAAAAATCTGTCTCTTTTTTGAGACAGATTTTTTGTTTTTAGGGGATTGGCAAATTTAAAAGGATAATGAGATAAATATAAGGATGAGGATTAACTATATTTTTTTTTATTAGTTTTTTTTTTGCTTTCAATATTTGGCAAAAATCCGGTAATGGCACCAATTAAAGGGAGAAAAGCACAAATCTTAAAAACATATTCAATACTGGTAGCATCAGCGATTTTCCCTAAAACTGCCGATCCCAAACCGCCCATTCCAAAAGCAAATCCGAAGAAAAGACCAGCAACCAAACCTACTTTTCCCGGCATTAATTCAGTTGCATAAACTAAAATTGCAGAGAATGCCGAAGAAAGAATCAAACCAATGATGACTGATAATGTTCCCACCCAAAATAGGGAAACATATGGCAACAGCATGGTAAACGGAGCGACACCTAAAATAGAAGTCCAGATTACATATTTTCTTCCAAAACGGTCACCGATAGGTCCGCCAATCAGGGTTCCAGCGGCAACAGCTCCCGAAAATAAAAATAAATATATTTGAGACTGCTGAATACTGATATGAAATTTATCAATAAGAAAGAAGGTGTAATAACTTGTAATGCTGCTCATATAGAAGTATTTAGAAAAAATAAGGACTAATAAAAGGATAAGCGAAAAAGTCACTGTTCTTTTAGATAAATGATGTGTTTCAATTTGATGCGATGCTTTATTAGCATTTCTTAAAGATAAATGATCACTATACCAAATGGCAATTTTATACAAAACAAAAATACCAATAAGAGCAATAATACAAAACCAAGCTACATAAGATTGTCCATGTGGAATAATGATAAATGCTGCCAATAAGGGACCCATGGCACTTCCTGCATTTCCTCCTAACTGAAAAATAGACTGCGCCAATCCTTTTTTTCCGCCTGATGCTAAATGAGCCACTCTCGAAGATTCCGGATGAAATATAGATGATCCGATACCAATTAAACTCACAGATAATAATAAATAAGTAAAGCTGGAAGCAATCGAAACCAGAAAAAGTCCGGTCATGGTAAAACACATACCCACTATCAACGAATAAGGTTTTGAATTTTTATCAGTATACATTCCCACGAATGGCTGTAAGATAGAAGCAACGATTTGATAAGTAAAAGTGATAATCCCGATTTGAGAAAAACTTAAATTAAAATTTTCCTTAATCAGTGGATAGATTGAAGGCACTACAGTCTGTAAAAGGTCATTAATTAAATGTGAAAAGCTGATCATGAATAAGATCGAATAGGTAGTTTTTTTAAGTATATCAGGATTTGCTTTAATGGTTTCCATGAGTTATTTTTTTGATTTTTAAATAGGTTAAAAACAATAGCTGTATTATTTTTAACAAAGGTTAAAAGAAATACAATGTCAGAATTACTATATTTGGACAATGAATAACCAAATTCGGACATATCGATTAGCACAGAATTATGGATACCAATTAAATCCATCTATACCTGTTATAGGTTATACTGAAATGGTTAATAATGAAATGTGTATCTCGCACTCACATCCCAGAGGACAGCTTATTTATGCTACCCGAGGCGTAATGAATGTAGTAGTAGGCAATCATATTTGGGTCGTGAATCCGTTACAGGGTTTGTGGCTTCCGGGTGGCGTTGAACATCAGGTTACTTTTCAGAAAGACGTTAACTATTATAGCGTTTTTATCGATCCGTCGGCAATGAAAGAATTACCTTTAAACAGTTTTTCTTTTGATATTTCGATGTTTTTAAAACAGTTGATTTTTAAAGTAATTTCTTTTGGAACCAAAGGAAATCTAACTACTTCACAAGGAAGAATCATCGATGTTTTTCTAGATGAATTAGCTTTAATTCAGCCAAGCAAAACTTTTTTACCTACAACAAATCATGAAAGATTACAAAAAGTAGTGGATCTTTTACTCAATGATGTTGCCAGTAAAAATACGATAGAGTATTATGCCGAAATTTCTTTTATGAGCACCAGAACTTTATCCAGATTATTCATTAAAGAGTTGGGAATGAATTTTAGCGATTGGCGCACGCGTTTAAAATTATTGGAAGCCATAAAACGTTTAGGCGAAAAACAACCCATAAAAGAAATAGCACTCGATCTGGGTTATGAAACGGCCAGCGCTTTTATTTATATGTTTAAAAAACATTTAGGTACGACACCTTCTAATTATATTTTGGAGGATTAAAATTAGAAGTAAAAAAATAATTAGGTAGTTTATGAAGCAAATATAATGAGAACGCTTTCCTTTTAAGGAGGCGTTTTTTTAGGCATGATCACAAATGAATTGGATTATGACAGAGCTCTTATTGCAGACAGAAAATTAAGAATCCTTGCCAAGGAAGATCTTCATTTTAAAAACCTAAGAACAAAACTTCGTAATCTGATTGAAAAATATGAAAATGCAGAATGGAGTAATGTTGACAAAATTGACGATGCTAAACTGTTAGAAAGCGACAAATCGGAGCATATTGCTGAATTAGAAAGAATATTTCTGGAAAACAGAAAACAAGCCATCAGAAAAAACTTAAGGAATTTGATTTAACTCAGGAAAACCTAGGTTCCATTTTGGGTCATAAAAGCAAGACGCATATGTCAGAACGTATGAACGGTATTAAACCATTTACTTTAAAAGATTTAATTATTATCAATAGGTTATTAAAAATAGAAATAGCGATATTGATACCAGTTTTTCTTTCAAAAGAAGATCAAATTAAGGTAAAAGAAGCTGTGATAAAATTGGGAAAACCAAAGGTAAAATTAGCAAGTGAGGATTTAGTTTTAGGGTAATGGATAATAGTTTAACAAGTTTTGAAAAAAAGTCTGCTGCATCAGTTTTTCCAACATCAAAATCGATATTCATAAAATGAGTATGATAATAAATACTTAGGTTCCCAGCTAGTGCGAGCTTCTAGCTCGTACACAAAGTTAATCAACTCAATTCTATCTTTTTTAAATTAATTTTAGTTCAACATAGTTTCATTGATATTCGAAAATGCTCCTCCAAACCGAGAAGCATTTTTTATTGCCAAACTTTTCCAAACCACTGAATGATAAATCTGACAACAAATTACGACTTCAATCAAAATTCATTTAAAATTTGATAAATTGTATAAAAAAATACACATAAAATTATCTCCAAGATATATTTTGAGTTAAATGAAGTTGTTAAACATGACAGTACAGGTTGTAAAATGTAAAAATAACACTTATCTTTAGGCCCAAATATCTTTATATGAGAAATCGATTTCCAAATTTCAAAAAATTATTTGTTTTTATAGTTTTATTTTCTTCAGCACTTGTATTTGCTCAGGAAAATAAGGCTGCTACCTGGATTTGGTATCCAGGCGATTTCGAAATTTGGTTAAGCAATAAAATGCAGGTGAGACGTACAGAACGCGAAGCGGTATTTCCACCACTTTGGCAATATTACAGTCCTTATGCACTGGTAACTTTTCAAACAGAAGTTGATATTCCGGAACTGGATGAGGTAAAAATCTACTCTGAAGGACCTTTTCAATTACTTTTAGACGGTGTTCAGGTTTACGGGCAGCCGAAATCGATAAAAATTCCTGCCGGAAAACACAAGATTTCCTTTAAAGTGTATAATCAGGAAGTGTTGCCTGCCGTTTATATTTCTGGTCAATATGTTAAATCGAATGCCTCTTGGCAGGTGACCAACGAAGATAAACTTTGGATTGATGAAACTGGAAAAGCTCAACAATCCGGTACACCATGGGTACCTGTTGGTTCCTGGAATTTTAATTCCCCGGAAAATAAACCTTCAGGTTTTAGACTAACAACTAAACCTTTGAGTGCTAAGAAAACAGAAAAAACAGGTGCTGGTCAGTTGGTAGATTTTGGTAAAGAAACTTTTGGTTATATTAAAATTCATGGACTAAAAGGAAAAGGTAAAGTAGCGCTTTATTATGGTGAATCCCGTGAGGAAGCTTTGGATCCTGCCAAATGCGAAACATTAGATCATTTATCTTTTGATGGAAAACAGCCTGAAACTTACACGCATGACGGATCGAAAGCTTTCCGTTATGTTCAGGTACAGGCAGACGCGGGAGTGAAATATGATTCGATATCGATGCTGTATGAATATTTACCATTGGATTATCGTGGCGCATTCAAATCTTCAGACCAGCAATTGAATAAAATTTGGGATGTCTCGGCGTACACAATGCATTTAACAACTCGTGAATTTTTTATAGACGGAATTAAGCGTGACCGCTGGGTTTGGTCTGGCGATGCGTATCAAAGTTATTTAATGAATTATTATTTGTTCTTTGATTCGGCTTCCGTAGAACGAACCTTGTTGGCACTTCGTGGTAAAGAACCTGTGACGGCTCATATTAATATCATCATGGATTATTCGCTATATTGGTTTGTAGGTGTTTACGACTATTATTTACACACGGGCGATACGAAATTCATCAAAACATTTTATCCACGAATGAAATCGCTTATGGATTTCTGCTTGGAAAGAAGAAATAAAAACGGATTCCTGGAACCATTAGAAGGCGATTGGGTTTTTATTGATTGGGCAGACGGATTACCTAAAACAGGTGAAGTTAGTTTTGAGCAAATGCTATTAGCGAGAAGTTTAGAAGCCATGGCAGTCAGCGCTGAAATTGCAGGCAAAAATGAAGATCAAAAAGAATATCAAAAATTAGCAGATGATTTAAAAACTAAATTATTTGATGTGTTTTGGGATAAAAAAGAAAATGTTATGAAGCACCAGCGTATCAATGGTAAAATGCAGAATATTGTCACCAGATACGCTAATATGTTTGGCATTTTCTTCAATTATTTTGATGAAGAACAGAAACAAAGTATAAAAAAGAAAGTGTTGCTCAATGATGATGTACTACAAATTACAACACCCTATATGCGTTTTTATGAGTTGGAAGCCTTGTGCGCTATGGGAGAACAACATTATGTGTTGAAAGAAATGAAAGACTATTGGGGCGGCATGTTAAAAGAGGGAGCAACTTCCTTTTGGGAAGAATACAATCCAAACAAAAAAGGAGCGGAACATTTAGCAATGTATGGACGTCCTTACGGAAAAAGTCTTTGTCACGCCTGGGGTTCCAGTCCAATTTATTTGTTGGGAAAATACTATTTGGGTGTAAAACCAACTGCTCCAGGTTATGCTGAATATGAAATCAAACCAAATTTAGGTGGATTGCAATGGATGGAAGGAAAAGTGCCAACTCCAAAAGGCGAAGTTTCATTGTACGTCAGCAAATCCGAAATCAAAGTGAAAGCGGCTGAAGGCGAAGGTAAGTTAATCATTGAAAGTAAAAGCAAGCCAAAAACAAATTCAGGAACCATTACAACTTTGGCTAAAAATAAATACCAATTAACGGTAAAACCAAATATGGAATATAAAGTAAGTTATAAAGCGATTTGAGTTCTTACTAAATAGTAAATAGTAAATAGTTCTTAGTCCATAGTCTCTAATGTCCAGTTCATTTCGAGGAACGAGAAACCTCCGCGAAAATATTCCGCAAAGATTAGAAATACTTTGCAGGGTTTCTTATCAAGTTTCCTGCTTCGTCGGAATGACAAGTTTGTAGAAATTAAGTTGCCTTTAAAAAATATAAACCATGTTTTCAAAAACGAAAAAATACCACTTTAATCCTTCAACAATAACTTGTGTATTGTTGTTTTTGATGTGCTTTCAATTTTCAGTAAAAGCACAAAATTCGAGATGGCAAGCTGCTTCTTTTGAATTGGTGAAGTCTGACTATAAGACATTCAAGACTACTCAATATGCACATGTTTTTTCGAATAGCAAACACAATGTTGTTAAGCTTGCTCCCGAGTTACAAGGGTTAACAGGAGTTAAACTACCATTTGACAGTTACAAGAACGGAACGAATATCCCTTTGAAATTAAAATTCAAGGAAAATGCGCAATTGCTTATTGGTGTTTTTCAAGAAAAAGACAACAAAGATTATTTTCAAATTTCTGCTGCTGATAATGCCAAATTAGTTTTGGAAAATGGATTGACTGTAACTGGTTTGCCACCGGTAAATGTTTATGCTATTTCATTTTCAAAAGGGGCACACATTATTTTGCCAAATGCAAAAGGATTGTTTGTGGTGTTAGGCGCAGTGAAAAGCAATCAGGATTTGGTTTCTAGAAATGCCGAATTCCCTGACGGGAAATTGTGGAATCCTACCTTTATTATAGAAGCATTTTCAGATGAAAAACCTCTTTTTGATATTATTGGAGGCGAAAATGCACCAGTAATTGATGAAGGTTTTCCGGGGACAGAAGCTATTCAGGGAGGTTTTGAAGGCGGTCGTGTGATAAAAGCAGGTGAAACCTATCATATGTTTCCAACGGAAAGGGCAGGAGAAAAAGGAGTCGATTATTATTACGATCGTGTAAAAACTAAAATTGGTCATTGGACCAGTAAAGATGCCATTCATTGGAAACGAGAATCTACTATTCTACAAGCCAGCGGAACTTATGCTGTTACCGAAGATGATAATCCAATGAACGATCGTCGTGCGGCAATTTGGTCGTATATGCCGGTTTTTAGTGAAAAAGAAAATAAATGGTACGGCTATTATTTGGCTTACACAGTGCACAAAGAAATAGAACCAAATCATTCTTTTGGAAGAATTTGGCGTTGCGAGTCAACGGTAGAAGGCATTGATGGCATTGCAGGACCGTATAAAGATATCGGAATCATTATGGAACCAGGACTGGATTCACAGCCTTGGGAAGGGCGTCAGGGTGTAGCTTCTTTTTTTCCTTATAAAGTCGGCGATAAGTATTTTGGCTTTTACAGCGGTGCATATCCGTTTGCATCTTGGGCCGATTATCCTAAAAGGTCAGGAAAAGGCTGGTTTGTTGCTTTGGCAGAATCCAATAGTTTAGAAGGTCCCTGGACAAGATTGAATAAAGGATTGGAACCGATAAAATCTATTCATCCTTTATTTGTCGAAAATCCGATTGTTAGTCAGTTGCCAAATGGTTTGTACATCGCCATTTTTGATGGAGGTCCTGACGGATGGGGACATCATTTACCGAATATGATAGGATATACACTTTCAAAAGACGGAATCAATTGGGGAGAAGCGCGCTATTTGCCTATAGAAACCAAAGTCGATAAATGGTGGGATATTATGCGAACGCCATTGTGTTTAATCCCCGAAGGAAACGACGTTTACACAATTGTGTACAACGCCATCGATTTGAATAAAAGATTTCATCCCACAGGAATGGTAAAAGTAAAATTGAATAAAGAGGTAATGGAATCGAGATTGAAAGAATTGAAATAGAGCCAAGAGGAAAGAAGCAAGAGAATAGGATAAAGAATAAAGAGAAAAGAAACTTTGCGACTTCGCATTTTGCGAAAAACTATTAAGATAAACCATAAATGAAAAACTCAATTAAGTATCTCATAATTGCGATTACAGTTGCATTCATCAGTAGTTGTGCCACCAAATACAAAAAAAGAGAAATCAACGAAACAGTAATGCAGGAGATTTACAACGAAATCAAAACGCCTTACAAATACGGTTTGGTAATGGTTCCAACCGACAACTCTTATAAAATGGACTGTCCGAGTGTTTTCAGAAAAGACGGAAAATGGTTTATGACCTACCTGATTTACGACGGAAGAGGCTACGAAACCTGGCTGGCAGAAAGTGATGATTTATTAAACTGGAAACATTTAGGTAAAGTAATGTCGTTTTCGAAAGATGAAACCCTTTGGGACGTGAACCAAAAAGCGGGTTATATTGCTTTGCAGGATTACACTTGGGGCGGTTCATACGAATGGAATAAGTATGATGATAAATATTGGATGAGTTATTTTGGAGGAAACACAACTGGTTATGAGGCTGGCGTTTTATCTATCGGAATGGCATATAGTAAAGAATCTCCAACAAAACTGCACGAATTTGAACGTTTGCCCGATCCGGTTTTAACGCCAAAAGACAAAGATGTAAGCTGGTGGGACAATAGTACAATGTATAAAAACAGCGTCATTCGTGACAAAGAGAAATTGACTGGACATAATTTTGTTATGTACTACAATGCAAGAGGTGATAGTTTAAATCCTGCAAAAGGAGCAGAAAGAATTGGAATGGCTGTTTCAAACGATATGAAAACTTGGAAACGTTACGGGAAAAATCCGGTGCTCAACAACCACAGAGGAATTACAGGTGACGCATATATTCAAAGAATCAACAATACCTGGGTGATGTTCTATTTTGGCGCTTTTTGGACGGGTTGGGATCAAGGTGCATTTAACCGATTTGCAGTTTCAAACGATTTAATCCATTGGAACGATTGGAAAGGTGAAAATTTAATTGAGTCATCAGAACCCTATGATAATATGTTTGCGCACAAATCTTTTGTTGTAAAACATGATGGAGTTGTTTATCATTTTTATTGTGCGGTTAACAAAGCTGAACAAAGAGGAATTGCAATCGCGACTTCTAAAGATTTAGGAAAAAGTGAAATGAATTTTGTGGCTCCGCCAGAGAAAAAAGCGAAGAAATAATGAATAAATTTAAAATACTACTTTTTTTAATACTAACAACCTGCGCGATGCAGGCTCAACTCGTTACAGGCGAACCAGCTGGGATTCCTAAAATTCCACAGAAATACACTGATGTTCCTTGGGAAAATCCGATGGTAACCAGCATCAATAGAGCTTCCGCCAGAGCAACGGGCTATTCATATTCGAATGTTGCGGATGCTTTAGAAGGCAATAGAAATAAGAGTCGGATTAAATTATTAAACGGCGACTGGGATTTTAAATTTGCAAAAAACCTGAAAGAAGCGCCTCAAGATTTTTATAAAAAGGAGGTAAAAGGATGGGACAAAATCGAGGTGCCATCTAACTGGGAAATGAAAGGTTACGGAATGGCGATTTATAAAAGTGCTGTTTATTCTTTCCGACCAGTCAATCCGCCGTTTGTTCCTCAGGAGGATAATCCAATTGGGTCGTACCAACGCAAATTTACCGTTCCTGAAAATTGGGATGGAATGACTGTAAGTCTCCATTTTGGCGGAGTCAGTTCAGCTTTTCAGGTTTGGATTAATGGTGATTTTGTAGGTTATGGACAAGACAGTTTCAATTCATCCGAATTTAACATTACACCTTATTTAAATAAAGGCGAAAATATATTATCAGTTCGTGTTTTTCGCTACAGCGATGGTTCTTATTTAGAAGATCAGGACCATTGGCGTTTGAGCGGAATTCAGCGTGAAGTGTACATTATGGCTGAACCGAAATTACGTATCGCCGATTTCTTTTACCAAACCAAATTAGACAAACAATACCAAGATGCCGTTTTCCAATTGCGTCCACGTTTGGATAATTTTACAGGAGATACCATCAAAAATCAGACTTTTGAAGTACAACTATACGATGCTCAAAATAAGCCCGTATTCGAAAAAACATTGGTTCGAAAAGCTTCTGATATTATCAGCGAAGTTTCACCAAGATTAGATAAAGTGCGTTTTGGTTTTTTCCAGGAAACAATCAAAAATCCATTGAAATGGAGTTCTGAAATTCCGAATTTGTACACCTTAGTCATGACGCTCAAAAATCCTGACGGAACTATCAGCGAAGTAAAAGGCTGTAAAATAGGTTTCCGTTCTATTGAATTTTCGAAAGAAAACGGCAAAATGCTCATCAATGGAAAAGAGACTTATGTGTACGGCGTCAATCATCACGGGCATCATCCGGTTCGTGGCGAAGCAGTAAACCACCAAGATGTAGAAGAAGATGTAAAATTGATGAAGAAATTCAACTTCAATTTTGTGCGAACCAGCCATTTTCCAGACGATCCTTATTTCTACGAATTATGTGATAAATACGGTTTAATGGTGATGGACGAAGCTAATTTAGAAACCCACGGATTGGGTGGTTTTTTGAGTAACGACCCGCAATGGACGCACGCTTATATGGAACGTATGACCCGAATGGTAGAGCGCGACAAAAATCATCCGTCTATTGTGATGTGGAGTTTGGGTAACGAAGCCGGAAAAGGACCCAATCACGCTGCAATGGCAGGTTGGACACACGATTATGACATTACACGTCCTGTGCATTATGAACCAGCTCAAGGAAATCCGAGATTGGATGGTTATATCGACCCTTTAGATCCGCGTTATCCAAAAACAGTAGATCATGCACACCGTTTCGAAAATCCACAAGACGAACCTTATGTCGATATGGTGAGCCGTTTTTATCCGGGTGTTTTTACCCCTAAATTTTTAGTAGATCAAAAGAAAGATACCCGTCCGATTTTGTTTGTTGAATATGCGCACTCGATGGGAAATTCTACAGGGAATTTAAAAGAATTATGGGATGAATTCCGTTCAACTCCAAGAGTTATTGGTGGCTGTATTTGGGATTTAAAAGACCAAGGTTTGCTTCGAAAAGATCCGAAAACGGGCCAGGAATATTTTGGTTACGGAGGTGATTTTGGAGAGAAAAAACACGATGGAAATTTCAATATCAACGGAATGGTTTCTGCAGATGGCAGACCTAAATCGGCTATGTATGAAAACAAATGGATTTATCAACCTGCGGTTTCAACTTTAGAAAATAATTCAACTTTAAAAATCCATAACCGTCAAGTAGTTCAAAATTTGAGTGATTTTATTCCGGTTTTGAAAATTTTAGAGAACGGAAATATCATAAAAGAAGTTGTTCTGAAACCGCTTGATATTCCTGCTGGAACTGATTTTGTTTTGGATGTCAATAAATACCTTCCGAAGATGAAACCTGATTCGGAATACTTTTTGAATATTGAATTACAACTTCCTAAAGACGAATTTTGGGCGAATAAAGGATATGCCGTTTCAACCGATCAGTTTTTATTGCAAAAGAAAAAAACGCCAACTGTGATTACAGCTTCTAAAGACAAAATAGAAGTTTCAGAAACGGAAACTGATTTTAAAATTAGTGGAAAAGAATATTCCATTACGATTAGCAAAATGAATGGTGCTTTGACTTCGTATGAATTTAAAAAGGAAAAACAGGTTTTTGCTCCTTTGTTGCCAAATTTTACCAGACCACTTACCGATAATGATCGCAAAGGCTGGAAACCACAAAAAAAATTAAAACAATGGTACACTGCTATTCCGAAATTAAGCAAAGTGACAATGGAAAAATCGGCTGAAGAAATCAAAATCAGCAGTACGTACGAATTAATAAAAGACAGCGCCCAAGTTGAGGTGGATTATTTTATAAAAGCAAACGGAATCATTCAGGTAAATTATAACTTGAAGGCTAGTAAAACTTTACCAAACATTCCAAAAATCGGAATGCAAATCGGTGTTCAAAAAGACTTTGATCAAATATCCTGGTACGGAAAAGGAGAATTAGAAAATTACATCGATCGTAGTTTTGGATTTACTGTTGGGCAATATTCTTTACCAATAGAGAAGTTTATCGAACCGTATGTAAAACCACAAGAGAACGGAAACAGGACCGAAGTAAGATGGATGGCGTTAACGAATGCTTCGAAAAGTAAAGGTCTGTTGGTGGTTCAAGACAGAAAACTGTTGAGCATGAGTGCCTGGCCGTACACTCAGGAAAATTTAGACAAAGCCAAACATACCATTGATTTAATAAATCCCGGATTTATAACGCTAAATATCGACTTAATTCAAATGGGAGTAGGTGGAAATGACAGCTGGTCGCCAGTTGCTGCACCGATAGAAAAATATCAAATTCCTTCGGGAGAGTATGAATACAGTTTTTATCTGGTTCCTTTTGCTCAAGCAAAAAATGGATTGGAGAACAACCTGAAAAAAATTAAATAGCAGTAAAAATATTAAAAAATAATCTGTTAGATCTGCTAGATCTGCGTGCCATAATTTTTCACGCAGATTTAACTGATTCAGCTGATTTTAGAAAAGTTTAATCAATGTTTTCAAAAAGATACCTCTTTCTTCTTTTTCTCTTTGTGGGAATACTTTCCGCACAGGAAACCTATAAGAAAGAAACAAAATCATTTCAGCCCACAATCGAATCCTCAAAATCGTGGGTATATTGGTATTGGATGAAATCGGCCTATTCCAAAGCGGGAATCACAGCCGATTTGGAAGCGATGAAAGAAGCCGGAATTGCAGGAGCATATTTAATGACGATAAAAGGGCCAGACAATACGCCTTTGATCGATCCGCCCGTTTTGCAATTAAGTCCCGAATTTTGGGATATGATTCATTGGGCTTTCGCCGAAGCAAATCGATTGGATTTGAAATTGGCTTTTCACGCTGCCGATGGTTTTGCCGTTGCCGGAGGACCTTGGATTACGCCCGAAATGTCGATGCAAAAAGTAGTGTGGTCGGTTACGGAAATGGAAGGTGGAAAAACAGTAAAAACCAAATTAGCCGTTCCTGAACATTACAAAGAATTCTATAAAGACATTGCCGCTTTTGCGATTCCAATAAAAGAATACGAACTTAATTCGCAAATGCAATTGCCAAAAGTAATTGCTTCTAATAATGTAGACGCTTCTTTTTTGGCTGATAAAACCAAAGAAGGCAATTTTAAATTAGACGAAAAAGGCTGGATTCAATACGAATTTGAAAAACCCTTTACTTGCAAATCGATTGTAATCGAAACCAAAGGCAGGGATTTTCAAGCCCAACGTTTGATCGTAGAAGTTAGCGATGATGGCGTTCATTTTAAATTCCACGAAAGATTAATTGCGCCTCGTCACGGTTGGCAGGATATGGATTTTGCCCACACGCACGCCATAAAACCTATTACAGCAAAGTATTTCCGATTCGTTTACGATCCCGTTGGAACCGAACCTGGTGCCGAAGATTTGGATTTTGCCAAATGGAAACAGAATTTAAAAGTGAGTAAAATTACGCTTTCGAATCAAAGTTTAATCGATAATTTCGAAGGAAAATCAGGGGCAGTTTGGCGATTGAGTCCAGAAACGACAGCAGAACGAATTCCGAATTCTGATTCGTTTCCAAAATCGGAACTTATCAATATTTCAAAACAGCTTGATGCCAACGGAAATTTAAGTTGGAAAGCACCCAAAGGAAAATGGAAAATTATTAGAATAGGACATACTTCTACAGGACACGAAAATGCAACAGGAGGAGCCGGAAAAGGTTTGGAAGTGGATAAATTCAATCCCGAATTAATCCGTTTTCAATTGGATCATTGGTTTGGTGAAGCCGTTCGAACAGCAGGTCCGGACTTGTCTTTGAAAGTATTGAAAATTTTGCATTTGGATAGTTGGGAATGTGGCAGTCAAAACTGGTCTTCGGTTTTTCAGGCAGAATTTCAAAAAAGAAGAGGGTACGATATTGTAGATTATTTACCAGTAATGGCGGGGATTTCAATTGAAAATATTGACACTTCAGAGAAAGTTTTATACGATGTTAGAAAAACCATAGCCGAATTGGTTGCCGATAATTTTTACGGAACGGTTGCTCAAATTGCCAAAGAAAATAAAGTAGAATTTAGTTCGGAAAATGTCGCACCAACGATGATGAGCGATGCCTTGTTGCATTTTAAATATGTGGATTTTCCAAGTGGCGAATTTTGGTTAAAAAGTCCCACCCACGACAAACCTTTTGATATGTTGGACGCTATTTCGGGCGGACATATTTATGGGAAAAATATTATTCAGGCGGAAGCTTTCACCGCTTTGAGAATGGATTGGGACGAACATCCGGGAAATTTAAAAACCCTTGCCGATAGAAATTATGCTTTAGGTATCAATCGATTTTTCTATCACGTTTTTGTTCATAATCCATGGACAGACAGAAAACCCGGAATGACTTTGGACGATATTGGAACTTTTTTTCAAAGAGATCAAACTTGGTGGAAACCCGGAAAAGCATTTTTTGATTATTCTCAACGCGTACAATTGCAGTTGCAAAAAGGAAAACCAGTGATCGATTTAGCCGTTTTTATTGGCGAAGATTTACCTTCTCGTTCTTTTGTTCCCGATCGATTGATGCCTTTTATTCCGAATGTTTTTGGGAAAGCAAGAATCGAAAGCGAGAAAATTCGTTTGGAAAATGAAGGTCAGCCAACTACAAAAATGCCAAAAGAAGTTACGTATTCAAAAAATATGACCAACTTGTCGCAATGGGTCAATTCATTAAACGGTTATCAATACGATTCTTTTAATGTTGATGTGTTGTTGAATTCGGCTAGAGTAGAAAACGGGAAAGTAGTTTTTGAAGGCGGAATGGAATACGGAGCATTGTTATTTCCGGGTAGTCATAAAATGGCACCGAACAAAATAGTTTCTTTGATAGCAGCCGAAAAAATGTTGCAGTTAATTAAAGATGGCGCTACGGTTTTGGTTGGTGATAAACCAACAGCAATGCCAGGATTGCAATTGAAAACTGATAAAGAAAAATGGCAAAATACAATTGATGCGATCTGGAAAGAAAATTCAAAATCCTGGAAAATAGAAAAAGGAACGGTAATTCAATTGCCTTATTTAGGGAATAATTTTTCAGAACTTGGAATATCTCAAGATGTCTTTTTCCCAGAATTGAAAAGAGAAGAGGCGGGAACGATAGCTTGGGCACATAGGAAATCAGCAACCGAGGATATTTATTTTCTTTCGAATCAAATAGAAGCCAAAAGAACTTTACAAGTTTCATTTCGAATTAAAGGTAAAATTCCAGAATGGTACAATCCTGTTACGGATAAAACATTGGCTTTGTCTAATTGGAAAGAAGAAAATGGGCGAACCATTGTGCGTATTTCATTTGCCGAAAACGAATCGGGTTTTGTGATTTTTAAAGAAAAGTCAAATGTAATTGCCAAAGAAATTCAAAATGCATCATTCGAAACAGTTAAAAAATTAGACGACAACTGGCAATTGCAATTTGATTCGGCTTTCAAAGGACCTGAAAAACCATTGCAAATCACGAAGCTTTTCGATTGGAGTACTTCTGAAAATGATAGTATCAAATATTATTCGGGAACGGCAGTTTACACCAAAGAATTTAAATGGAAAGGAAAATCCACAGATAAAATTTGGTTGGATTTAGGAACCATCGCTAATACCGCTGAAGTAAGCATTAACGGAAAAAAGTGTGGTACACTTTGGACATTTCCTTATAAAATAGATATTTCTTCAGCATTAAAAAAAGGCAATAACACAATCGAAGTTAAGGTTACCAATACTTGGGCAAACCGATTAATGGGAGATGAGAAATTGCCAAAAGAAGAGCGATTAACCTGGACAACGGCAAAATACAGATTAGAAGGCAATCCCTTATTGAAAGCGGGATTATTAGGCCCAGTTACTATTGTGAAAGAAAAAATAGAAAATAAATGAAAAATTTTAAAAAAATTATTGCCCTTGTAATGATTATAGCAAGCGTTCAAATGAATGCTAAAATCAAGTTACCTGCTCTGTTTTCGGATAATATGATGTTGCAGCAGCAAACGAACGCGCCAATGTGGGGGTGGGCAGACAAAAACGATAAACTGACTATTACTACTTCTTGGGATTCTAAAAAGTATGAAGTGAAAGCCAACGGCGAAGGCAAATGGAATTTGAATTTGAAGACTCCAATCGCTGGCGGACCTTATACAATCGAAGTAAAACATGAAAAGGAAGTTATTCTCGTTAAAAATGTTTTGATTGGTGAAGTTTGGCTGTGTTCAGGACAGTCGAATATGGAAATGCCGTTGAAAGGTTTTCAAGGGCAACCGGTAAAAAATGGAAACGAAATTATTGTACGTTCAACGAATGCTAATATTCGATTGATCACAGTTCCGAGAGCTACGGTTTTAGAACCAAAAGATGATTTTGAAGGCAAATGGGAAATGGCATCGCCAAAATCGACTTCCAATTTTAGTGCAACGGCCTGGTATTTTGGTTCGCTTTTGCAGGAAGTTTTGAAAGTTCCGGTTGGAATGATTGTGGTTTCGTATGGTGGTTCGAGTATGGAAGCCTGGATGAATCAGGAAATGCTGAAAGATTTTGAAAGTGCCAAAATTCCAACTACAAAAGAAGAATTAGCAAAAGATCCAAATCGTGTGCCGACAACTTTGTTCAACGGGATGCTTTCGCCTGTTATTGGTTACGGAATAAAAGGCTGTATTTGGTATCAAGGCGAATCTAATTATGAAAGAGCTTCCGAATATTCGGCTTTGATGCAAAAAATGGTCGGAAGTTGGAGAGGTATTTGGAAACAAGGCGATTTCCCTTTTTACTACGCTCAAATTGCTCCGTTTAATTATGCGCAATTTCATCCAAAAGATTATTTAGATAAATACAATTCGGCTTATTTGAGAGAAGCACAATTGAAGGCATCGACTCACATTCCGAATTCGGGAATGGCAGTTTTGATGGATGTTGGCGAAGAAAATAGTATTCATCCAATGGACAAAGAAAAAGGTGGAAACCGACTGGCGTTTCTAGCTTTGGCAAAAACCTACGGATTCGAAGGTTTCGAATTTGAAAGTCCGGAATACAAATCGATGGAAATAAAAGATGGTTCAGTAACGGTTTCGTTTGATAATGTCGATAACGGAATCACAGCTTATGAAAAGGAAGTTACAGGTTTTGAAATTGCGGGAGCAGATAAAGTTTTCTATCCAGCTAGAACAGTAGTTCGAAGAAAATCTGTGGTTTTGACTTCGGATAAAGTAAGCAAACCAGTAGCGATTCGCTATTTGTTTAAAGATTTTGCAAAAGCAGAATTGTTTAGTGGTGGCGGTTTGCCAGTTTCGTCTTTTAGAACGGATGAGTGGTAATTTTTAAGTCATAAAGTTGAAAGTCTTAAGTCATAAAGATAGTTTTCTTGAATTAATGATTATAAAACAGGAATAGTTTATAATGAAATACACGATTTACATATTTCTTTTTTTTACGCTTTTAGTCAAAGCGCAAATTCCTACGCTTGATAATTACAACCAAATCTGGACAACTCAAAGTAATAATTCATCCGAATCAATGCCTTTGGGCGGAGGTGATATTGGTGCAAATGTGTGGGTAGAAAAAGGCGATTTGTATTTTTATTTTTCACGAAGCGGCACTTTTGACGAGCATAATACTTTACTGAAATTAGGTCGGATAAAAGTGAGTTTAACCCCAAATCCTTTTAAAGATAACGAAGGCTTTCAGCAGGAATTAGTTTTAAAAGATGGCTATATTTTGATTGCTCAAAAGGATACTAAAATAAAACTTTGGGTAGATGTTTTTAAACCTGTAATTCATTTGGATTTAGAAAGTAAAACACCGCTAAAAATGACGGCCTCTTATGAAAGCTGGCGTTATAAAAACCGAGATTCTAAAGGTAAAGCGAATAATGCGAATTCGTATAAATGGGCTCCTCAAGGCGAAATTGTAACTTTTAAAGATTCAATTGCATTTGAAAATAACGGAGTAAAATTTTATCACAGAAACAAAGAACAAACTGTTTTTGATGTAGCCGTAAAACAGCAAAAAATGGAATCGGTTAAAGGCCAGATGCTGAATCCGTTAGCAAATTTGACTTTTGGCGGAATGATGTGGGGTGACAATTTAAAACCGGCCGGAACTTATGTTGGAAAATATCAAGACACAGATTTCAAAGGATTTCGCCTTTCAACTATAAAGTATTCTAAAAAACATTCTTTAGAAATTCATTTAGAAACAAGTCAAAAAGAGATGAATACTTGGAATTCAGATTTGAAAAATCAAATTTCGAACTATAAAAATAAATCTAAACAGGCAGAAAAAAATACGCTAAAATGGTGGAATAATTTCTGGGATCGCAGCTTTATTTATACACAGAAAAATAATTCAACGGCAAAAGATTCGGTGTATCAGATAGGGCAGAATTATCAATTATTCCGTTATATGCTGGGTGGTAATGCGTACGGAAAATACCCAACGAAATTCAATGGTGGATTGTTTACCGTCGATCCCGTTTTTACGAATCCTGATTTGAATTTTACACCCGATTTCAGAAATTGGGGCGGCGGAACCATGACGGCTCAAAATCAAAGATTAGTTTATTTCCCGATGGTGAAAAGCGGTGATTTTGATATGATGAAATCACAGTTGGATTATTATTTGAGCCTGCAAAAAAATGCCGAATTGCGTTCGAAAGTGTATTGGAAACACGGTGGAGCTGCTTTTACAGAACAATTAGAAAATTTTGGTTTGCCCAATCCAGCGGAATACGAATGGAAACGTCCAGCCGATTATGATCCCGGAATGGAATACAACGCCTGGCTCGAATATGAATGGGACACCGTTTTTGAGTTCTGCCAAATGATGTTGCAACAGAAAGAATATGCCGGGGAAGATATTCAAAAATACAATTCGTTTATCATCAGCTGCCTTCGTTTTTTTGATGAACATTATCAATATCTGGCTAAACAAAGAGGTAGAAAAGCATTGGATGGGAACGGACATTTGATTCTTTTTCCGGGTTCAGGTGCCGAAACTTATAAAATGACAAATAATTCGAATAGCACGATTTCGGCTTTGACGGTAATTTCAGAAAAGCTTTTAAACCTTTCGGAAAAAGATTTGTCCAAAGAAGAAGTGGATTATTTAAAAGTTTTTCAAAAAAGAATACCGCCTTTAAATTTTGGTCAAATAGAAAATCATAAAATTTTACTACCGGCTAAATCTTGGGAAAGAATTAATAATACTGAAGTGCCGCAATTGTATTCTGTTTATCCTTGGGGAATGTATGGTATTGGAAAACCGGATTTGCAAATCGCTTTGAATACTTGGAAATACGATACGGACGCCATAAGATTTAGAAGTCATATTGGATGGAAACAGGACAATATATTTTCGGCTCGTTTGGGATTAACCCAAGAAGCAGCCAAATACAATCTGCTAAAAATGGCGAATTCCGAGCGAAGATTTCCAGCATTCTGGGGACCAGGATTCGATTGGGTTCCAGACCATAACTGGGGAGGAAGCGGTATGATAGGAATGCAGGAAATGCTTTTGCAGGAAGCGAATGGAAAAATTTATCTTTTTCCGGCCTGGCCAAAACACTGGAATGTACATTTTAAATTGCATGCTGGTCAAAATACAACAATAGAAGCGAACCTCGTAAATGGAGAATTGAAAAAGATAAAAGTTTTTCCGAAAGAAAGACAAAAAGATATTATAAATCTGTTAGGGATTTCAATAGAAGAAAAGAAAAAATTATACTAACTATTACCAATCACAATGATAAAGAAATTTATGAGCGCTGCAGTTTTAGCAGTGCTTTTGACAGCAAATGCGAAGGCACAGGGTACCGAAAAACAAACCGTAAAAGTCGATTTAGATTTTGCAGGAAGAAGACTTGAAGAAGTCCATGATAAGACTTATGAATCATGGGTAATCAACGAACAGAGAGAAGCCGAAAAATCATTTAACGGACTCAACTTTAAATTAAAAGGAAACTTTAATTCGAAGTGGTATAAACTTGGAATGAGTGCGCCATTTTACAGCAGATTAGGAAGTGACGGTTTGGTTACAGCCGAAAATTTAGATCTGACTATCACAGGTTTAAAAGAAGGAACACATACGCTTTTGACGTATCATAATGCTTTTGACGTGATTAGAGAAAAGACTTTTTCGCCAATCAAAATTTATGTAAACGGCAAATTAGCCGAAACTGTAAATGCAAGTCAAAGAGCCAATAATCGTATTGATGCGACGATGGCTTATGTTACTTTCAATGTCGATAAATCTCATCAGGCAAATATTCGTTTTGAGATTGATGCCAATTCAAATCCTAATGTGGTGAAAGAAATTGTACTTAATGGATTTGAAATAGATACATCCAATTTAATGAATCAGGCCCGTTCTTCTTTTCCAAAAAGTGGCGACGAGCATGTGGAAGCAGATAAAAAATTAGAGTTGACCTGGGAAGCTTCAAAAAATGCAGTGGCACATCAGTTGTATTTTGGTGAAGACGAAAAATCTTTGGCAGCAGCTAATGAAAATTCGAAGGAATACAAAGGGAAATTTACTCAAAACAAACACGAAGTTTCTAATTTATACAGCGGTACAACGTATTATTGGAGAGTTGATGCCATTGATAACAAAGGAACGGTGACTCCGGGAAATGTCTGGTCATTTAGACCTGCACAATTAGCATTCGTTGGAGCAGAAGGATATGGCCGCTATGCTATTGGAGGTCGTGGTGGGAAAGTTGTGGAAGTAACCAATTTAAATGATGACGGACCTGGAAGTTTGCGTGATGCGATTAGCCAGGAAATTGGACCGAGAACAATTGTCTTTAATGTATCTGGTAATATCGCACTCAAATCAAGATTGGTAGCCAATCAACCGTATATTACTATTGCGGGACAAACAGCTCCGGGGGAAGGAATTACGATAAGCAGAGCGCCTCTTGGCTTGACGGGCAATGACGGCGTGATTCGTTTCTTGAAAGTCAGAATCGGTGGTGGAACAACTTTTGACGGAATGGGTTTGACCGGAGCGAATTACAGTATTATTGATCATTGTTCTATCAGTTGGACCATTGATGAATCGTTTAGTTCTCGTGGCGCACATCACATTAGCTTGCAGCGTACTTTGATTTCGGAAGCCTTGAATGTTGCGGGTCACGATAAATATCCAGCTGGAAAAATGCACGGTTATGCGGCAACCATTGGTGGTGATATCGGTAGTTTTCATCATAATTTACTGGCACATAACGAAGGTCGAAACTGGAGTATCGGTGGTGGTTTAAATGGTGATGGGTATTACTCAGGAAAATTAGATATTCGAAATAATGTAGTTTATAATTGGGGACATCGCGCTACAGATGGTGGTGCTAATGAAGTGAATTTTGTAAATAATTATTATAAACCAGGAGTTTCTACAAAAATATTTGTGGCACTAAACGCCCAACATGAAGGAGTTGGAAAAGGAATGCAGCGCTATTTCTTTGATGGTAATGTAATGCCAGGTTATTTCAATGAAAAAAATCAGGAAAAGGGAAGAAAAGCAACTTTATCGCACGGAGACACTTCCAGTTATGAAACTTTTGTAAATAAGCCATTTTTTGAATCTCATGTAACGACTCAAACAGCTGAAGCAGCCTATAAAAATGTATTATCAGATGTAGGCGCAAATCAACCATTTTTTGATAAACATGATCAGCGAATTATTGATGAAACTTTGAAAGGAACTTATACATACAAAGGAAGTAAAAGTGGTTTAGGAGGATTGATTGATAATGAGCAAGACGCTGGTGGATGGCCAAAGTTTACAAATGAAACGCGTCAAACAGATTGGGATACAGATCATGATGGCTTACCAAATTGGTGGGAAAAAGCCAAAGGTTTGAATGAAAATTCAAAAGCAGATGATTTCTCGGATGCCAATTCAGATGCAGATAAAGACGGTTTTACGCAATTGGATGACTATTTGAACTGGATGGCGCAGCCACATTTCTTTGTAAATTCGGGAGAAAAAATTTCGCTTTCGGCTGTAGATTTTTTTAAAGGATATGAGAAAAAACCGGTGTATACTTTTTCGGATCTTAAAAACGGTAAAATAGTTTTGAAAGGAAAAAGTATTCAGTTTACAGCTGTAGAAAGTGGATTTGCTTCAGTTGTAATTACCGTGACAGATGCTGATGGAGATACTATGAGCAGAACTCTAAATTTCTTTGCTAAATAAACAACAAATCTGCCTTGACTGCTAAAGCTGCTAAAGATTATTTTACGCAGATTTGGCAGATCGAGCAGATAAAAACATATCAAAATGAAAAAGAACATCATTCTATTATCGACGCTATTATTTTCGAGTGCTTTTATGGCTCAAAATAAAGGTTTGGTAGCCAATGCAAACAGTCCTTATTCGAAATTGCAGAGCATAGGTCTGGAGGATGTAAAATGGACAAATGGTTTTTGGAAAGAACAATTTGATATTGAAACCCAAAGTACACTGCCGTATATGTGGGACTTGTATCATAATGATGAGGTGTCTCATGCGTATGCTAATTTTGAAATAGCAGCTGGAGAAATGAAAGGAACTTTTAAGGGACCTTCATTCCACGACGGAGATTTTTATAAGATTTTTGAAGGAATGGCAGCGACTTATGCCGTAACCAAAAACAAGAAATTGGATGCCGAAATGGATGAAGCTATTGCGTTGTTTGCAAAAGTACAGCGTAAAGACGGTTACTTACATACTCCTGTTTTAATTGATGAACGTTGGGGAACTTTAGGGCCAGAAGAAGTTAAAAAACAATTGGGTTTCGAGAAATACAATATGGGACATTTGATGACGGCGGCTTGTATACATTATCGTGTAACTGGAAAAACTAATTTTCTAAATATTGCCAAAGGTGTAGCCGATTATTTGTATGATTTTTACAAAAAAGCTTCACCAGAATTAGCCAGAAATGCGATTTGCCCTTCACATTACATGGGAATCGTCGAAATGTATCGTACCACGAAGAATCCAAAGTATTTGGAATTAGCGAATAATCTGATCGATATTAGAGGAACAACAAATGACGGAACAGATGACAATCAGGATAGAATTCCTTTCAGGCAACAAACCACCGCTATGGGACACGCAGTGAGAGCAAATTATTTGTACGCAGGGGTTGCCGATTTATATGCCGAAACAGGTGAGAAAAAATTATTGAATAATCTCGAATCGATTTGGGATGATGTGGCGTATAGAAAAATGTACATTACTGGTGCTTGCGGCGCTTTGTATGATGGCGTTTCACCAGATGGAACTTCTTATGACCCAACTGTAGTTCAAAAAATCCATCAAGCCTATGGAAGACCGTTTCAATTGCCAAATGCTACAGCACATACCGAAACCTGCGCTAATATTGGGAATGTATTGTGGAATTGGAGAATGCTACAATTAACAGCTGATGCTAAATATGCTGATATTGTAGAATTGGCTTTGTACAATAGTGTTTTGTCAGGAATAAGCTTAAAGGGAACCGAGTTTTGCTACAACAATCCGCTGAATGTTTCAAACGATTTGCCTTTTCAGCAAAGATGGGGCAACGAACGTGAAGGTTATATTGCTTTGTCGAATTGTTGTGCACCAAATGTAACGCGCACTATTGCAGAAGTGAGTAATTACGCCTATAGTTTTTCCAAAGAAGGAGTTTATGTTAATTTGTATGGCAGTAATAATTTGAATTCTACAACTGAAGCTGGAGAAAAAATTGAAGTAGAACAACAAACGAATTATCCTTGGGATGGTAAAATCAATTTAGAAATAGCAAAAGCACCTAAAAAGGAGTATGCTTTTTTCTTGCGGATTCCAGGCTGGAGCCAAGGTGCCGAGGTTATGATTAATGGTAAAAAAGTAAATTCTAAAATTGTTTCGGGTTCTTATGTTCAATTAAACCAAAAGTGGAAAAAAGGTGACGTAATCGAATTGAATATTCCGATGCCGGTTGAATTGATGCAGGCTAATCCTTTGGTGGAGGAAACGAAAAATCAGGTTGCCGTAAAAAGAGGGCCTATTGTATATTGCCTGGAATCGCATGAGCTTCCTGCAAATACAAAAGTGAATGATGTAGTTTTGGATTTGAATTCTAAATTCACCACTGACTTTATTAAAATTAATGACAGAGAATTATTAAGCATAACTGCCAGCTCGTCAATTAATCCCGATAATTCATGGGATAAAAAATTGTACAAACCCATTTCTGCTAAAGACAATAAGAGGCTTACTTTAAAATTAATTCCTTATTTTGCGTGGGGAAATCACGGAAAAGGTGAAATGACCGTTTGGATGGCGCATTAATGCAAGGTTTACTTTAATTTGTAGTATAATGGTTATTTACCCCCTGTCTAATTGCAATATACCTACTGTTTTTAGAATCTAATAGATATAATTTTGCGTTTATAAATACGTGATATTAAATATTTTTTATGAAACATGGATTTATTAGCTAATATTTTTCTTTGGACTTTAGTTAAAAACAACTCCATTTAATAGTGCTTACATTAATTATACAGTAAACCTTTTATGAAAAAAATAATGAACTTCCTGCTGCTATTGGCAATTTTTAATACACAAGCACAAGAATTTATTCCACTTTGGGCAAAAGGCAAATTGCCAAATTCCAAAGGATTAGTTGTAAAGGACAGTATCAATAATGAGCGTGTAATGCGGGTAGGAATGCCGGGTATTCACGCTTTTTTTACTTCCAATCAAGAGAATAAAGGGGCTGCGGTTTTGATAATTCCGGGTGGAGGTTATCATCATTTGTCCTATAATATTAGTGGTTTTCAATTGGCAAAATGGTTTAATACAATGGGGATTAATGCTTTTGTGCTAACACACCGACTGCCAATTTCGCCAGACCTGAAAGAAAGAGAAAAAGCACCACTTCAGGATGCTGAAAGAGCCATGAGGATCATCCGAAAAAATGCTTCTAACTGGAAACTTAATACCAACAAAATTGGTGTAATGGGCTGTTCTGCCGGAGGACATTTGGCGGCAAGCCTTGGGACCATTAAGGATGATTTTGCTAAAATTGGAGATGAATTAGACGGCTTCTCTTTTAAACCCGACTTTATGATTTTGATTTCTCCGGTGATTGATATGGGTAAAGAAACACATAAAGGAAGTTTAGAAAATCTGCTTGGTCCAAATCCTTCTGCAGAATTAATCAAAAAATACTCTTTACAGTTTCAGGTAAGCGAGTATACACCTCCCACTTTCATAGCACATGCTTTTAATGACAAAACGGTATCGCCAAAAAACAGTCTGCTGTTTTATGATGCTTTGTTAGCAAACAAAATTCCTTCGAGCCTTCATATTTTCAATCAGGGAGGTCATGCCATTGCACTAAGAAATAATCCCGGATCAGCAAATTTATGGACTGGTATTTGCGAAGAATGGCTGATGGAAATAAATATCCTGAAAAACTAAAATTATAATCTAACTACATCTATAACTTATGAAATACATTATAACTTTATTTCTGACTTTAAGTACTGTTTTATTATTCGCACAAACAACTGACAATCGGTTTGAATTGACAGTTGCACAAGATGGGTCGGGAGATTTTAAAACCATTCAGGAAGCTATTAATAAAGTACGGGATCACGCTGAAAAACGAGTTGTTATTACTGTTAAGGAAGGTAATTATAATGAAAAAGTAGTGATTCCTTCTTTCAAAAGAAATATTACTTTAAAAGGAGAAGATAGAGAGAAAACCATTATTTCATTCAATGATTACTCTGGAAAACCTTTTAGAGGAATCGATGTTACGGGCGATACAAAATTCAGCACGTATACTTCTTATACTTTATTTGTTCAGGGAAATGATTGCTCTTTAGAAAATTTGACTGTAGAAAACACATCCGGCAAAGTAGGACAGGCAGTAGCTCTGCATGCAGAAGGAGACAGAGTGTCGGTGAAAAATTGCTCAATTCTAGGAAATCAGGATACTTTGTATTTGGCAAAAGGCGGAACCAGAAATTATTTCGAAAATTGTTACATCAATGGTACAACCGATTTTATTTTCGGAGCGGCAACAGCTTATTTTTATAATTGTACTATAGAAAGCCTTAGCAATTCTTACGTAACAGCAGCATCTACTACACTGCAGGATCAATACGGATTTGTATTTGTCGATTGTAAACTAACAGCAAAAGACAATACAGTAGATAAAGTCTTTCTGGGGCGACCATGGAGACCTTATGCAAAAACAGTTTTCATCAATACAGAATTAGGTTCTCATGTTGTTCCCGAAGGATGGAATCCGTGGAAAGGAGATAAAAATTTCCCAGATAAAGAAAAAACTGTTTTTTACGCAGAATATAAAAGTAAAGGAGAAGGAGGAAAAGACTTGTCTAAAAGAGCATCATGGTCACATCAATTGAAAAAATCCGATCTTAAAGAATACGATTTGGATAAAGTATTGAATGGATGGAATCCTAAATTATAAAATTTATAGTTGCTTTTTCGGCCTATTAGTTTTAAATCTAAGCTTACTACTGCCTAGGTTAATATTTCTGTACAAACAAATATCTGGAAAATGTAACTCAAAACGGCATATGATCTTTTAGGAAGATTTTACTAAGTCTTTACTAACGCAACAAATCACAATTATCATTTCTAGACTGCTGAAAGAATATCCAGAAGATTAGTCTTTACAGCAATGATAAAAAGCGAAAACCAACCTTTAGCTTGAATACAATTGGTTTATGAGAATTCTAATCTTATAAATTCTAATATTGAGACTAAGTATTAATAAGAAATTACCCCCGTAAATTTTAATTTTAATTTTTTTTTTAATTTTTTTTATTTTTCTCATAAATTCTATTTTTTGTAAGTTTTTTAGTTTAAAGAAATCGATTTCCTAACTTGTCATCATGTAGAAAAATTATGCATAATTACTATTCAACAAAAGTATTTGACAAAATCCTTATGTTTTTAGGTATTTTTTCTTACTTATCTTCTTAGTATCTTGTTATATTCAAGATTTTACTCTTTTTTTTGATGTAACTTTATTTTGTCTTACATTTTTTTATTGATATAGTTTTTTTATTGATTTTTTTTTGCTGATAAATTTTAAACAGGATACAACAGGACAGTTGTAATTTTCAATCCTTATATTTTTGAAATCAGGTAATAAATGTGTTTTTAACGTTTAAAATTTTGCAACCGTTTAATAGCTTTTAAAAATGGGGCTTTTTCTTTAACAATGAGAATATTTTTTTTATAAACTAACTAACCTAACTATTAATCTAACTAAATCAAACATTTATGAAACAAGCACTTATAAAAAGATGTAGTTTTATTTTGTTTGCATTACTGAGCATTGTCACTTATGCTCAAACTGCAAGCAGTCAAATTAAAGTTACAGGTACTGTTAGTGATCCGACCGGATTGCTTATACCTGGAGTTAACGTAACTGAAAAATCTACCAAAAACTCTGTAAGTACAGATTTTAGCGGTAGGTATGAAATTAATGTCAAGCCTGGCGCAACATTAGTTTTTTCTTTTATTGGAATGAAGAAAATGGAAATTCCATTAAATGGGCGTACCAATCTTGATGCTAAAATGCAAGAGGACTCTAATATATTAGATGACATTGTAGTTGTAGCTTATGGTACACAGAAAAAGAATAATATTACGGGTGCTATTGCTACAATAAAACCAGACGATATTAAAGATTTGCCTGTTTCAAATTTATCACAATCATTAAGAGGTTTAGTTCCCGGACTTTCAGTTAGTGGGGGATCAGGGCGCCCTGGAGATCAGGCATTTCTTCAAATACGTCAAACTTTTAGTTTTTCTAAAGATGGAGGGTCAAATATTCCATTAATTGTTATAGATGATATGGTGCAGGTTGATCCAGAAAATGGATTGCCATCTTTAGAGGCATTTAATCGATTGGATCCAACAGAGGTAGAAAGTATTACCGTGTTGAAAGATGGATCTGCAGCAATATATGGTTCAAGAGCATCACAGGGTGCTATTGTTGTAAAAACAAAAAGAGGTAAAGCAGGTGCAACTAAACTTTCTTACTTAAGTCAATTTTCTGTAAATGACGCAATAAGCCATGCGAAAACTATGGACTCATACGATTATGGACTATGGTCAAATCGATTTTTAAGTGCTAAAAGTAGTGATGTTGCACGTTTGTTCTCTCCTTCTGAATTAGAAGAGATGAAAGGTTTAAATTATGATTGGTTGGAAAAAGCATGGAAACCAGCTATTCAACAAAAACATGCTTTGAATATTAGTGGTGGTACAGAGAAAGCTACCTATTTTGCAAGTGCCACTTACTTTACTCAAGGAGCTAATTTAGGTAAGCAAGAATATGATAAATGGACTTTTCGTACGGGAACCAATATTAAAGTATCAAATTCTTTAGATTTTTCTGCAGCAGTTTCTGCTAATACTACTGATATAGAAAAGTCATTTACTAAAGCCTCTGCAAATATTAGTGATGGAAGTTATGGTTCACTCGCAGGAGGAGGAGAACAAGCTGATTATGGATATTTATTGCATATGCCTAAATATATTCCATGGACAATGGATTACAAAGGAAAAGAATATTATGTATCACCTTTTCCTCGTACAGATCGTAATTTAGGTGCTCCTAATAACAGAACTATCGCTGGCTGGAATTATTTTGCAACTTTGGATAACGGATCAAAGCAAGTTTCAAACGACTTTTCATATAATGTGAATATGTCTTTAAATTATAAAGTACCATTTGTAAAAGGACTGTCTTTTAAAGGTACGTATGCCAGAACTGAATTTACTGATAACTCTGAGCAAGTTCAATTACCTTTTGATTTAGTAAGAATTAAAAATTATGAAAAAGAAGGTTTTCACCTGGCAAGTGAGGCAATAGAGAATAACATGGAAATAAAAACCAATAGTACTAATGCGAGGGTAGCTTATAATACTTCTTTTAACAAAAGTGTTCAAACCAATTTCTTTGTAAACTATAACAGAACTTTTGGGAATCATGATATTGAGGCAATGGGAGGCGTTGAAAAAACAGAATCAGAATACAATAAGAGAACACTTTTGTATGAAAATACCACAGTAGATTATGGTGGTACGTATCAAACAGCTGGAACTCTTTCTACTTCTAACTCAGTAGCCACAAAAGGAGAAGCAGGTACACTTTCTTATTTAGGACGTATTAACTATAGCTTTAAAAATAGATATTTGTTGCAATTGCTTTTCCGTAGTGATGCTTCAACAAAATTTGCTCCTGAAAATTATTGGGGATTCTTTCCATCTGCACAATTGGGATGGATTATGTCAAAAGAAGATTGGTTTAATAATGCGCTTCCATGGGTAGACTTCTTAAAAGTGAGATATTCAATAGGAAAAACGGGTAAAGACAATGTTCAGGCATGGAGATGGGATCAGTATTATGATATTATTACCGATAAAGGTTATCAATTTGGATCAAATGGTGGTCTTTTGGGCAGTGGACTTTCACCAAAAGTTAATCCAAACAGAAATGTAGGCTGGGATACTACAATAAAAAATAACCTTGGTCTTGATTTTAATGTTTTAAAAAACAGATTGCAGGTTAGTATTGATTATTATTATGATAAAAACCAAGAGATGTTAACAACAATGGCTGGAACTGTAGGGGTGCCAATCTCAATAGGGGGGGCTTTTGCTGAACAAAATTATGCTGCTGTAGATGCTTGGGGAACTGAATTTAGTGTAAACTGGAGTGATAAAATTAAGAAAGATCTAAGTTATAATGTTGGTGTTAATTTTGGGTTTAATGGTAATGAAGTTAAAAAATATCCAGAGCCTGCACTTAAACATCCATCTTATAATGTAACTCAGGAAGGCTCTTCTTCTTTCTTTCCTGTATGGGGATTTAAAACATGGAAAGGAACTTCTACTGGAGATGGGATTTTGCGAACAGACCAGGATATCATAAATTATTGGAATTATTTAACAGAAAGAGCAACAGCCGCTGGAACAACGCCTAGCTTTAATAAGATAACTACTATGGAAGGTTTGCAAAAGGGAATGCTGGCTTATCAGGATCTTGGCGGACAATTTGACGGTACTACTGGACAACAAGCCGGACCTGACGGAAGAATAGAAAAAAATAATGATTATGCAAAGTTAGTTAACTCAACGAGGACTTACGGCTTTACAACAAATTTAGGGGTAAAATACAAAGGGTTTTATGCCAGAACTCAAATTGCGACTTCTTGGGGAGGGTATCGAGAAATTGATTTGGTAAAGCAAGGAACCTCATCTTCGCATAATATGTGGTCACATGAGAGTTTCCTTACGGATATGTATGGAAGTGACAATGTAAGTGGTAAATATCCTAACCTTGCTTTTTATGATGACGAAATGGTGGGTGCTCCTTCTGATTTTTGGCAATTGGATACTTTTCGATGTACTGTTAGAAATTTAACTCTAGGATTTTCTCTTCCTAAAGAAGTTTTGTCAAGTATAAATATTGAAACATTCACTATTGGGGTAACGGGCAACAATTTATGGGACTTATACAACCCGTATCCAGATCATTATCGTAATATGTACGATAGCCCTTATATGCCATATCCTACTCTTAGAACTTGGTCTCTTAACGTAAACCTTTCTTTCTAAATTAAATTAATGTCAAT
Source organism: Flavobacterium sp. W22_SRS_FK3 (assembly GCF_052113665.1). Lineage (NCBI taxonomy): Bacteria > Pseudomonadati > Bacteroidota > Flavobacteriia > Flavobacteriales > Flavobacteriaceae > Flavobacterium > Flavobacterium sp. W22_SRS_FK3. The sequence goes on along the minus strand of NZ_JBGQOF010000004.1, from coordinate 259,867 downwards.
TATGAAAATTAAAATAAATTCAATTTTAACACTTACTTTGGCTGTATTGCTAAGTGTTTCTTGTAGTGATAATTTTTTAGAGGAGAAGAAAAACTACAATCAAACTGACGACTCTTTTTACGAAAGTCAAAAACAGACAGAATGGTATGTAAATAATTTATACTATGATTTTTTCTCGGCTTATAAATCACCGATCCTAAATACGACAGGGCTTTATAATGATACAAATTCTAGATTAACAGAAGAAATTGGTGGTGTTTATGATTTAACCAATCCACAAATAAATTTGGTTAATCCAGCCGATGGTTCAGGTTATTATGGTAAAACATTATCAGATAAAACACAACCGGATCCTTATAATAGAATTAGGGATTGCAATAGTTTTTTGAATGATATTGATGTAAAGGGGGCTAGCCTAGATAAAACCTTCAGAGATCAGGCCAAGGGCCAGGTTTATTATCTCAGAGCACTTCAATATTATGATTTGATGCGTGTTTATGGAGGTGTACCAATTGTAATTAGTGTTGAAAACGCAACTTCTACAGATCAATCAATACAATTACCTAGGGCTTCAGTTACTGAAGTAGTAAACCAAATTATAGCAGATTTAGATCAGGCAGCACTATTATTACCTCCAAAATGGGATTCAGGTAACTATGGTCGTTTTACAAGAGGAGCTGCTTTAGCTCAAAAATCTAGAGTTTTATTAACTTATGCAAGTCCTTTATTTAACAAAAACTGGGAAAGTGCAGATAGATGGGAAGTGGCACTGCAGGCTGGATTAGCTGCTGAGAATCAATTAACGGCTGATGGTTTTGGCTTGTATGGTAATTCTGCCAAACAATGGGCGGACATGTTTTTAATAGATAATGCATTTTGCCCGGAAGCTATAACGGTTCAATTAATGGCAACGGGTAATACAAATGTTTATCTTAATAATGCTTGGGAGAAATCAATTCGCTTGGTTAGTCAAGGAGGTACGGGAGGATTAGAAGCACCTAAAGAGATGATTGATTTATTTCCAATGGCAGACGGATCAAAACCAACTGTTGCAAATGGCTATAACCCATTTTTATTTTTCTTAAAACGTGATCCGAGATTTTACAGAACTTTTGCTTTCTCAGGTTCTAAGTGGGGTTATAAAGAAAATACAAATCCGGTTGCCTGGTCCTATCGTTGGTTAGATGCATCTGGCAAAGCATATTATAGTGATAATAATCAGGAAAACAGTCCTGCTTATGTACGAAAAATGTCTAATACATCAGTAACAAATGCCAATTCTTACCAATATTCAGGAACTGATATTTTTGAATATCGCTATGCTGAATTACTTTTGAACATTGCAGAATGTTATGCTGCAAAAGGAGATATTAATAATGCTTTGGGGTATCTTGGAAAAATTAGAGCCAGGGTAGGAATCGCTTCCGCAAATAACTATGGTATTGGGACATTAACAGATAAATATGCGGCCATAGCTGCGTGTTTATATGAGCGCCAAATTGAATTAGCTTATGAAGGCAAACGTTATTACGATGCACAACGCTGGATGTTGTATAGTGACGAATCTCTTGATGGAACAGTAAATACAACCTGTGCAAAATTGGGCTTGAATCCGATTAACGATACGAAACGTACAGGTCATTATTTAGAATACATAAACACAGCTACAGATGCAGATCCATTATTATCTTCTCGAACAGGCATTAGTGTTGATCCTGATGCGGCTAATTTCCAAACACAATTACAAGCTTTAGCTGCTTTTTATACAAGCAATTTTCAATTAACTGATTTGGAAACACCAATGGATAATGTTAATAAAGTGGAAGTCAGTATCAAATTTAGACCTAATTATTATATAATGGGTTTAAACACGGAAGTATTAACGCAAAATCCATGGTTGCAACAAACAATAGGTTGGAATGGAGCTTCAAGTGCAGCAGGAACCTACAACTACCAAGAATAACTTAAAAAATGCCTGATTTTTTCAGGCATTTTTATTAATATCTTAATAAAACGTTAACATTAAAATTAGACTTTTCACCTGTATTCCTCAAAAAGATACAGGTGATTTGTTTAAAAAGAATTACCAAAAATTAAAATTAACATGAAAAAATCCACATTATTAGTCTTGTCGCTGTTGGTTTTGGGAAATGCAAAAAGTTTTGCACAATATCCAAAATTAAGTGCAGAAGTACAGGCAAAAGAAAAAGCAATTAAAGACGAAGCGAACAGACTTTCTGACGAAGCATGGGAAAAGGCCCTTATAATTATTGAAGAAGAAGCCAAACACGGAAAACCTTATATTCCATGGGCATCTCGACCAAACGATTTACCACAGGCGTCTATACCTGCTTTTCCAGGAGCTGAAGGAGGAGGTATGTACACTTTTGGTGGTCGTGGCGGAAATGTTTATACGGTAACTAGCTTAGAAGACAGAGGTCCCGGAACTTTACGAGAAGCTTGTGAAAAAGGAGGTGCCAGAATTGTTGTTTTTAATGTTTCTGGAATTATCAAAATTAAAAGTCCGTTAATCATTCGTGCGCCTTACATTACTATAGCAGGACAGACAGCTCCCGGCGATGGAATTTGTATTGCAGGAGAATCCGTTTGGATTGATACCCATGATGTTGTTATCAGACACATGCGTTTCCGCAGAGGAGAAACTTTCGTAGGTCGCCGTGATGATGCCATTGGAGGAAACCCAGTAGGAAATATTATGATCGATCACGTTTCGGCAACCTGGGGATTAGACGAGAATATGTCAATCTACAGACACATGTATAGTCCGGGTGCTGGTTATCCGGACGAAAAGAAACCCACGGTAAATATCACGATTCAAAACAGTTTGTTCGGAGAAGCATTGGATACCTATAATCATGCTTTCGGAAGTACTTTAGGTGGAGAGAATTGTGCTTTTATTAGAAATATGTGGGCGAACAATGCGGGTAGAAATCCTTCTATTGGCTGGAATGGTATTTTTAACTTTGTAAATAACGTAGTATTCAATTGGTACAACAGATCAACAGATGGTGGCGATTATACAGCGAACTACAATATTATTAATAACTTTTACAAACCGGGGCCTGTTACCGATTTGACACAACCTATTAGTTACAGAATTTTAAAACCAGAATCAGGGAGAAGCAAACTGCCTTATATGGTTTTTGGTAGAGCATATGTAAACGGAAACGTAGTGAACAATAACGAAAAAGTAACCAAAGACAACTGGGATGGCGGTATTCAAATCGAAAATAAAAAAGGCGAGTTGATGACTTATGATGAAGCTACAACTTATTTCGATAAAATGAAAAGTGACAAGCCTTTTCCAATGCCTTGGTTTAATAAATTCATGACGGCAGAAGAATCTTATGATTTCGTGCTTAAAAATGTAGGTGCCACTTTTCCAATAAGAGACAAAGTTGATGAAAGAATCGTAAGAACCGTAAAAACAGGAGTTCCTGAATATGCAAAAGGGCTAGAGAAAAAAGAATTCTATCAGTTTGAGCACCGTCGTTTACCAATGGACTCATATAAACAAGGTATCATAACTGATATTTCTCAGGTTGGTGGTTATCCGGAATATAAAGGAAAGCCTTATGTAGATACAGACAAAGATGGTATGCCGGACAAATGGGAGAAAAAACACGGGTTAAATCCAAAGGACCCATCTGATGCAAAATTAGATTCGAATGGTGATGGTTATACCAATATTGAAGCCTATATCAATGGTATTGATACAGACAAAAAAGTAGATTGGAAAGATTTAACCAATAATAAAGAAACTTTGGTAAGACCTTTGTTAGATTAAAATTTAAATCACAAGTTGAAAGTCGTACGGTCAAGAAAGAGTATTGTTTTTGGCATGCGACTTTTATAAAAAACTAAATATTATGTCAATAAAAAAAACAGCATTTAGTCTATTGTTGCTCCTTTTTGCATTTTGCGAAATCAGCGCACAGCAATATGCAGACCCGGAATATATTAAAGTTACTAACGAAAGAGCAACTAAAATCGTTGAAAAACTTGCCTTAGGAAACAAAGAAAAAGAAACGGCCGTAACCAATATTGTTGCGCAGCAATTTCGTGATTTGAGTAAAATTCAGGATGCAAGAGATGCCGAAATCAAAAAAGTAAAAGACAGTGCTACTTTATCAAAAGAAAAGCAAAACGCTTCAATTGATAAACTAAAAGCGGAAGCTGATAAGGCAATCGGCAAATTGCACAAAGCCTATTTGAAAAAATTAGGGAAGCAATTAAATGAGGATAAAATTACCGAAGTAAAAGACGGAATGACGTATGGTGTTTTACCAATTACTGTAGACGGTTATAATGATATGCTGCCAAATTTAACAGAAGCACAAAAAAAATACATTTATGACGCTTTGGTTGAAGCCAGAGAACATGCCATGGATGGAGGTTCATCAAAAGAGAAACATGCCTGGTTTGGTAAATACAAAGGAAGAATCAACAATTATTTATCCAAAGAAGGTTACGATTTAAATAAGGAAAGTGCTGATTGGCACAAACGTCTGGAAGAAAGAGAAAAAGCTAAATCAGGTAAATAAAATAGTCTCTAGTCCTTAGTAATTAGCCATTAGTTTTTTAATTACAAAAATAATTAATACTAATTACTAAGGTTTAACTACTAATAACTAAGTACTAAAACAAATGCAAAACAATTTCCAAAAGACTGTCCTTAGAAGAACAATAATGATCGCTTCACTATGTTTTATATTCTCAACTACCTACGCACAATATCCAGATATTCCAAAAGAGCTACAGGATAAAACTGATGCCATGATGAAATCCGAAATTGAGCGTTTGGATCAAATTTGGAAAGCCAACGAAAACATTATCAAAGCAGAAGCTTTGCAAGGACGTCCATATGTGCCCTGGGCATCCTTACCTACAGATTTAGTTCATGCTGATATTCCTGCTTTCCCCGGAGCGATGGGTGGAGGGGCGCAAACGCCTGGAGGTCGTGGTGGTAAAATTTTTGTTGTGACAAGTTTAGAAGACAGCGGAAAAGGAACTTTTAGAGAAGCACTCGAAGCGGTGGGAGCGCGTACTATCGTGTTTAATGTTTCAGGGATTATTCATCTGAAAAAACCAATCACGGTTCGCGCACCTTACATTACCATTGCCGGACAAACCGCTCCGGGTGACGGAATTTGTATTGCCGGTGAGTCAGTTTTACTAGATACACACGATATCATTATTCGTTATCTTCGTTTTCGTCGTGGCGAAACCGAAGTAACCCGAAGAGATGATGCCCTTGGCGGAAATGTAATCGGAAACGTGATTATTGATCATTGCTCGCTGAGTTGGGGATTAGACGAAAATATTTCCCTGTATCGCCACCAATTTCAGGTTAACGAAAAGTCGAAATTAGAAAAATTACCTTCGGTGAATGTTACCATTCAAAATACTATTTCGTCAGAAGGTCTGGACACCTACAATCATGCCTTTGGGAGTACTATCGGCGGTTTAAATAGTATGTTTATCCGTAATTTATGGGCCGATAATATTTCTAGAAATGCTTCAGTTGGAATGTATGGAAGTTTTAACTTTGTGAATAATGTGGTTTTTAACTGGTGGAACCGTACTTTGGACGGAGGGGATTATCGCTCCCAATATAATATTATCAATAATTATTTCAAACCAGGACCTATTACGCCAACCGATCAGCCTGTTCGTTACCGAATCATAAAACCTGAGTCGGGTTATATTAGTCCGAAAACCTTTGGAAAAGCATTTGTAGATGGTAATTTTATTGTGGGTTCTCCTGAAGTAACAGCAGATAACTGGAACGGCGGTGTACAACTGGAAGATTTATCACCTGAAGCGACCAAAGATTTCCTGGCACAAATTAAGCAAAACAAAGCTTTTGTAATGCCTCCAATTTTAATTGTAAGTGCAGAAAAGGCTTATGATGATGTGTTGGCTAATGCAGGAGCGACTTTGCCAAAACGTGATGCTGTTGACGAAAGAATTGTAAAACAGGTTCGCACCGGAAAAATTGAGGTTAAAGACGGTCTGGAAAATACAATTGGTAAAGAGTTTATCAAAAGAAGACTTCCGGCAGACTCTTATAAAAAAGGAATTATTACCAGTCCAAATCAGGTTGGTGGTTATCCGGAATACAAAGGAAAAGCTTATAAAGATTCTGATAATGATGGAATCCCGGATGCTTGGGAAAAGAAATATGGTCTAAATCCGAATGATGCAGCAGATGCGAATCAGGATATGAATGGTGATGGATACACCAATATCGAGAAGTATTTTAATGGCATCAATCCAAAAAGAAAAACAGATTGGACAAAAACAGAAAATAATACCGATCCATTGAAAGAAGCATTGTTGCAGTAATTTTGAAAAAAGAATGAAGAGTCTAGAATAAAGAATCTGGATGCTGTTTTAAGTCTTACTTCTTATTCCTTTCTTCTAAAATAAAATAACAAATGAATTTTATTCAACTTAAAAATAGAATTACAAAACAGGATTTACTCGTTTTATCCTGTTTTGTTATTTTCTTTAATATCAGTACAGCCCAAAACCAATTTCCTGATATTACAAAAAACAAAGAAGGAAAACCCGAGCGCACAGCAGATGCAAAAGGAAACCAGATTCCGGATTTTTCTTTTGCAGGTTACAAAGCTTCTTCCGTTGCGATTCCAAATGTTGCTATCAAAGCTTTTGTATCACATATTGAAGGCGATGCAACCAAAACAATTCAATCAGCTATTGATTATGTTGCGAAATTAAAAGCTGATGCAACTGGTTTTAAAGGAACGGTACTTTTAGACAAAGGAATCTTCAAAGTTTCAGGCGAAATCAATATCAAGGAAAGCGGAATTGTACTAAGAGGAAGCGGTTCAGGAAACAGCGGAACGGTACTTTTAGGAACTTCAATCAACAGAAAAGCAATTGTCAATATTAACGGTATTGATAATCGTGTTTTTAAAGATTCTGTAGGAGTAGCTGCTAATTTTACACCATTAGGCGCAATAAAATTATCGGTTAAAAATAATGCTGTTTTTAAAAAAGGCGATCATATTGTAATCAATACTCCCATTTCAAAAAACTGGATTGAGCTTTTGGGAACTGCCGATTTTGGCGGCGAAAGCGGTTGGATTGGATGGAAAGGCTATGATTTTGTCATTCGTGCTGATAGAGAAATTATATCATTTGAAGGAAATAAAATTACCCTCGATGCGCCTTTAACCAATGCTTTGGATGAAGAATTGTCAAAATCGACAGTTGTGCGTTATGTTTGGTTGGGCAGGATCAATAATTCAGGTGTTGAAAACCTGACATTGAAATCAGATTATGATACTGCAAATCCAAAAGACGAACAGCACAGATGGTATGGTGTTTCAGTTGAAAATGCAGAAGATATATGGATAAGACAAGTCAATTTTGAACAGTTTGCAGGAGGAGCGGTTTCAATTTTAAAAACAGCCAAACGCATTACCGTCGAAGATTGTCTGGCACTGAACCCAATTTCAGAAATTGCAGCTTTTAGAAGAAATACGTTTTATACAGAAGGGCAGCAGACTTTGTTTCAGCGTTGTTATTCGGAATTCGGATACAATGATTTTGTAGTTGGAGGTTACGCTACTGCCGGACCAAACGTTTTTTTGCAATGCGAATCACATTTGCCATACAGTTTCAGCGGTTCGGTTGGAAGCTGGGCAAACGGAATACTTTTTGATGTTTCTCTAATTGATGGAAATGCCGTCAGTTTTAAAAACAAAGAACAGGACGGAAGAGGTTTAGGCTGGAATGCTGCCAATAGTGTCATTTGGGAAACATCGGCATCCAAAATAGAAAATTACAATCCGCCAACAGCCAACAACTGGGCTTTTGGAGTTTGGGGACAATGGGCAGGAAACGGACATTGGAAAGACGTCAACAATCACATTAGTCCAAGAAGCTTATTTTATGCTTTATTAGAACAGCGTCTGGGGGAATTGCCTATGGAAGCTCAAATAATGGACTTAGGTACGGAACCTTCTTCGAGTCCGACATTGGAACAAGCAAAAGTTTTAACAGCCGAGGCGTATAAATTAAACGAAACTTTAAAAGAATTCATTACTAAAGCATCAACGAGGAATCCAATTTCTGCGGATTATGCCAAAGTTAAACGAATTGCTGAAGTAAAATCAGATGTGGCTATACAATCAAATACGGACAAAATTGGTTTAACAAACGGGTTTTTAACTTCTTCAAAAGGAGTTTTAACTGGAGAAATTGTAGATGTGCCGTGGTGGAGAGGAAGCTTACGTGAATTGGAAGTTTCTAAATCGAGACCGCATATTACCCGATTTGTTCCGGGACATTATGGTTTGGGTTATACTGATAATCTGGAAGAAACCGTAGCTTACTTAGTCAACAATAACAAATCGGCAATAGATCATAATTACGGACTGTGGTACGAACAAAGAATGGCAGACCACGAACGCATCCGCAGAATCGATGCCGATGTCTGGGCACCGTTTTACGAACAGCCTTTTGACAGGAGCGGAAAGGGAACAGCTTGGGATCATTTGAGTAAATATGATTTGACCCGTTATAATGCGTGGTACTGGAACCGATTAAAAACTTTTGCAGAATTGGCAGCTCAAAAAGATAAATTTTTATTAAATGAAGCTTATTTTCAACATAATATTTTAGAAGCAGGCGCACACTGGGCAAGTTCCCCTTGGCGCCCCGCCAATAATATCAATACGACAGGATTGCCTGAACCACCGCCGTATGCAGGTGATAAAAGGATTTTTCTGGCAGAACAATTTTATGATATAAAAAATGCAGATATAAGAAAATTGCACGTAGCTTTTATCGAGAAAAATTTAGAGAACTTTAAAGATAATACCAACGTTTTGCAACTCACAAGTGCTGAATATACTGGACCATTAAGCTTTATGCAGTTTTGGATTGATGTCATAGCTAACTATGAAAAAAAACATCAAAACGAATCAAAAATCGCTTTAAGTGCTACAAAAGATGTTCAGGATGCCATTTTGAATGAAGTTGAAAGAGCCAAAACCGTTGATGTAATTGATATTAAATATTGGTATTATAAAGAAGACGGAACATTATATGCTCCTGAAGGCGGTAAAAATTTAGCACCGCGTCAGCACGCCCGTAAAATGAAAACCGGAAAAGAAACGGATGATCAGGTTTACAGAGCTGTTCGCGAATACCGCGAAAAATATCCGGAGAAAGCGGTACTTTATTCTACAATGGGAGCACCAAGATTTGGATGGGCGGCATTAATGGGAGGAGCTTCTTTAGCAAATATTCCAAAAATTGAAGTCCCGGGCTTTTATAAGGCACTTGCTGATATGAATTTTGTAGCAGGGACTACTTTTTCAGATGCCCTTTGGACGCTGGAAAATAAAGGCAAGGCTTATCTTTTTTATCTGAAAAACGATCAGGATGTTTCCATTGATTTATCAAATCAGAGCGGAACTTTTGAAGTGTACACAATCAATGCTTCCAATGGAAATAGTGTTAAAAAAACAAATATTAGCGGAGGAAAACAGGTTGTAATTCCACAAGCTGAAATCAAACAAAAAGTACTTTTTGTAGTGAAGAAAAATTAACCAAACAGACCAGAAAGAAATCATTTTAATCTGTGGCAAAAAAGATAAATACATAATTCAAAATAAAATAAAATGAACCTGAAAATTAAATATTTATACGCCCTTTGTATACCCTTTATGTTGACAGCACAAAGCGGATTTTCTCAATCCCAAAAATTGCCAAAACTTAAAGTCTCACCAAACCACCACTATTTTGTTACCGAAGATGGGAAACCATTTTTCTGGTTAGGCGATACAGGCTGGCTTGAGTTCAGTAAGTTGGATAGAGAAGGAGTAAATAAATATTTTGAAGACAGAAAAGCAAAGGGGTTCAATGTGGTTCAGGTAATGATACTGCATAATTTGAATGCTGTAAATGTGTATGGCGATCAGGCATTAATGAATGATAATTTAGCTGATCAAATTACTTCACCAGGCAACGATCCTAATAATGCTCCGGAATACGATTACTGGGATCATATAGATTACACGTTGGATGTCGCTCAAAAGAACGGAATCTACCTGGCGATGGTTCCGGTTTGGGGGACCAATGTTTCAAAAGGCGATAAAGTCAATAAAGATCAGGCTACCCGATACGCCAGGTTTTTGGCAGACCGATATAAAAAAAGAACCAATATAATTTGGTTAAACGGAGGTGATACCAAAGGAAATGAGTTTCAGGACATCTGGAATGCTATCGGAAATACTCTGAAGACCAATAATCCGGATCAATTGGTAACTTTCCATCCTTTCGGCAGAACCGATTCTTCTGAGAATTTTCATAATTCAGCCTGGCTGGATTTTAATATGTTCCAGTCCGGACATAAAACATACGCACAGGAAACCGATCCTACAGCTTTCAAAGAAGACAATTACAAATTTGTACATAGGGACTGGGATCTAAAACCAACAAAACCAACATTGGACGGCGAGCCATCATACGAAGGAATTCCACATGGCCTGCACGATACTTTACAGCCAAAATGGACGGCCAATGATGTCCGACGTTATGGATATTGGTCGGTTTTTGCAGGAGCAGCAGGCTTTACTTATGGTCACAGCGCCGTAATGCAAATGTTCAGAAAAGGCGATAATCCAGCTTACGGTAACAAAGAATTGTGGAATGATGCGATAAATGCGCAGGGAGCAGGACAAATGATACACATTAAAAATCTGATGTTAAAGCATGATTATTTAGATCGTATGCCGGATCAAACCCTGATTGCAAATCAAGGTGAAAAATATGATTATTTGGTTGGAACAAGAGGAGTTAGTTATGCGTTTATTTACACATACAATGGCAGAAAAATGGACATTAATATGGGAAAAATTTTAGGAGATAATGTAATCGCAAGTTGGTATAATCCAAGAAATGGTGAGTATAAATATATTGGAAAATTCGAAAACAAAGGAATTAAGGAATTTCAACCATCAGGAAAAAAAGAAGATGGTAATGACTGGGTACTTATTTTAGAATCTGAGGAATAAAAAATCCGACACAATCTGCAGAATCTGCGTGCCAAAAATAAAACAATATGAAAATCAAAAATATTATAATACTACTCTTCTTCATCACAGGTCTAAACTCCGCTTTCGCAAACGACGGCTGGCTAAACATCCTAAACGAAGGTGGAAACAACAAGGGAATAAAATGCACCGAAGCCATTCAAAACGCTATCGAAAAAGCATCTAAAAACGGAGGAGGAACCATCTTTTTCCCAGCGGGAGAATATCTAACAGGTGCTTTAAAATTAAAAAGTAACATCACCATCCATTTGGATTCAGGAGCACTTTTAAAATTTTCAGAGAACTTCGATGACTACCTTCCGTATGTAGAAATGCGTTACGAAGGCATCGTGATGCAGTCGTTCTCGCCATTATTTTATGCCAAAGACGTTGAAAATATTACCATTAAAGGTAGAGGCGCGATAGACGGACAGGGAAAAGCGTGGTGGAATGAAGTGTACCGAATCGAAACCGCTAAAGGTCCAATTCCGGAAACGAAATACCAAAAAATGTGGACTGAGCAAAATAAAGGAATCGTTTATGAGCCCTATTACAAAAGAACGATTGACAAACACTTTTTCAGACCTGCTTTTTTTCAGGCCTACAATTGCAAGAATATTTTAATCGAAGGTGTAACGTTTCAAAATTCGCCTTTCTGGACGATAAACCCTGTTTTTTGTGATAATGTAACGGTAACTGGAATTTCAATTTTTAATCCGCATTCGCCAAACACAGACGGAATAAATCCTTCTTCCTGCAAAAATGTTCACATTTCAAACTGCCACATCAGCGTGGGTGACGACTGTATCACTATTAAATCAGGACGTGATGCAGATGGGCGTAAATACGGAAGAGCAACCGAAAATGTAACCATCACCAATTGTACCATGTTAAGCGGTCACGGTGGTGTTGTAATTGGAAGCGAAATGTCGGGAGGCATCAAAAAGATTACCATTTCCAATTGCGTTTTCGACGGAACCGATCGTGGAATCCGAATCAAATCGGCACGTGGAAGAGGTGGAGTTGTAGAAGACATTCGCGTCGACAATATCGTAATGAAAAACATCAAGGAAGAAGCCATTATTCTGGATTTGTTCTACGATAAAGACAATCTTGAGGAGCCGGTTTCAGAGCGCACGCCCATTTTCAGAAACATCCATATCAGCAACGTTACGGGTGGAAACGTCAATAAAGCCGGATTTGTTCGCGGAATTGTTGAAATGCCAATCCAAAACATCACGTTCTCGAACATCAATATGGATGGCAAGGAAGGTTTCACCATAAACACGGCAACTGATGTAGAATTTCACGATGTAAAAGTCAACGCAACAGTCGGTTCCTCTTTCAAAATCAGCGATTCAAGAAACCTGATTTTGGACAACGTAGGATCTTCAACACCAATAAAAGGGATTCCGGTTATCAAAATCGATAATGCTTCGAATATGATGATCAACAACAATTTTCCATTCAACGCTACTGATATTTTCCTTGAAGCTGATGGAAAAGAAACGAAAAATATTTTCCTGAAAAACAATGTATTCAAAAATGTTACTACAGTTGTTAAAAAAGGAAAAGACCTGGATAAAAAAGCAATTACAGAATAAGGTAATTATTTCAGGAGCAGAAAAATTGGGTATTTTAGCATGCATCGTCCCGCTCTACGTTACGAAGTTCACTGAACTCCAATGAAAATAAAAGCATAGTGAAGTAATCTTATAAGCCGAACCCCGACTTATAAGGATTTCTGCTTCTATCGGGGCTAAAGAGAGAGATTTTTGCTTTTTTGCAATTATCAAAAAGATAAAATTATTATGAAAAAAATATTCATCATACTAACACTTTCACTTTTTTCTGTAAGCTATTCTCAAAAAAAGAAAGAGATTTATCTTTTTACTTCTTTCAGAGAACCAGCGACAGAAGGTTTGTATCTGGCATACAGCGAAGATGGATACAACTGGAAAGGTTTAGAAGGATCATTTTTAAAACCAGAAGTCGGCGTGAGCAAAATTATGCGTGATCCATCCATCACAAAAGGTGAAGACGGAACGTATCACATGGTTTGGACAACCGACTGGAAAGGCGGAAACGGTTTTGGCTACGCCAGTTCCAAAGATTTGATGCATTGGTCAAAACAGGAATACATTCCCGTAATGAAAAATGAGCCTGAAGTCGTAAACGTGTGGGCGCCAGAAATTTTTTATGATGATGTCAAAAATGAATACATTATTATCTGGGCATCCACAATCCCATTCCGATTCGAAAAAGGAGTAGAAGACGAGAAAAACAACCACCGAATGTATTATGTGACGACCAAGGATTTCAAAACTTTTTCGGATACCAAATTATACTACGATCCAGGTTTCAGTGTCATAGACTGTGTGATTGTAAAAAAAGGCAAAAAGGACTATGTTTTGGTTCTCAAAGACAACACCAGACCCATGCGAAACATAGAAGTAGCTTTCGGAAAATCACCTTTTGGACCATTCGAAAAAAGATCAAAACCCTTAACCGAATATTTATCAGAAGGACCAACAGTCGTAAAAGTCGGTAAAAAATGGTTGCTGTATTATGACAATTACGGTTCAAAAAATTACAAAGCCTTAAGCACTTCCGATTTTGTGCATTTCGAAGATGTGTCATCCAAAATTAGCCTTCCCGAAGGACACAAACACGGAACAATAACAACAATTTCGTCAGCCGTTCTAAAAGGATTAATTGAAAAGAAGTAAAAAAAAAATAATCTGCTAAATCTGCAGACCCGAGCGAAAGCGAACAGGCGAAGCAATCTGCAGGAGTAAATTTTTCACGCAGATTTGGCAGATAAAAAGTTAAAAACAATGATTGCATTTCAAAACATAAAAATGAATATCGTATCAGCAACAACCATTTTGTTGAGCTGTGTCGCAGTCAATTCGGCACAGGCACAACAAGACACGATACGATATACAGGCAAAACACTTTCTAACATCGATTACCACCACGGACAATTGGGTCCTGCAGTTGGTGTTCACGCCACACAAATTATGCGTGCGAGTAGGGAACATCCTGAAAAAGCAGATGGTTTTGGCTGGACCTACAACCATCAGCCTATGATGGCATATTGGAACAACACTTTTTACCTGCATTATTTGAGTGACCCATCCGGAGAACATATTCCGCCAAGTCATACTCTTTTTATGACTTCAAAAGATGGAATAATCTGGACAAAACCTATAGTTATTTTTCCAGTCTACAGAATTCCAGACGGCTGGAAAAAAGAAGGAGTAGACGGTGTTGCTAAAAATTTGGATGCGATTATGCACCAGCGAATGGGATTTTATACCTCTAAGGATAACCGCCTTTTTGCTTTGGGCTATTACGGAATCGCGATGGACAAAAAAGACGATCCGAATGACGGAAAAGGAATTGGTCGCGTGATTCGTGAAATTAAAAAAGATGGAAGTTTTGGTGAAATATATTTTATTCGATACAATAAATCCTGGGATCGGTCTAAGTCATCTTTTCTATTTTACACCAAATCAAAAGATAAAGGTTTGAAAAAAGCTTGCGAAGAAATTCTTTCAGATCCTTTGGTTTTACAACAATGGGTGGAAGAATCAGATCGCGATGACGAATTAATTCCGCTTCAAAAACCCTACAAAGCTTTTAGCTATTACCATTTGCCAAACGGAAATGTGGTAGGTTTATGGAAACACGCCTTAACATCAATTAGCAAAAATGATGGGAAATCGTGGGATTATATGCCTTTGAGAGCTCCGGGATTTGTAAACAGCAATGCCAAAATCTGGGGACAAAAAATGTCTGACAATCGTTACGCAACTGTTTACAATCCATCCGAATATCGTTGGCCTTTGGCTATTTCAACTTCTGACGATGGTTTAAATTACAAAGATTTATTATTGGTTCATGGCGAAATAAGTCCGATGCGTTACGGCGGAAATTACAAATCTGCAGGACCGCAATATGTCCGTGGAATTACAGAAAAAAATGGATCACCTCCAGATGGAAAACTTTGGGTAAGTTACAGCATGAACAAAGAAGATATCTGGGTAGCTTCAATACCTGTTCCAGTGATGAGTGAAGTGGAAGAAAACGCCAATGATGTTTTCAATGATTTGCCAAACGGCGAAGAACTAAAATTATGGAATACCTATGATTTGGCTTGGGCATCCACAAAAATAGAAAAGAAAGAGGATGGTAAAAAGTGGCTGACTTTGAGAGATCAGGACTATTTTGACTATTCACGAGCAGAGCGTGTGATTCCGTTTGCCCAAAAAATGGAAGCTACTTTTACCGTAAAACCAGAACAAAATGATCATGGTTTATTGCAAATTGAATTTCAAAACAAACAGGGGCTGCCGGCTGTAAGGTTAATTTTTGATTCGGATGGAGAATTAAAAGCAAAAAATGGTGCCCGTTTTGGCGGAATTACAAAATACGAAGCCGGAAAAGAATATAAAATTACAGTTAGACTGGATGTCAAAACGCGTTCGTATTCGATAAAAGTAAATGACGGAAAAGAATCAAATCGTATTTTTTATGCGCCGGTAGATGGTTTTGAGCGAATTATGTTCCGCACAGGAAATCAGCGTTACACACCAAATGCCGACACAGAACCGGATACACCAGATTTTACCGATTTGCCGGATACTGGAAAATTGATCCCGGAAGCGGTATTTAATATTAAATCATTGGTTACGAAACAGTTCAATTGAATTGACAATCAACCCGACAGTTTTTTAAAACCTGTCGGGTTTAAACGATCTAAAAATATAAAGTGAAGAATTTCAAAAACATAGTATCCCTATTTTGTCTTTTAGTGACTTTCATTTTTAACGGACAAATTTCTGCCGAGCATTTAAAATGCGAAATGACAGAAAACCCATTGGCTGTTATTGAAAGTCAACCAAGATTAAGTTGGCAATTGGTTTCAAAAGAATTTTATGCCTTACAAATAGGCTATCAGATTTTGGTTTCCTCTTCGGAAGAAAATCTAAAAAATAACAACGGCGATATCTGGAACAGCGGAAGAGTAAATTCAGATAAAAATCTTCAAATTACTTACAATGGAACTCCGCTAAAAAGCGAAACCAAATACTTCTGGAAAGTAAAAGTCTGGAATCAAAAAGGAAAACCTTCTAATTGGAGCAAAACAGCTTCATTCAGAATGTCACCTTCAGCATCAGATTTGAATCCAGTCTGGATTGGTGCTATTACTAAAGCCAACAGTCATTTGCCGGAAGGGAGAAATTATCATACGGCTACTTTTAAAAGAGAAAAAAAATTAGCAATCATCAACGCTTCTGATTCTTTATCCCGTAGAAGTATCATATTGCGTAAACCTTTTTCGGTAAATAAAGCAGTCAAAGGAGCGGTCATTTACATTTCAGGTTTAGGGCATTACGAACTGACTTTAAACAGCAAAAAAGTTGGAAAGAGTCAATTTGCTCCTTTGTGGACAGATTATGATAGATCTGTAAATTATAATAGCTATGAGTTGAGTGCTTCGGAATTGGAAAAAGGCGAGAATGTAATTGGTGTTCTTTTGGGAAACGGGATGTACAATACGGTTGCCGACCGATACACTAAATTTTATGTGAGTTTTGGCCCGCCGACTTTATTTTTCAAAATGAAAGTGATGTATAAAGACGGATCAGAGGAAATTATAAAATCCGATGAGACCTGGAAATATTCTAAAAGCCCGATTACCTATAACAGCATTTTTGGAGGAGAAGATTACAACGCTAATCTAGAACAAAAAGGCTGGAGCGAAACCGGATTTGATGATTCTGCATGGAAAAGAGTAGTAGTTCAGGAAGCGCCAAAAGGTGTTTTACGACCACAAGCTGCCTCTCCAATTACGATCCAAAAACAATACAATGTTAAAACAGCCAAAGAGCTGAAACCTAACTTTTTTGTTTTCAATATGGGACAAAATCTTTCGGGATTCACGACCATAAAAGTCAAAGGAAAAAAAGGACAGAACGTTCGGATTTGGGTGGGTGAAAGCCTGAATGAAGACGGAACTGTCGGTCAGGGAAAAACAGGTAAACCCTATTATTACGATTATACTTTAAAAGGCGATGGCGTAGAAGAATGGCAGCCAAAATTCAGTTATTACGGTTTTCAATATGTGCAGATAGAGAACATCAATTACAAAGAAACTAAAGATGAAAATCTGCCAACTCTTGTTGATTTGAAATCGAATTTCATTTACAATTCGGCTGGAGAAGCCGGAAATTTTGAATGTTCCAATGACATTTTCAACAAAACGCATTTACTGATTAACAATGCGATAAAAAGTAATTTTCAAAGTGTGATGACCGACTGTCCGCAACGCGAAAAATTAGGATGGTTAGAGGAAATACATCTCAACGGGCCGGGCTTGTTTTTTAATTATAATATGGAAAGTTATTTTCCGGCTATTATGCAAAATATTTCCGATTCACAGCGTGACAATGGACTGATTCCGACTATCTCGCCCGAATATGTTGTTTTTGGTGGCGACTTTACCGATTCTCCGGAATGGGGCGTTACCGGAATTATTCTGCCCTGGATGTATTATGAATATTACGGAGACACTTCGTTAATCGAAAAATATTATCCGGTAATGAAAAAATATGCCGATTATTTAGGCACAAAAGCGACCAATCATATTGTGTCACACGGTTTGGGCGATTGGTATGATTATGGAGATCACGCCGCGGGGTATTCTAAAAACAGTCCGATTGCACTTTCCGCCACTTCTCATTATTTTTACGGAGCAAGTCTTGTGGCAAAAGCGGCAAAATTATTGAACAAAACAGAAGATATTGCGAAGTACGAAAAGCTGACGGCTGATATAAAAGACGCTTTCAACAAGGAATTTTTCAATCCAGAAACCAAACAATACGGAACCAGCAGTCAGTTTAGTAACGCTGTTCCTATTTTTATGGATATCGTAGAACCGCAATACAAACAGGCAGTAATGCAGAATTTATTAGCAGATATCAAAGCCAAGGGTGATCGATTGACAACTGGCGATGTTGGAAACCGCTATTTGTTTCAGGCTTTGGCCCAAAACGGCGAAAACGAAATGATGTACAAAATGAACAATCATTACGATGCGCCGGGTTATGGGTTTCAGATTAAATTTGGTTTGACAACTTTGACAGAACAATGGGATCCACGCAAAGGAAATTCGTGGAATCACTTTATGATGGGACAAATTGAAGAATGGTTTTACAAAAGTCTAGCCGGAATCGTTCCAGATGATCAAAATCCGGGTTTCAAACATTTCTTTATTCAGCCGGAAGTTGTGGGCGACATGACTTTTGCAAAAGCAGCTTATCAATCGATTTACGGAAATATTGCTTCTGCATGGGATAAAAAAGAAGGAAAATTAATCTTGAGAGTTGAAATTCCTGCGAATACTTCAGCAACAATTAAATTGCCTGTTCCTAAAAATTCAGAGATCAAAGTCAATAAAAAATGGATGACTTTAGGTTTTGATGAAAAAGATAAGAAACCTACTTTGCAATTAGGTTCCGGAAAATATACAATAGAATGTAAAATTTAAAAATTTAAAAATGATTACTATTAAAAGAATACTTTTTGCTTTTTTGGTTTCAATCTTCGTATTGATACATACAAACGCACAATGCACTTCAGATACCAATTTTAGAAAACCGGTTATCGAAACAATCAAAAACGTTGAAACTATTTTTCATATTACCGTGATTGACGACCGCGGTTTGTTGAAAGGAAAAGAGTTGGATTACGCCGATTGGAGAATAGAACCTGGCAATCTGGAAGTCTCTCTGGCAAATGTTTTAGTACCTTTTGAGCTAACGTATTTCAAACAGCCCAATGGAAGTTATCAAATTCGAAAATATGAAAGTCATAAAGTTTCAGTCGATAAAGGAAAAGAACGTTTAGATTATTTAACCACTTTATATTCTAATGTTTCCGATTGGGAAAAACGAAAAAAGGAGTTAAAAGCATGTATGACTACGTCATTTGGTTTAGACAAGGCGCCCCCAACGCCAAAGTCTAAACCACTTTTAACCCCAAAAAGAATTTACAGTGATTATAGTGTAGAGAATATTGCTTTAGAAATTCTTCCGGGAGTTTACACAACAGGATCAATTTACAAACCGTATCCGTTAAACAAAAAATCAGCAATCATCTTAACACCAGATGGGCATTTTGGTGACGGAAGATACCGAAAAGACGAACAGTACCGTTGTGCTGTAATGGCCAAAATGGGTGCTATTGTCGTGAGTTACGATTTGTTTGCATGGGGAGAATCCTTATTGCAATTTCCTGAAGAAACACACCGAAACAGCATTGCTTCAACTGTTCAGGTTTTAAGCGGAATCCGATTATTGGATTATTTGGCAACCATTAAAAATGCTGATATTTCCAGAGTTGGTGTTACAGGCGGTTCAGGCGGAGGTTCACACACGATGTTTCTGGCCGCATTAGATGACCGAATTACGGTTTCGGCTCCGGTAGTGATGGTTTCTTCGCATTTTTCGGGAGGCTGCCCGTGCGAGAGCGGTCGTGGTATCCACCTTTGCGGAAACGGAACCAACAATGCAGAAATTTCTGCAATGATGGCTCCAAAACCGCAATTAATTGTTTCTGATGGAAAAGACTGGACACTCGCAGTTCCCGAATTAGAATTCCCTTTTATCCAAAGAACCTACGGACTTTACGGCAAGAAAGAATTGGTAGAAAATGCCCATTTTGCGAAGGAAGGACATGATTTTGGCGTTTCAAAACGCATGGCTTTGTACCCTTTTATGGCCAAATATTTGGGCCTGGATTTGAACAAAGTGAAAAACGAAAAAGGCGAAATCGATGAATCAACCTGTGTGATTGAACCTTACGAGAAATTATATGTTTTTGGCAACAAAGCCGAAAATTTGCCTAAAAATGCGCTGAAAGACATCGACAAATTATATGAAATGTTCGGAGAAAAAAATCTGAAAGTATATGAGGTTAAGAAGTAATATTTGGGCGTGACCCAATTTGAAAAAGGAGGCAACATTCGAAACCGCTTAGTCGCCCCCTTTCCCAAATTCGGTCGGGCTATCCGCGCTACTTCGGTAGCCAGCTCTTATCCCTCACGCGCTCTCGTAACTCAAGAATATTTGTTTTTTGATTAGAAATTAAGGAATAAAAAAATATGAATTTAATAATTGATCTGCGAAAATCTGAGGCCATTTTCTAAAAAGAATTAGCCGCAGAAATCAACCAACAACAATCAACGATTAACCATCAACTATAAGATATGAAGTTTAAAAATAAAATAATTACATTTCTAGGAGTTTCGCTATTTGTTTTACAAAACACAACAGCACAAAGCAACAGCGAACTAAAATTGTGGTACGATAAACCCGCCACGATTTGGAACGAAGCTTTGCCTTTGGGTAATGGACGTTTGGGTGCAATGATTTTTGGAGATCCCGCTGTAGAACGTCTGCAGTTGAACGAAGAAACCATTTGGGCAGGTTCGCCAAACAGCAACGCACACAACAAATCAATCGAAGCGTTACCCAAAGTAAGGAAGCTCATATTCGAAGGAAAATTTGATGAAGCGCAAGATTTGGCAACACAGGATATTATGTCACAAACTAACGACGGAATGCCCTACCAGACTTTTGGGAGTGCTTATATTTCGTTTCCGGGACATCAAAAATACACCAATTATTACCGTGATTTGGATATCGAAAACGCTACGGCAAAAGTAAAGTACACGGTAAACGGAGTAGAATTTACCAGAGAAATACTGACTTCATTTTCAGATCAGGTAATTATGGTAAAATTATCGGCAAGTCAACCGGGACAGATTACGGCGAATGTTTTTATGAACAGCCCGATTGACAAAACGGTTGCTTCAACGGAAGGAAATCAAATTATTCTTTCTGGAACGGGTACTAACTTTGAAAATGTAAAAGGTAAAGTAAAATTTCAGGGACGAATCGAAGCCAAAAACAAAGGGGGTGAAGTTTCAGCAAGCAACGGAATCCTAATCATCAACAAAGCAGATGAAGTAACGCTTTATATTTCGATAGCGACCAATTTCAAAAACTATCAGGATATTACAGAAGACGAAATAGCGAAAAGCAAATCGTTTTTAGAAAAAGCTTTACCGAAAAGTTTTGATGAAATCAAAAAAGCACACGTTGCCTATTACCAAAAATTCTTCAACAGAGTGGCTTTGGATTTAGGTTCAAATGATGCCATCAAAAAACCGACAAACGAACGAATACGTGATTTTAAAAAGGAATTTGATCCGCAATTAGCGAGTTTGTATTTTCAATTTGGACGTTATTTGTTGATCTCAAGTTCACAGCCTGGAGGTCAGCCTGCTAATTTACAGGGAATTTGGAATGATATGGTCACGCCGCCGTGGGACAGTAAATACACAACAAACATTAATGCCGAGATGAATTATTGGCCGGCTGAGATAACGAACCTTACCGAAATGCACGAGCCTTTCATACAGATGGCAAAAGAGTTAAGCGTTTCGGGAGCAGAAACGGCAAAAATGATGTACAACGCCAGCGGATGGGTTTTGCATCACAACACTGATATTTGGCGTGTAACCGCTCCGGTAGATTCGGCTGCGTCAGGAATGTGGCCTACGGGTGGTGCCTGGGTTTCGCAGGATTTGTGGGAACGTTATTTGTATACCGGCGATATCAATTATTTAAAAGAAATATATCCGATAATCAAAGGTGCTGCCGATTTCTTTTTGGATTTTATGACTACCGATCCTAAAACGGGATATTTGGTAGTAGTACCATCAAGTTCTCCAGAAAACACACATGCAGGCGGAACCGGAAAATCAACCATAGCTTCCGGAACTACGATGGACAATCAGTTGGTTTTTGATTTATTTACACACGTTATCGAAGCTTCACAATTAGTTGCTCCGAATGCTGATTATACTAAAAAATTAAGCGATGCACTTGACAAAATGCCTCCTATGAAAGTGGGAAAACACAATCAATTACAGGAATGGCAGGACGATTGGGATGATCCAAAAGACAACCACCGACACGTTTCGCATTTGTACGGCTTGTTTCCGAGTAATCAGATTTCGCCAATCAAAACACCTGAATTATTTGAAGCCGCAAAACAATCATTGATTTACAGAACAGATGAATCGACTGGCTGGTCAATGGGGTGGAAAGTGAATTTATGGGCAAGACTTCTGGACGGCAATCACGCCTACAAACTAATTCAGGATCAATTGCATTTGGTGACCGCCGACCAAAGAAAAGGTGGTGGAACCTATCCAAATATGCTCGATGCACACCAGCCGTTTCAGATTGACGGAAACTTTGGCTGTACCGCCGGAATCGCCGAAATGCTGATGCAGAGTCAGGAAGATGCGATTTATTTATTGCCTGCTTTGCCAACGGTTTGGGCAGCCGGAAGCATCAAAGGTTTGGTAACCAGAGGCGGATTTGTAATTGATATGACCTGGAAAAACAACAAAGTTTCGACTTTGAAAGTGTACTCAAAATTAGGAGGAAACTGCCGATTGAAATTGGAAAACACTTTGAAAGCAGATAAAGGAATTGTTCTTAAAAAAGCAAAAGGTAAAAACCCGAATCCGTTGTTTTATGATGTGGAAGTGAAGAAACCGATTATTTCTAAACAAGCGAAATTGACTAAAGTGCAATTGCCGAAGTATAATGAATATGATGTGGAGATGAAAGCGGGACAGACTTATAGTTTTTCTGCGAATTAGTCATTGCGAGGAACGAAGCAATCACATAACGAGAGCAACTACTGTGATTGCTTCGTTCCTCGCAATGACAAAACGTGATTGTTATCCGCGTGAGTGATGGCAGTGGAGCTCTTTTTTTGAGAGGTTTTTTGCCGAACAAAAAAAAGCGGGAACGTACAGCACGACCGGTAGTTTTTACGGAGGGTCACGTCCAAAAAATTAAAATATATAGAATATGTTACACCAATTTAAATACAAAATAATGGCGATTGTGATCCTGATTTCGGCTTTGAACAGCGGATGTAAATCGGGTGCGGGGCATTCTAAAAAAGGAACTTCAGTTGTTTTGAAAGCGGATAATTTTAAGCATTATGTGGATTATTTCAACACGATGGAAGACGAGAACTTGAAATTTGTGATTCCGAATGACAGTGCGTGGGCGTGGATGGAAAAGAATGTTCCGTTGTTTGAATGTCCTCAGCAGAATTTTGAGGAGATTTATTATTATCGTTGGTGGACGGCTCGAAAACACATCAAAAAAACACCGCAGGGTTATGCAATTACTGAGTTTTTGGTAGACCGTTCGTATGCTGATAAATACAATTTGATTGCTTGTGCTGTTGGGCATCATATCAATGAATTTCGTTGGGTGCACGATCCGCAGTACATTGAGCAGGATGTCAAAATTTGGTACCGTGGCAATGAAGGAAAGCCGATGAACAAATTGTATAAATTCAGTAGCTGGACGGCTGATGCTTTGTACAATCGTTATTTGGTGAATAAAGACGAAAAATTCTTGCTCGATATGTACCCGGATATGGTGACCGATTATGCAGTTTGGGAAAAAGACCGTCAGCGCAAGGATGGTTTGTTTTGGCAACACGATGTAAAGGACGGAATGGAAGAATCGTTGAGTGGCGGGCGTAAAGTACAAAATGCAAGACCGACGATTAACAGTTATATGTATGGAAATGCGATGGCGATTTCGAAAATGGCATCGATGAAAGGCGACAAAGAAGCGGAAGCTAAATTTAAAGCCAAAGCCGATGTTTTGCAACAATTGGTGGAAACCAAATTATGGAATCCGAAAAGTGAATTCTTTGAAACGTTTACCGAAAAAGATACTCTGGCACAGGTAAGAGAAGCAATCGGATTTATTCCGTGGTATTTTAACCTGCCACAAAAAGACAAAGGTTTTGAAAAAGCCTGGGAACAGATTAAGGACGAAAAGGGGTTTTCGGCGCCTTTTGGTTTGACAACGGCGGAGCGCAGAAGTCCGCGTTTTAGAACCCACGGAACCGGAACCTGCGAATGGGATGGTGCAATTTGGCCTTTTGCAAGTTCGCAGACTTTGACAGCTTTGGCAAATGTTTTAAATAATTACGATCAGAATTTCGTTGCCAAAACGGATTATTTCAAACAAATGGATTTGTATGTGCAGTCCCAATATTACAGAGGCAAACCGTATATCGGAGAATATCTGGATGAAACAACTGGTTATTGGCTGATGGGCGACAGAGAGCGTAGCCGTTATTACAACCATTCGACTTTTAACGATTTGATAATTACAGGATTGGTGGGTTTACGCCCGAGAGCAGATGAAAAAATTGAGGTAAATCCGTTGATTCCACAGGAAAAATGGGATTGGTTTTGTCTGGATAATTTGCTGTATCACGGGAATATCATTACGATTCTTTGGGATAAAACAGGGGAGAAATATGGTAAAGGAAAAGGGTTTAGAATTTTTAAAAATGGTAAGGAAATTGCGGTTTCAGAAAAATTGGAGAAATTAATTGTGGAATAAAATTGAGACAAGTATGACACAAATTAAAACGTATGAGCACGGATTTTTACTTAGTTTGTCATTCCGAGGAACGAAGAATCTCCACAAGAAACTAACACAAAGTTTATTTAGCATATCGAGCTACTAACGGGGATTCTTCCTCCGTCAGAATGACAAAAATGAGAAAAAAATCTGCCGAATCTGCTAAATCTGCGAGAACAAAAAATAAAAATAAATGAAAAAGTTTTTTTTACATCTTACATTAATCATTACACTTTTTACGTTTTCGGCGCAAGCCCAAAACAAAATCAGCGTCACCAATCTGCAATGCGAAATGCTGAACAATCCGGAAGGAATTGATGTCGTTAAGCCCCGTTTGAGTTGGCAGATAAAGTCGGATGTGAATGATGTAAAACAAACAGCGTATCAAATTATGGTCGCTTCGACTTTGGAAAATCTGAATGCGAACAAAGCTGATTTATGGGACAGCGGAAAAGTAACAAGCAACAAATCTGTCAATATAATTTACAACGGGAAAAAGCTGGGCGACCGACAAAATGCGTTTTGGAAAGTAACTGTTTTTACGAATAAAGGCGAAATCAAATCGGCAGTAACTGCTCATTTCAGCATCGGGATTTTAACCTATGCCAACTGGAAATCGACCCGCTGGATTGGATATGAAAAATTATCGAAAGAGGATAGCGTTTCCCAATATTCGAGATTGTCTGCCCGATATTTGCGAAAAGAAATCAACCTGAAAAAGCAGATCAAAAGTGCTAAAGTTTACATTATGGGAATGGGCTTGTATGAGCTGTACATCAACGGAAATAAAATTGGCGATCAGGTTTTGGCACCTGTTCCTACGGATTACACCAAAAACGTAAAATACAATGTTTTTGATGTGACTTCGCAGTTGAAAGAAGGCAAAAATATGCTGGGAACGATTTTAGGAAACGGACGATTTTTTGCGATGCGTCAGGATTACAAACCTTATAAAATCAAATCATTTGGATTCCCAAAAATGGCTTTGCAGTTATATGTCGAATATGCAGATGGAACAAAAGACATCATCAGAACTGATGATACATGGAAACTAACAACCGACGGACCGATTTTATCGAACAACGAATATGATGGCGAAGAATACGATGCCCGCAAGGAAATGAAAGGCTGGACGACGACCAATTTTGATGATAAAAACTGGGTAAACGCCAGATACGTTCAGGAACCGGGTGGCTTTTATGAAGCGCAGATGACGCCGAATATGAAAATTATGGGCGAGGTAAAACCAATTTCGATCAAAGCGACTGCCAAAGGAACTTATATTTTGGATATGGGACAGAATATGGTGGGCTGGTTGCAACTGAAAGTGAAAGGAAAAAGCGGAGACAAAATCACAATGAAATTTGCAGAATCTTTGCAGGCTGATGGTTCGTTGTATATTGCCAATTTGCGTGATGCGAAAACAACCGATGTTTATACGCTGAAAGGCGAAGGCGAAGAAATTTGGGAGCCTCGTTTTATATTTCACGGTTTCCGATTTGTAGAAATTTCGGGTTTTCCGACCAAACCAACTTTGGATAATTTTGTTGGAAAAGTGGTGTATGACGATATCAAAACGACAGGGACTTTCGAATCTTCGGATGCGACGATGAACCAGATTTTCAAAAATGCCTGGTGGGGAATCAGCGGAAATTACAAAGGGATGCCAATCGACTGTCCACAGCGAAACGAGCGTCAGCCTTGGTTGGGCGATAGAACGACAGGTGCTTATGGAGAAAGCTTTTTATTCGACAACCAGACTTTGTATGCCAAATGGCTGGATGATATAAAATATTCGCAAACTCAGGATGGAGGATTACCAGATGTGGCGCCGGCATTTTGGCGTTATTACGGCGATAATGTAACCTGGCCGGGAACGTACATCACGGTTGGCGATATGCTGTACCAACAATTCGGCGATGCGGAAGTGATTAAAAAGCAATATCCGTCTATGAAAAAATGGATGGTGTATATGGAAGAAAATTACCTGAAAGACAATTTAATGGATAAGGACAAATACGGTGATTGGTGTGTTCCACCGGAATCGTTAGAGTTGATTCGTTCCAAAGATCCTGCCCGTTTAACGGATGGACAATTGTTATCGAGTGCGTTTTATTATAAGTTATTAAACATAATGAAAAAGTTTGCCAAAATTGCCAATGCCGATGCTGACATTGCACATTATGATGATTTGACTGTGAGAATCAAAAAAGCATTCAATGCCAAATTTTTGAATACAGAAAAAAACTATTACGCCAATAATACCGTAACGGCAAACGTATTGCCTTTGGCTTTTGGTCTGGTTCCTGAAAATCTGATAGACAAAGTTTTCCAAAATATGGTTCACGAAGTTGAGGTGACAAAAAAGGGTCATATCAGCACAGGTGTAATCGGAACGCAATTTTTGATGAGAACTTTGACAAATTTCGGAAGAGGGGATTTGGCTTTTAAACTGGCTTCCAACAAAACCTATCCAAGCTGGGGTTATATGGTCGAAAATGGAGCCACTACCATTTGGGAATTATGGAATGGAAATACTGCAGATCCCACAATGAATTCGCAAAATCACGTAATGCTTTTGGGCGATTTGATGATTTGGTACTACGAAAATATGGCGGGAATCAAGAGTAATCCCAAAACTCCGGGGTTCAAGCAAATCATTATGAAACCGGATTTCAATGCGGGACTGACTTTTGTAAATGCTTCATACGAATCGATTTACGGTCTGATTAAAAGTGACTGGAAGAAAAACAAAAAAACTTTAGAATGGAAAATTACCATTCCGGCCAATTCATCGGCTGTGGTATATCTGCCAGTAACGAATGCTTCATTAGTAACTGTGAACAAACAAAAACTAGCTCAATTTTCATCTGCTTATAAAACAGAAAATGACAACATAGTCCTGACTTTAGAATCGGGTTCTTATACAGTTAATCTAAAGCTCTAATAAAAGTATTCGGGACAGTACAGGATGCTTACCTAATTATTTAGTGTTATTTTTACACTTAATGATTTTCTATATTCGGATATTTGTATAACCTATTGAAAATAAACATCATAATATTTCAAAAATAAATAAATAATGAAACTCAAACATATAACTATTACCTTTTTTAGTCTACTCCTTTTAGTAAGTTGTAAATCGGCATTAGAAAAAAAGACATGGAAAGAAGGAATTTTGGTAGATGAATTCATTTACGAAAAAGCACAATATCCTTCCTGTCATGCCGTGACAATTGTGGAAGCAACCAATGGAAATTTGGTTTCGGCCTGGTTTGGCGGTTCACACGAAAGACATCCAGATGTTTGTATTTATGTAGCAATCAAACCAAAAGGAAGCGATAAATGGGGTGAAGGCGTTAAAGTGGCTGATGGTGTAATGGAAGACGGAAAAAGATTCCCGACATGGAATCCGGTTTTGTACCAAATTCCGGGTGGCGATTTGATGTTGTTTTATAAAATTGGACCTAAACCATCTGAGTGGTGGGGTGTTTACAAAACCTCTTCTGATGGTGGAAAAACCTGGTCTGACAAGATTGATATGCCGAGTAAAGATTTTCTGGGACCAATCAAAAACAAGCCTGTTTTATTGAGTAACGGAACCCTATTACTTCCTTCAAGTACCGAAGGAAATGGCTGGCATTTGCGTATGGAATCAACTCCGGACTTTGGAAAAACATGGGTAATGGGTGATACAATTTCAAGAGGAAAAGAAAAGATAAATGCCATTCAGCCGAGTATTTTGTTTCATAAAGACGGAAGCATCCAGGCAATTGGAAGAACCAGAAACAGAGCTATTTTCAGTACGTTTTCTAAAGACAATGGAAAAACCTGGTCAGACTTAGAGTTAATCGGACTGCCAAATAACAACTCCGGAACCGATGCTGTAACATTGAAAAACGGAAAACACTTATTGGTTTACAATCACGTTTTACCTCCAGGAAAAGAAACAAAAGGACCAAGAACTCCTTTAAATCTTTCGATTTCTAATGATGGAATTCATTGGAAAGCCGCTTTGGTTTTAGAAGATTCAAAAATCAGCCAATATTCGTATCCATCGATTATTCAGAGTTCAGATGGAATGGTGCATATCGTGTACACCTGGAGAAGACAAAAACTGAAATACGTAAAAATTGATCCAAGCAAATTGGTGGCAATTCCAATCAAAAACGGAATCTGGCCTGGACAAGAAGGCGTTGAAGTAAAAGCTGTGAAAGCAGAAGAAGAGTAAATATTCACAAGAGATTATCATTGGAAAATTTTTAATCTCATAATCTGCTAAATCTGCTGGAAAAAATTACTCTCGCAGATTTGGCAGATTTAGCAGATTCTTTTTAATCTATGATAATAAAAACTAATAAATATGAAGTTAACTTGTTTTAAAAGAATCTCGATTATTGCACTAATTGTTGCTTTATCGGGAACAATGAATACTACAGTTTCAGCACAATCCAAAAAGCAAAAATATAAAGTGGCAGTTTGCGACTGGATGATTCTAAAAAGACAAAAACTAGGATCCTTTGGTTTGGCAAGCGAAATCAAAGCCGACGGTATAGAACTCGATATGGGCGGTTTAGGAAACAGACCCACTTTCGACAGTAAATTGGGAGATCCAGTTGAAAGACGAAAGTTTTTAGACAAATCTAAAGAGTTCAATGTTGGAATAAGTTCCATTGCAATGTCCGGATTTTACGCACAGTCATTTGCAGCAAGAGAAATTATACCCATGATTACGGATTGTATAAAAACCATGAAGGATATGAAGGTGAAAGTGGCTTATTTACCACTTGGAACACAATGTGACCTGACAAAAAATCCTGAATTACGTCCTATTATTATCGAAAGATTAAAATGGGCAGGAAAACAAGTCGGTAAAATAGGAGGAGTGATCGCAATCGAAACGTCATTAGACGCTACCGAAGAGAAAAAACTATTGGAAGAAATTGGCTGTATGCATATCAAAAGCTCTTTCAATTTTGCGAATGCTGTAGATAATGGACGAGATATTTCAAGTGAATTAAAGATTTTAGGAAAAAAATATCTGGCACAAATTCATGCCTCAACAACAGATAGAGTCTGGTTGCAAAATGATAAAAATGTTGATCTGCCAAAAATTAAAAAAGCACTTGATGAAATGAAATGGAGAGGCTGGCTTATCGTAGAACGCTCAAGGGATGTAACAATGGTTCGCGATGTAAAAGCCAATTACGGAGCCAACGTAGCTTACTTGAAGAAAATTTTTCAGAATTAAAATAAAAAATCTGCAGAATCTGCGTGAGTAAAATTAGCACGCAGATTTAAAAAGATTCAAGTAGATTTAGCAGATTTTTTAATCTGTGACAAAAACATACACGATTGTAATTTGTGCTAATTTGTGCAATTTGTGGTCAATAAATAAAAATACAATGAAATATCTAAGTTTACTTTTTTTAGGACTATATGTAACTTTTGCATCAGCGCAAAACATCACCATCGTTCGTGATGCCAAAGCGCCAAGAGCAAAATTTGGTGCACAGAAATTAGCAGAAACAGCAACCGAAAAAGGATTCAAAGTAGCGTTCGCAGACAAAATGCCTAAAAAATCAAAAGATAAAGTAATCGTTATTGGCGAAAAAGGAACCGATTTTTGGAAGAAGAATGTCAAAACTGCCAAAATCGATGACAGCCTATTAACCAAGAAAGAAGGCTTTCAAATCCGAACGCAAAAAAATACCATTTTCATTGAAGGTAGCGATGCAACCGGAGCTTTGTATGGCGCTTTGGAATTGGCAGACCGAATCAAAACTTCAGGTGAAATCCCATCCGAAATCAATATCGAAGATAGTCCCGAAATGGTCTTGAGAGGTTCTTGTATTGGAGTACAGAAAACGACTTATCTTCCGGGAAGAGACGTTTACGAATATCCATACACACCCAAAACTTTTCCTTGGTTTTACGACAAAAAACTGTGGACCAAGTACCTCGATATGATGGTCGAGAACCGACTGAACTCTTTGTATTTGTGGAACGGTCATCCGTTTGCCTCTTTGGTAAAACTAAAAGAGTATCCTTTTGCATTGGAAGTTAGCGAAGAAGATTTCAAAAAGAACGAAGAAATCTATAAATATCTTACAGTAGAAGCTAACAAAAGAGGAATCTGGGTGATTCAGATGTTCTATAATATCATAGTTTCCAAACCTTTTGCGGAGCATTATAACATTAAAACCCAAGATCGTTCACGCCCGATAACTCCTGAAATTGCTGATTATACTAAAAAATCAATCACCGCATTTATTGAAAAATATCCAAACGTAGGTTTATTAGTTTGTTTGGGAGAAGCCATCAACACCATCGATGATGATGTAGAATGGTTTAATAAAACCATTATTCCGGGTGTTCAGGATGGTTTGAAAGCGTTGGGGAAAACCGAAGAACCACCAATCATCCTGCGTTCACACGATACCGATGCGCCGGCAGTAATGGCTCAGGCGTTGCCAGTGTACAAAAATTTATATACGATGAGCAAGTACAATGGCGAATCGTTAACGACTTATACACCGCGTGGTCCTTGGTCTGAAACCCACAAACAATTAAGTTCTTTGGGTTCCATTCACATCGAAAACGTCCACATTTTGGCAAACCTGGAGCCTTTCCGTTACGGATCTCCGGATTTTATTCAAAAAACCGTTCAGGCAATGCACAGTGTTCACGGTGCCAATGCACTTCATTTGTACCCGCAGGCATCGTATTGGGACTGGCCTTACACGGCTGATAAAACCAAAACGGGGGAACGATTATTAGAAATGGATCGCGACTGGATTTGGTACAAAGCCTGGGCAAGATACGCCTGGAATAGCAAAAGAGACAGAAACGAAGAAATTAAATATTGGAGTGAAGATTTAGCTGATAAATACGGAACTGATTTAGAAGCAGCAAATAACATCCAAAAAGCATACGACGAGTCTGGAGAAATTGCCCCAAAAGCATTAAGACGTTTCGGAATCACTGAAGGAAATCGTCAAACTTTATTGTTGGGAATGTTCGAAAGTCAATTAGTAAATCCAGCTAAATGGCGCGTGTATCCGGGATTCCACGAATCTTGCGGGCCAGTTGGTGAATTGCTTTTGGAGTATGCCAAAAAAGAATGGAATAAAGAACCGCACGTTGGGGAATTGCCAACGCAAATCATCGCTGAAATCACGCAACACGGAAAATTAGCCGTTGAAGCCATCGACAAAGCGGAGTCAAAAGTGACGAAAGACAAAGAAGAATTTCTGCGCCTAAAAAACGATATGCACGCTTACAAAGCCTTCGCCGATTTCTTTTCTGAAAAAGTGAAAGCCGCCATTTTGGTCTTGCGTTACAGTTATTCCAACGATATTTCTGATTTGGATAAAGCGCTTCCACATCTCGAAAAAAGCATTGAATATTATGAAATTTTGGTCAATTTAACCAAAGACCATTATTTGTACGCCAACAGTATGCAGACCGCACAACGCCGAATTCCGATTGGCGGTGACGATGGAAATAACAAAACGTGGGCTGAATTATTACCGCATTACGAAAGAGAATTAGCGAATTTCAAGCGAAATTTAGATTTGCTGAAAGCATCCAAAGACGGTAAAATCGTAACCAAGGAAGGCAAGCCGTGGAAAACCGCTGAGGTAACTTTACTAAGTGAAAGCAAAGGAACTTACGCTGTCAAAAACGGAACAAAAGTATACGGAACACCAATTTCAGAACTGATAAAAGTAGCTCCTGAATTGCAGAACCTAAGAGGAATTGCATTCGATGAAGCGTCGCAAAACGAAAAAGGAACACACCTGAAATTCAAAAATAACAAAGCTGTAAAACTGGTTATCGGTTATTTCAACAGTGACCAGAAAAGATTTTTATTTCCGCCAAGTTTAGAGACAGACGCAGCCGGAAATGCCCACGGTCAGGCTGAAGTAATCCTGGCAAGTGCGATGAATTTGAAGGAATTGCCGCGAATCAACATTCACACCTATACCTTCGAACAGGGCGAAAACAAATTGGATTTAGGCAAGGGAAGAGTCTTGATTTTGGGCTTCATCGACGCCAATCAAACCATAACAACCCGTGATGTCGGCTATATCGACGAAGGTGAAAAAGGGGCTGTAGACTGGTTGTTTTATTAAAATAATTTGTGCGTGACCCTCCGTGAAAAACTTCGGGTCGGGCTGTACGTTCCCGCTTTTTTTTGATCCCGTTTTTTTACGGGATCAAAAAAAGAGCTCCACTGCCATCCCTCACGCGAACCCAAATTAGTTAGACGATTAGGTTTCAAAATAATAAAACTTAAATGACCTTAATATCACTTATATGGTTTAAAAAAGGTCAAAATAATATGAAGAAAATAGTTTTTTTTATTTTTTGTTTTTTTGTAGGTGCTTGCTTTGTATGGAGTCAAAGTAGCAAGGAACCAGCGAAGTTTCGTAAAGAAATTTCGCTGAACTCCGCTTGGAACACTATTGTTTTGGATAAGCGTCCCGAGTCCGAAGAAACTTTTGTGCAAAATCCAAAAGTAGATGCACAATGGCAGCAAGTAAACGTACCCCACAACTGGGATCAGTATTACGGATTCCGAAGAACCAAACACGGTAATTTACACGGAACTGCCTGGTATCAAAAGACCTTAAAACTTGATAAAAAAGACAATTCCAAAAGACTTTTCCTCTTTTTCGAAGGCGTAAGTTCCTATGCAACAGTTTGGGTAAACGGCAAAAAAGTAGGTGAACACAAAGGCGGAAGAACCACTTTTACAGTCGATATTACCAAAGCCATTTCTTTCGAAAAAGCAAATGACATAATCGTCAAAGCCTCGCATCCATCTTTCATTGCCGATTTGCCTTGGGTTTGCGGAGGCTGTTCCGGAGAATGGGGATTCTCGGAAGGTTCACAGCCAATGGGTATTTTCAGACCCGTAACTTTGGTTGTTACCGACGAAGTTCGCATAGAGCCTTTTGGTGTTCATATTTGGAATGACAAAGCAACTTCCAAAGAAAAAGCAATCCTGAATATTACTACCGAAGTCAAAAACTACGGGACTTCAAACCGAAACATCACTATCGAAAACACCCTTTTTGATAAAAGTGGAAAGAAAGTTGTTGGTGTAAAAAATGATATCAAAAATACTTCAGGCGAAACAAAACAAATAGCACAAACGCTTCCCGAAATTGTAAACCCGAAATTATGGTCGCCAGCGGAGCCGTATTTATATGAATTGGTCACCACAATTTCGGAAAACGGAAAAAAAATTGACGAACTAAAAACACCTTACGGAATTCGTTGGGTCAGCTGGCCGGTAAGCCGCGTAGGAAAAGACAATCGTTTTTACATTAACGACGAACCTTTATTCATCAACGGAACCTGTGAATATGAACATCTCATCGGAAACAGTCATTCATTTTCAGATGAGCAAATCCATTCCAGAATCGAACAAATCAAAGCGGGAGGATTCAATGCTTTTCGCGAAGCACATCAGCCTCACAATTTAAAATATCAGGAAGAATTAGACCAAAACGGAATCCTGTTCTGGAGTCAGTTTTCGGCACATATTTGGTACGACACACCTGAATTCAAAGAAAATTTCAAAACTTTATTGCGAGAATGGATTAAAGAACGCCGAAATAATGCTTCGGTCGTAATGTGGGGATTGCAAAACGAAAGCACGATTCCGGCAGCATTTGCCGAAGAATGTACCCAAATCATCCGCGAAATGGACCCGATGTCCGCTTCTCAACGCATCGTTACGACTTGTAATGGAGGAGAAGGAACCGATTGGAATGTGGTACAAAACTGGTCGGGAACTTATGGTGGCGATCCATTCAACTACGATGTCGAAATGAGCACACAATTGCTAAACGGAGAATATGGCGCCTGGCGTTCACACGATTTACACACCGAAGGCGAATTCGACCAAAAAGGAACTTTAAGCGAAAACCGTTTCTCGCAATTAATGGAAATTAAAGTCCGCGAAGCCGAATCGGTAAAAGATAAAATCGCAGGACAATTTAACTGGATTTTTGCTTCACATGAAAATCCGGGACGTGTACAAAACGGCGAAGGATTTAGGGATATAGACAAAGTTGGACCAGTCAATTACAAAGGGCTTTTCAGTATTTGGGGTGAACCTTTGGACACTTATTATATGTACCGCGCTAATTATGTTTCGAACAAAACCAATCCAATGGTCTATATCGTTTCGCACACCTGGCCGAATCGTTGGGATGCTCCAGGAGTCAAAAATGGAATCGATGTTTATTCGAATTGCGATGAGGTCGAATTGTTCAATGATATCAATAAAGCATCACTCGGAAAATTAAAAAATCCGGGATTAGGTCAGCATTTTCAATGGAACAATGTCAATATTCAATACAATGTTTTGTATGCCGTTGGTTATGTAAACGGAAAAGCCGTTGCCAAAGATTATATCGTTTTGAACAGTTTGCCAAAAGCGCCAAATTTAAGTGCGTTGGAAACTAAAAAAGAAACACTTTTACAGCCTCAAAAAAACTACAACTATATTTACAGAGTCAATAGTGGCGGTAGTGAAATTACAGATTCTCTCGGGAATTTGTGGCAGGCAGATGTTCATAAAAGTGGGGGCAATTCCTGGGGTTCTTTGTCGTGGACGGATAATTTTAAACAATTACCTGATTTTTATGCCAGCCAGAGAAGTACTTTCGACCCAATTTCAGGAACAAAAGACTGGAGTTTATTCCAAAGTTTCAGATACGGAATCGATAAATTAAGTTATGCATTTCCCGCTCCGGACGGTGAATATTTAGTAGAATTATATTTCACAGAACCTTGGTACGGAACAGGAGGCGGACTCGATTGCAAAGGCTGGCGTTTGTTTGATGTCGCGATCAATGACAATATAGTTTTAAAAGATTTAGATATCTGGAGTGAAGCCGGACACGATTCGGCCTTGAAGAAAACTTTCACGGTAAAAAGCGTTAATGGAAAAATCAAAATCTCGTTCCCGACTGTAAAAGCAAGTCAGGCAATTATTTCGGCAATTGCGATTGCAACCAAAGATAAAACGGTAAAAGGTGCTTCGGCTTCGCCACGAAACATTCAAAACATTGCAAGTAAATCCGAAACTAAAATAGGGTCGTGGCTGGATATTAATTCCAAACAATATTCAGATTCAGAAGTTATTTTTACGCAATTGCCTGCCGAAGTTTATGGAGCCGATTATTTGCAATTTCCTTTTAAAACCAATGTCTCAGGTTCTTATGTAACCAAGGAAGATTCAGAAATTTATCTTTTTACCCAATCAAAAGATTCAATTTTGGGTTATAAAAGAATGACTGAAACAGCTAAAAATTCAGATAAAGTGGAGTTTTCTGTTTTCCATAAAAAAGTAAAAAAAGGAGAAAAAGTTGGTTTTGAAAATAGCACAATCGCTGTCGTTCCAACCTACGATATGGGCGAAAAAGACGATTCAAGACCGATTGTACTTTTGGAAGCAGAAACAGCCAAAACCACCGGAACCGGAATCGAAAAAGGCAATTTCAAAAAAGCAGATTATATTGAGTTTACACAAAAAACAAACAACAGCATTCAGTTTGAAGTGAAACCAGGAGTTGCGGGAATTTACCTAATGCGTTTCCGTTTTATGAACAGAAGCGAAACTCCGTTAAAAGTCAAATTCAAAATGGAAGACGCCTACGGAATCCTGATGCGAAACGACTCGATCGAGTTTCCTTCAGCAACAGAAAAATGGAAAATATTGAACACGACTTCCGGAGGTTACATCAATGCCGGAACCTATAAAATCACAATAGAATCAGAAGATATGAAAGGATTGCTTTTGGATTCTTTTGAGTTTCAGTAGAAGAAAATAGGGGAAAGTAAAGAAGAAAGATTTCAAAACTTATATGCCTTATATGGTTTTAAAAATATTTACAATGATAAAAAAATATCAAAACGTTTTACAAAAAATAACAATTGTATTGGCATTATCGCTTTTAGTTGCCTGTGCTTCAAAAAGTAAAAATCCCAGAATCGTCGAAGACTTCAATCAAAACTGGAATTTCAAATTAGGAGATTATCCAACAGCAATTCAATCGGATTTTAATACAACCGAATGGACAAGTCTGCAATTGCCGCACGACTGGAGCATCGAAGGTAATTTCTATAAAGACAGTAGAACCAAACAGGCACAGGCATTTTTACCGGCAGGAAAAGGCTGGTACCGCAAAACATTTACCGTTCCGGCGGATTGGGCGAACAAAACGGTTTCGGTAGAATTTGACGGCGTTTTCAAAAACAGCGAAGTCTTCATCAACGGACATTCGTTAGGAATACGCCCGAGCGGATATATTTCATTCTCGTATGAATTATCTCAATATTTACATTTTGGAAAGGAAAACGTCATTGCCGTAAAAGTCGATAACGATGCACAGCCCAACTCAAGATGGTACACGGGTTCCGGAATTTACAGGAATGTACGATTAGTGGCGAGTGAAAAACTGCACGTCGCACAATGGGGAACTTATGTGACAACGCCGGAAGTTTCGTCTGAAAAAGCATCGGTGCATTTGGAAGTAACCATCGAAAATAAAACTAATTCTGAGAAAGAATTCCAATTGGTGACTTCGATTTTGGATGCGAATAATAAAGAAGTAGCGAATGCCAAAACAACAGAAAAAATCGGTGCGAATACCAACGCAAAAAAGATTCACAACCTAAATGTAAACCATCCAAAATTGTGGGATACCGTAAATCCGAATCTGTACAAAATTGTTACTACTATTTACGAAAATTCAAAAGCGGTCGATAATTACGAAACACCTTTAGGATTTAGATTCTTTAATTTCGATGCCGAAAAAGGATTTTCATTAAATGGAAAACCAAGCAAAATATTAGGCGTTTGCCTGCACCACGACAACGGTGCTTTGGGAGCTGTGGAGAACATTCACGCTGTCAAAAGAAAACTAAAAATCATGAAAGAGATGGGCGCTAATGCTATTCGAATGGCGCACAATCCGCACTCTTTGGAGATGATGCAATTGTGTGACGAAATGGGATTTATTGTTCAGGATGAATTTACCGATGTGTGGAAAAAGAAAAAAGTAACCAACGATTATCATAAAGACTGGGATGCGTGGCACAAACAGGACTTGGAAGATTTTATCAAAAGAGACCGTAACCATCCGTCTGTAATCATGTGGAGTATCGGAAACGAAATTCGTGAACAATTTGACAGTACGGGAATTGCGATTACCAGAGAACTGGCTCAAATCGTAAAATCGCTCGACAAGACTCGTCCCGTTACAAGCGCTTTGACCGAAAATGTTATCGAGAAAAATTTCATTTACCAGTCGGGCGCTTTGGATTTGTTGGGATTCAATTACAAACACGAAGATTATAAAGATTTTCCAGTTCGTTTCAAAGGACAAAAAATATTATCTTCCGAAAGTGTTTCGGCCCTTGAAACCCGTGGGCATTATGATTTTCCTTCGGAGGGAATCAAGGCCTGGCCTCCAAAACACGGTGCGCCTTTTGATGGAAATGCAGACTGGACTGTTACTGCTTTCGATCAGGTACAATCCTATTGGGGAACCACGCACGAAGCCAATTGGAAAACCATCAAAAAACAGGACTTTATGGCCGGAACTTTCATCTGGACAGGATTCGATTATCTCGGTGAACCTGATCCGTATCCGTATCCGGCAAGAAGTTCGTATTTCGGAATCGTAGATTTGGCAGGCTTTCCCAAAGATGTATATTATATGTACCAAAGTGAATGGACGACACAACCTGTTTTGCATCTTTTTCCGCACTGGAACTGGCAAAAAGATCAGGAAGTCGATGTTTGGGCTTATTACAACAATGCTGATGAAGTTGAATTATTCCTCAACGGAAAATCATTGGGCAAAAAATCCAAACAAAATGACGATCTGCACATTTCCTGGCGCGTAAAATTCGAACCCGGAACGATAAAAGCCATTTCCAGAAAAGACGGAAAAGTAGTTTTGGAAAAGGAAATTCACACCGCCGGTCAAGCTTCCAAAATAGATTTGAAAGCCGATAAAGCAACCGTTAAAAATGATACTTATGATTTGGTTTACGTGACCGTTTCGATCACAGATAAAGATGGAAACCTAATTCCGAATGCCGATCATAAAATCGATTTTGAAGTAACCGGAGGCGGTAAACTCGTTGGACTCGACAATGGTTATCAGGCCAATCTGCATTCTTTTAAAGCTTCATCCTACAAAGTATTCAATGGTAAATG
Source organism: Flavobacterium sp. W22_SRS_FK3 (assembly GCF_052113665.1). Lineage (NCBI taxonomy): Bacteria > Pseudomonadati > Bacteroidota > Flavobacteriia > Flavobacteriales > Flavobacteriaceae > Flavobacterium > Flavobacterium sp. W22_SRS_FK3. The sequence goes on along the minus strand of NZ_JBGQOF010000004.1, from coordinate 220,970 downwards.
CATCGCCATCATTCAGTCTAACGGGAAGAAGGAAAATATTCAGTTAAGAGCTTCGACAGGTAATGGGATTTCAGGCAAAACGATTGAAATTAAAGTAGAATAAGGTTTTGAGGCAAATAATTTGTATTTTTGGATAAAATATGATGTTATGGATTTGCAAACCAGAAAAATAGAATTTGTACAGGAGTTTCTAAAGCTTCAAAGCGAAGAACTAGTTTCTCAGTTCGAAAATTTGCTGAAAAGTAAAATGCAAAAAAATACAAAACCAATGTCTGTTGCGGAATTAAATTCAAGAATAGACCAGTCCGAAAATGACTTTAAGAATGCTAAATTCAAGACCAGTGAGGAGCTTTTATCTAAGTATAAATAATGGCTTTTAAGATAATCTGGTCCGATTTTGCAGAAACTGAGTTAGACAAAATTTTTAAGTATTATATTGAAAAATGCAAGTTTACGGGTTGCAAAAAATGTAATTACGAAAATCATTCTCGACCCTAATAAAATACTTCCGCATCCGGAAATTACGCAAATCGAAGAATTATTGCTCAACAGAGAGAATGAATACAGATACTTAATCTGCGATAATTATAAAATAATTTACTCTATAGATTCAAAGCAAAAACGTATAATGATTGCCGATGTTTTTGATACCAGACAAAATCCGGCTAAAATTAAAAGAACAAAATAAATATTCAATGTAATTCTAAAAGGTTGTCCCAAAGGGTAGCCTTTTTTATTGAAAATACCTTACACCTAATTTTTACTATTTGGGCATATCCCTACGGGTCGGGCTGTCCATTATATCTTTTCTTTTCCTAAAAGGAAAACAAAAGGATGCCATTTCCATCCCTTATGCGAACTAAGTTTCATAAGAAGTTTTTTGGTTGTTTTGAGTTTAGCGGTTGTAATAAAAATAATGTTATATACGTAAAGAAATAACTTGGTTATAAAAAAGATTTTCAGTTAGTTACAATACTTAAAATAGAATAATTCAGATATGAAGTTTACAAAATTAGAAGTTGGCAATTTTCGACATATAAGTAATCAAACTATTGAAATAGGAAATGTTATTACTGCAATTGCAGGTCAAAATGGAACAGGAAAGTCCACATTGCTTGGTTGGATTGCACAAGCTTCTGACTTTAAATTTAAAAATAAGACTTTACTTGAAACATATTTTAAATCAAAATATTCAGAAATTTTCAGGTTTTGTCCCGAACAAGACTATAATAAAGAATATAATGTTTCTATCTACTACTTAGAATCAGAAGAAGTAGAGTGTAAAAAAATGTCTACAAGATTAATTGAAACCGAAAACAGATATAGGGTAGATTTTGATGGAAGGGGCACTGCCTTAAATTTTCCAGTTATATATTTAGGATTGAAAAGACTTATTCCTCTTGCATCTGAAAAAAATATTAGTCTCCAAGATTTTCAGTTAGATAATAACGATAAAAATCATTTTGCAAAATTATCAAAAGAAATTTTATACATAACAAGAGATGTAGTAGAAGCCGAATTTGTAAAATCAACTAATAAAAATATGTTTGCAATGAAAACAAATGATTATGGTCATTTGGGAAATTCTGCTGGACAAGATAATCTTGGTCAAATAATTTCTTCAATAATTTCATTCAGCAGATTAAAATCGGAACTTAAAGAAAGTTATAATGGTGGACTTTTATTGATTGACGAAATAGATGCTACCTTATATGCTGGTTCACAAGTAAAATTAATAGAAAGCTTTATAATTTAGCAAAATCTTTAAATGTTCAAATTATTTTTACAACACATTCTATTGAAATTCTTGAGCATTTATCAAAAAAGACTGGTGAAGAAACAAAAATCAATTTTTTAAAATGGAATAACAAAAATGCTGTTAATGAACTAAATCAAATATAGAGTTACTTAAGAATATAATTAAGGTTCAAACAGGTGTGTCTAAAAAAATTGAAAAAATTCAATTTATATGTGAAGATGAAGTAGCCGAAGTTTGGTCTAAAAGTCTTATTAATGGAACGGACTTGAAACAAAAAATAGAGATTATTAAAGGTCCATTTCCTGATGGGACTCTTATAGAAATGGCAAACTCAAAGCATCCTATATTTAAAACAACTAATTTTATCCTTGATGGAGACGCGAAAGAGAATCATAAAAAACGTAAAATACCTAGAACAGCATTTTTGCCAGGTATACGTTATCCTGAAAAAGTTTTATTTGATTTTGTCTTCAAACTTGACGACAATGACAGCTTTTGGGATAATGAAAGCAATTTTACTCATCAGACTTGCTTTGGAAATTTTGCAGATAAAAATCATAAAAAATGGTTTAAAGATGAATCTAATCAAAGATATTTTGGTAGAGGATGTACTAAACTTTTTAGCCGTTGGAAAAAAGATAATAAGTTAGAAGTTGATAAATTTATCGAAGAGATAAATGAAATTATAAAATAAAAATATTATAGATATTTAAAATTACCTTTAAAATCATAAAATTGGAAACAAATAACGAATACTCAATTTTTGAAAAAATGTTGTCTGAAATAATCGGATATTATTTTAGCAAAGATTCTATTGAAAGATATATTCCAGGTTATGAAACTAGGGAACGCGTTGGAACAGTTCACGGTATGCAAGTTATAATTTATTCAAACCACCATAATCCACCACACTTTCATGTAAAAACAAATGATAACCGCGTAAATGCAAAATTTAAAATTGAAAATGGAGAGTTTTTAAGCGGTGAGATAAGTTCAAAAGATTTAAAACGTATTGAATTGTTTTACAAGGATATTAAAACAAAAATGGTAATGGAAAAGATTTGGGCAAAAAAGAATAGCTAGGAAATCAATATAAATGAAGTTTGGATTGCTATGCATTCAATAATAAAAGCAGTACTATAATGATGAAACAACTTTATACTATAATTTTTCTAATTTCAATCCTCTTAATTTCCTGCGAACTAAAACAGGTAAAATTTGAAGAAAAAAAATGGAAACTCCGTAATGATATAGACTATAATTATCGTGAGTTTATGATTAAGGATTTAAAGGAAAACTATTTAAAACCGGGCATAAAATATAAAGAAGTAGGAAAGTTACTAGGAGAAAATTATAATGAACGTTCAGAAGATTCAATTCAGCTTCAATATGAAATTTATACAGATTTCGGGACAGATATTGACCCTGTAGAAACCAAAACATTTATTGTAAATTTCAATTCCGACTCCATTTTTGTTAACACAAGAATTGATCATTGGAGTAAATAATCCAAATTCATAGTGATCTAAAATATTTAAGAGCGTTTGCAACGAGGATTAATTTAATCAGTTTTAAAATCGCGCAAAATGTTTTAAGGTAAGTTTAAAAATAGGTGCACAAGAAATATTGATATATTTTGTATATTTGAAAAATAATTATTCCACAATTATGAAAACACAAACAGCATTGCTAATTGATCTGGCGAAAAAACTTGAAAAAAGACAAAGCTCTAAAGAATCAGCTATTAAATCTTTGAATTCTGCTGGGATTGTTACCAAAGAAGGAAAAATGACTAAATCTTTTCCTAATTTGGAGCGCGTACTATCTGTTGCAGAATAGATGTATAGTTCGAGGTCTAATCTCTTAATTGGATTTCATGGTTGTGATGAATCTATTGCACAACAACTTCTTACCAAACCCAAAAACATAAAAATTAGTGAAAAACCATTTGATTGGCTCGGTCACGGATTTTATGTTTGGGAAAACAATTACGACAGAGCTTTGCAGTGGGCTAAAGACAAAGAAAAAAAAGGAAAAATTAAAAAAGCTTCTGTAATTGGCGTCGTATTTACACTTGATTATTGTCTTGATTTGATTGATAGTGAATTCATTAAAATGCTTTCGGTTTATTATGAATTGATGCAAAAGGATTTTCATAGTATTGAAAAAGAACTTCCAAAGAATAAAGACGTAAAAGAAGACGAGCACAAAGATTTATTAATACGAGAATTAGATTGCGCTGTAATTCAGTATCTCCATCAAAAAATAAAAGAAGAAATCGAGCAGGACAATACAACTTCCTTAAAAGAATTTGACTCCGTAAGAGGTGTTTTTACAGAAGGAGGTCCTGCATTTCCGGGTGCAGGTGTACAAAAGAAAAGCCACATACAAATATGCATTCGCAATATGGACTGTATTAAAGGATTCTTTTTGCCTCGAAAATAGTTGTTATCGGCTCACTATCGAATATTATCGTATCATATCGTATCAAAACAAAATAGTGAAATGGCTGTATTTGCATTTACAATCTATTCAAAGTCAAATTTTAAATTTCTTAAAGTCACTAATTTTTCAGGATTCTTTTACTTATACCCTCAAATCTCATTCCCCTCAGTCATATCAATAGTTTTTGGATGCAGGCTAACCAGTTGTAAAACGATGGCAATTACAACTACAAATAACAGCAATACAAAAACATGTCGCATTCCTCCATTATCAGCGGCTTTTCCTAAAAATTCGGTGATAACAGCTCCCGCTGAAATTCCTACGAAATTCATAATTCCATATCCGGTAGCACGGTAGCGAGGCGCAACAAACTGGCAAAGAATAGGCATATTGTTGGTATCGTATATTCCAAATCCAAGTCCAAAAAGGATAGCGCCAAAAATAATAGCTGCTGTGTCACAGCAGTAGCCAAATAAAAACAAGGCCGGAATGGTCAGAAACAATCCAATAGCGCTGGTGTAAATTCTTCCTTTAAGATGTTTCATCACCCATCTGTCTGAAATTGCACCTCCAATTAAAACGCCAAAAAAGGAAGACATCGAAATGGTTACTGTTGCAATGGGTCCCGCCAAGGACATGTCTAGATGTAATGTTTCAGTAAATAAAGTGGGTAACCAGTTTTTGGCCGCCCAACCCGGTAAACTTGGTGCAGCGAAATAAAAGAGCAAAACCCAAAAGGAGATATTACCGAATAACATTCCCAATCCTTTGAACATTTGCCTAAATTCATAGCGAACAGATGACTTTTTTGCAGGATCAAAAAAGTAAGTTTTCTTTTCCTGTAGAAAAAACATAAGAACTAAACTGTAAAGTACACCAATTAAACCTACGGAATGAAAGCTGAAATGCCAGGAAAAATGCTTAGAAATAGTGGCTCCAAAACCACCCAGCGCCTGTCCTAAATAAATTCCGGTGGTATGAATGGCAATAGCAAAAGAGCGTGTTTTTTCCTGATGGTAATCTGCAATTAAGGATAAAGCAGCCGGAATATAAAAAGCTTCACTAAAACCCATAATACCACGCAAAATATAAATCTGATTGAAAGTTGTGGCATAACCCATCGCCATTGTAACCCCGGACCAAATAAAAAGACTCGCTATGATGATTCGTTTTCGGTTAAATCGATCCGCTATAATTCCGGAAACAGGGCTCATAAGCGCATATATCCAAAGGAAAATAGCCATTAAGAGACCGAAATTTTCAGCTTTGGCCAATTCAGGAATGTCATCCATCATCGCTGATTTCATGGTTGAAAGCATTTGTCTGTCTAAATAATTCAGTAAAGCGACAAACCACAACAAGCCCACAACAATCCATGGATAGGATTTTTTTTCATTCAATTTTGCAATCATTTTCTTTTTCAAAATAATGGGCGAATATACGAATATCAAACGTAGAGGAAGAATTGTTTTTCCATCTGACTTGTTTGTAATAAAGAAATTTAATTGTTGTCTCATTCAAAATAATCTATTTTCAACCATCACACTGCTGAAAAAGTTATTTTCCTTAAATCCTTTAATTTAAAATCTTAAAAAAAATTAGAGAACAAAAAAAATCCAGTATATCTTATCGAAGACCGCTATAATCCAGAACACGCGTCGGCAGTTTTGGCAGGCGAACAGCCCTCGCGAGCCCTAAGAATAATTAGTATAAAATCTTCAAAATGATTTTCTATTTTTAATTTCAATTCCAAATGCCAATGATAAAAGTCTGCTACAGTATTTGGAATAACTGCATAAGACTTCGGGAAATAATTGTATTCAAAACTTCATTAGCGATAATGGATTTTTTTTGTGAATTATAATTTCCAATTTGTTCCTTTAAATTAGATCAAGAATATAGAAACAAATAAAAAACTAAAAAAACAGTTAAATAACTATATTTGTAGTTTGATAACTAAAAATATAGTTGTATGTTTGTCCTGTATAAATATCAATAGTATTAAAAAAAACGCAATGCAAAAACTCACGAACAAAGAAGAAGAAATCATGCATATTGTATGGAAGCTCAAAAAAGCATTCGTAAAAGAGGTGATGGCCGAAATAACAGAGGATCAACCCCATTATAATACGCTTTCAACTATTATTCGGAATCTGGAAGAAAAAGGGTATGTAAGTCATAATGCTTTTGGAAATACGCATCAGTATTTTCCAATTGTAAGCATAGAAGAATACAGAAAAGGATTTATGAGTACTGCTATCGATAATTATTTTAACAGCTCTTATAAAAATATGGTTTCCTTTTTTGCAAAAGAAGAAAAAATAACGGCTGATGAGCTTCGTGAAATTCTAAACATGATTGAACAAAAATAATAACAACTGATTATGGAAACATTATTCCTGAATATTGCAAAATCCAGTGGTCTGATTGCAATTTTTTTCATTGCTTATTATTTGTTATTGCGAAAAGAAACATTCTTTTCTGCAAATCGTTGGTTTCTTTTAGCAGGTTTATTTACGGCTGTTATTTTACCCTGGATAGTGTTTACTACGATCGTTTGGGTAGATCCGGCTTCTGCAAATACAGACTGGTCTAATATTCCAAGCACTCCAATTCAGGAACAACGTTTCGAAATTAATTGGGTTTTAGTACTTGCAGGAATGTATATTATTGGTTTTCTGGCGTTTGTATTTCAATTTGTTTTTGACTTTTACAACCTTAATCAAGTTTTAAAAGACAAAAAAGCACACCGCCAGGCCGATCATAAATATATTGATGTACAGGAAAATATAGCGCCTTTTTCATACTTCAATACAATTGTTTATAATTCGTCTTTATACAGCGAATCAGAGATGCAAAGTATTTTAGAACATGAAAAAGTACACAGCGACCAATACCATACAATAGACGTTCTAATCACACGTGTGTTTTGTATTCTTTTTTGGTTCAATCCTTTTGTCTGGTGGTATAAAAAAGCCATTTTACAAAATCTGGAATTCATCGCCGATAGCGAAGCCTTAAAAAATATTTCAAACAAAAAAGCGTATCAACTCACGCTTCTAAAAATTACAACGCACGAAAGTTGGGTTGTTATTACCAATCATTTTTATCAATCATTAATCAAAAAACGAATTGTCATGTTAAACAAAAATCAATCAAAAAAGAGGAATTTCTTAAAGTATGCTTTGGTCATCCCAGTATTAGTCGCTTTTGTATTTGTTTTCCAAATGGAAGTCATTGCAAAAGAAAAAGACCTTAAGATAGTGACAGCGAATACAGCTGCAGTTTCTAACGATGCTGATATTTATAAAGTTACAAAAAACTCCACAGAAGCCGAATTAAAAGAAACGGCAGCAGCGATAAATAATAATTACGGACTGACAGTTCGTTTTTCAGGAACCAAAAGAAATGCTGACGATGAACTTATCGCGGTAAGTGTTGAAGTCAAAAAAGGCAGTGAAATGAATCAAAAAAGAGTTGTCAAAAGCTCGGAGCCAATAAAGACTTTTGCGATTATTATTAGTAAAGAAGCAGACGGAAAAATAAACGTTGATTTTAAAGAAGAAGGTAAAACTAACGAGAAAATTGTTGTTCATACTAATGGTAATAATCCCGTAATAAAAATAGATAAGGAAACAAAAGTTATCATAGATGGCGACGAATCCAGTAAAGAAGAAATGGATAAGTTAAATCCGGATGATATTGCAACTGTAAACGTCATTAAGAATAATGAAAAAAAAGAAATCAGAATCGTTACCAGTAAACGCATAAACGCACTTAACGAGAACGAAATCTATATTAATGACAAAAGGGTTTCAGCAGCTGATATTGATGAGTTAGATCCCAATGTAATTGAAAGTATGGATGTAAATAAAAAGACAAAAACCATAAAAATCATTACTAAAAACGGTGCCTACTTAATTAATGATAATAAAATTTCGCCAGCAGCTCCAACTCCTCCAGTACCGCCTGTTGCTCCAACAGCACCGGTTTTAAAAAACAATACACCGGCTTTTCCTGCTTTGCCATCTCCTCCGGCTCCACCAAAAGGAAATCCTGTAAATGGAGATAAAAAAGCGTGGAATGACTATGAAAAGAAAATGAATGATTATGAGGCAAAAATGGAAAAACTGCAGCCGCAAATCGAAGCTTATGAAAAAAAAATGGCGGATTTTGAAAAACAAATGAAACCTTTTGAGAAACAAATGGCTGAATATGAAAAACAAATGAAAGTTTATGAAAAACAATTAGAAAAATATTTTTCAGAAATAGAGAATTAAAAATAAATCGTCAATCAAGTAAAGCGAGGCTGTTCTTTTAGAGCAGTCTCGCTTTTTTATTGAATCAATTTAGGCATGATATAATGATTGTAATAAAATAATGTTTTATTTAGCTGTTGAATGCTGATTTATATTGTTACTGTCTATATTTGTTGTTTTTTTGATTACAGATTTTATAAAGAAAATAAAGTATTAATCATTCCAAAATAAATTATCGGATAGTGAGATAAATGTTTTTGGTCTGTTTTGACGAAAGAACACAAAAGAACATATTTGTTTTTAACAGATTAAAAGGATACATATGTTTTTATCTTTTAATTTGTTTTAATTTATTGTGAAAACGCTGTATTTACGGACTCATAATCCCTAAATTTGAATTCAGAATAAATATAAAACAGGCAATAATAAATTTTGAAATAAGCTTAACATAACCCGGTACTATAAAACAACTTTAGAAAATGACAACTTTAATAATTACAATCTGTGTTTTACTCCTATTGGCTTATGTTTTTGACATCACATCATCAAAAACAAAAATTCCGTCAGTTATTTTACTGTTAGTTTTAGGCTGGGCTGTAGGACAGGTGACTACTTATTTTGAGATTCCTATTCCTGACTTAACCCCAACCTTACCCGTTTTTGGTACCATCGGACTTATTTTAATAGTTTTAGAAGGCTCACTGGAGCTAGAACTTAACAGGTCGAAATTCTCTTTTTTAGGGAGGACATTTTTAGTTGCTTTTCTCCCCTTGTTGTTATTTAGTTTTGGTCTTGCGTTTGCCTTTCAATATTTCGGAGGAACAACATTAAAAGTAGGTCTCGCAAATGCAATTCCTTTTGCCGTTATTAGTAGTGCGATAGCAATTCCTAGTGTGCAAAATTTAGGGTCTAAGAATAAGGCTTTTGTTACTTATGAAAGTAGTCTTTCGGATATTTTTGGGGTTATATTTTTTAATTTTATAGTACTGAATGACATCATTGAGACTAAATCCATTGGATATTTTTTATTAGAAATAATAATCATTTTAATCGTTACTTTTATTTCAACAATTGGACTTGCTCTTCTGCTAAGTAAAATTAAGCATCCTGTTAAATTTGCTCCCATAATATTAATTGTTGTTCTGATTTATGAAATTTCTAAGATTTATAATTTACCGGCATTAATATTTATCCTTTTATTTGGGCTTTTTATGGGTAATCTTGACGAGATGAAACATATTAAATTTATTCAACGATTACAGCCGGATATTCTAAACAAAGAAGTCCATAAGTTTAAAGAATTAACGACAGAAATTGCCTTTTTGATTAGATCTTTGTTTTTTCTTCTTTTTGGTTTTTTAATAAAAGTATCAGAGTTGCTAAATCCTGAAACAATAATCTGGGCAGTTGCAATAACAGTAGGAATTTTTATTTTGCGATTTGTTTTTTTAAAATTATTCAAGCAGCCTGTAAGACCGCTTGTGTTTATCGCACCACGTGGACTGATAACCATCTTATTGTTTTTGACAATTCCGGTGGCCCAGGCAATAGGACTGTCCAACAAATCATTAATTATCCAAGTGATTATTTTAACCGCATTAATAATGATGGTAGGGTTAATGACCAATAAGACAAAAGATGCAGAGGAAGAGGAAACAAAGGAAGACTAGCCTTTAAATTTAGGTAACATTATAGAAATTTAAGTTTTTTAGAGAATTTCCTAATAGTTATTATTTCAGAAATCAGCAGTCATTTTTATTTATAAAATCCTGTCTAGGTAATCAACAGAAAGATCTATGTGAAACAGCAAGTTTTTTAAAATTGAAATACATTCTGTTTTAGAAAAAAACGTAGAATATTTATATAAAACCTAAAGCAGAAAAGATAATAATTTTTTGATTTTCAGATTATAAATAATTGATTTTAAGTATTTTGATTTTTTTTTTTTGTAACTTGTTTTTATGTTTAACCTATAATCTAAAAATCATGAAAAAATCTAACTTATTTATCTATGGGATTGTATTATTAGCAGTATTAATAGTTTCATGTCACAATGGGCGTAATAAATTGGTAAATTCCTGGAAAATTACGGCCGTAGAAGCAAAAATGCCGCTTTCGGATTCTGCAAAAAGTGCAATTCTGGATAACGGAATGTTGACCTTTACAAAAGATGGGCATGTGACCGGATACTTACAGAGAGAAATAACTGATGGCACTTATGCTTTAACAAAAGGAGGAAAAAGCCTGGTGATTAAAGATGAAACAGGAACTCCTTATCCTTGTGAAAGCACCATAACTGATGATAAATTGATATTAGACAGTAAAGAAATGAAAATAACACTGGATAAAATATAAACAGCAAAAATCTAAATTTTAAAAATAAAAACCTCCAAAAATTCTGAATTTGGAGGTTTTGTACATTTATACACTATAAGGTTTTGTTTTAACACCCCACCATTAATCCCATTGATTGCTTTTTGAAACGGCAATATTACCAGCTCCTGTAAAAAATAAACTCAGTGCGCCAAAGAAGTACAGGCCAATTAATTCTAATGCCCATCCACCTTGCTCTCCCAAAGAAAATATTTCAGAGCTGTGAACCATTAAAATAGCAACCAGACAATTAAAAGCATATATAGCTGCTGCTATCCTGGTTCTGAAACCTATTAAAATAGCAATAGGAGCAAGTATTTCGCCTATTATTACACCATACGCAACAAAATCAGGAATGCCTTTTTCTGCAAGCATCGTTTTAATGAATTCTAAACCGCCGCTAAATTTTGAAATGCCATGCAAAAGCATTAAAAAACCAACAGTAATTCGCAGTATCAATAATCCTAAGTCATTGTTTTTTCTCATAATTTTTAGTCATTAGATTGTTAATAGATTCAAATATATCGAATTAGTTTAATAGATGTGTTGTGAGTATGAAAACATATAAACAAGTTATTCGATGTTTTGGATTTCGTGTCTGCATTAACTAGTCAGTTTTGGTATTGTTTATGAAACTGTTTGTAATTTTTTTTTGGATGAATTAATTAAAGTTTCGATAAATTGATTTATATGATTTACCAAAAAAGTAATTGATTTTTGTGGTAAAATTAAATATATATATTAGCACAGACTAAAAGCAGGCATAATATCTTAGATGATAAAAAAAGTAGTTTAGTTGGCTGTTTTATAGTAATGTTTGAAAGATTTGTTATCAGATTATAGTTGTAAATCATTATTTAGAGTTTGACTTGCTGAAAGAATTTAATCAAGTAACCAAAAATAAGAAATACGGATGAATGCAGTAATTTGGGATAAAATTTGAATTAGATAATCCAAATGACGAATATGGATTTTTGACAAGAATAGCATTTGAAAATAAATGGACAATATATTTTACTGAAATAGCAATTTCTGGAATATAAAAAATTCATGTATTTAGCGACGACTTTAAATGAAATGGTTTCGTCTTCAGAAATTGTTGAGAGTGTCTTGCATCAACATTTGCTTTTTACCACTTCCTATTCAGATTTTTGTATTGTTTTGTCTAAAAGAATCGAGCATATTCCGTCGACTCATAACCGATCTGAAGCAGAGAAGTTTCAGAAGGCTAAAGAAAAGACAAAGGAATTGTATGAGCAGAATTTTGGAAAACAGCCGGAAGAAATTTGGAAGTATGGAGATGAACTTGATTCTTTGAATTTGGATAAAAGCAAGGTTGAAATTAGCCGACTAAAAAAATATTTATAGGATTATTTGCAGTTTTTATTTTTCCGGTTTCTTATGTAATCAAACCAATTTTAATACCAATTCAGAATCCTGATTTTTTGATCTGTTATATTTTATTGTTCGTGGTTGTAATTGTTTTGTTGATGCATTTTGTAAAAGCAGCTTGTAATTCACTTTTTGAAAGTATAAAGGCAAAATTTATTTTAGCAAATCTCACTCCTTTTGAACTCGTTTTTCTTCAAAATAATAAGTTGGAAATTGTTGTCCATGGAGTTGTAAATAATTTAATAGGCAATAAGAAAATTGAGGTTTTAGGTAATAATAGGTTAAACATGATTGATGAAAATCTAACTGACAATAAATATGAAAATTGTGTTATTGAAATCATGAGAGCATATGAACCAATGCCATATCCTCAATTGTTTAAAATAGTAGAACAAAAATCAATATTTGAAGAACTGAAAAATGCAATTGTTCAAATCAGGCAAAAAAATAAAGATTCTAAGCAATTTATGCAGATTATAAAAATTGCAATGTTGATTTTGGGATTAGTTTTAAGCATAGGCATAGCAGAATAATTTCCGGAATTTCCAGAGATAAACCCGAAATCTATTTGTTTCTTGTACTTTATGTTCTAGTTATAATTTCCGATTTTTATTTGAGTAAAATAAACTACCTGTTTAAACTATGGAACAAAAAGTTGAGTAAACTAGAATGTAATTGTGGTTATGCAATTGTTGATCAAACTAATAATTTGGAAAACACAGCATACTTTATTAGAGACCAAAACTATGAAGCAGGAAAAATTATTCTGCTGATATTAATTCATTTATAAATTCTATAAAAAATAATAATCGGAAGAAATGGATCGAACAATATTTTTTTGTTAATATTTATAAAAAACTTTGCGATTCGGAAGTAATAGATGATATAATTAGTTGGTAAAAATTAAAATATGAAAGCACAATTTATCAATACAAAATTATGAAAGAATAAAATTTTTTCTGCTCAACAGGTTTTCGTCTTGATCCCAGGTTTTCGTCTTGATCCCTTTTTTTGAAACTCTAAAATAATCTAAATCATAAAAAAAATAACGCCATTGGATTCCAATGGCGTTATTTGTCTTTGTGTGGACTGTCAGGGAATACAATCGAACACCTGATCTCAGTTTTGACATTTTTTGATAACTTAAAATAGTTTTATTCAAAGTTAATATTCCATTTAAGTCAAAAAAAAATAAAAGTACTTTTCAAAGTGTTTTGCTTTTTTTAGATATTATCAAATCTAAATAGTTCCAAAAGCTATACGCTTTCTATTTTTTGTATTTTTATTCCCAAAATAAATTTTTAATATGCGATTCTACATCAATACAGAACATTTGAGGAATGAAATTGAATATCCTCAACGATATAAGTTTGAAAGTCTTATCAAAAGCTCTATTGTTGTATTTCTTATCATTCTACTTTTTCTTTTAATGTTTAAACCATTTGGAGTTTATGATCCGGAACTGAAAATGCATTATTTCTTTATTTGTTTTTTACATGCTTTAGCTCCGGCAATAATTTTATTTGTTTATTTTGGAGTATTGAATTATTTCAGAAAAACGAAGAATCAAACTAAATGGACTTTGCTTGAAGAATTCATTCAAATTGGAGCGCTATTAGTTTTAATTGGTACAGCAAGTTTCTTGATGCGAGATTTACTTTATAACAATCCAAACAACTGGTCATGGAATTATTTCTTTGAAGAAATCAGAAATTGTTTTGTTGCGGGTATATTTTTCTATTTTTTTCTACGATTATCAACTTTCTATTTTGAGTCAAAAAAAGGATCGCCATTTGTTCTGCAATTTACCCCGCTGACAGTTAAACCCGAAAAAACAGTTTTAAAATCTAATATTTTTATCACCACACAGGTAAAACAAGATGATTTTTTACTGGATATGGACCAATTACTCTTTGCAAAAGCAGATGGCAATTACATTGAGTTAACAAAATCGAATGGCCATCAAATGACTACAGAAGTAAAAAGAATTTCTTTAACTCAATTTGAAACTCAAATAACAGATTACCCGCACTTATTTAGATGTCACAGAACCTATTTAGTAAATATGTATAAGATCAAACAAGTAGCTGGAAACTCCCAGGGTTATGTATTATCATTTAAAGAAACAGACATAAAAATACCTGTTTCAAGAAAGCAAATCGATAACTTTAATAGCTGTTATCAGCAGCTTCAAAATAAAAACATTGCCTAAGCTTGTTGCTTATCACAAAAGCTAGTTGCTAGTAACAACCCTTGCTCTGGCTGTATTTTCTTGTTGTACGTTTGCCATAAATAACGCAAAACCTATTTATTATGCCAACTGCAACAGCTGTTTCAAATGAAGATTCTGGCTCTTTAAACAAATTATTATATATAGATAATATCAAAGTTTTACTGACAATTTTAGTGGTACTTCATCACACTTTAATTGCTTACAGTTCTTCGGGAGGCTGGTATTATAATGAACCAAGCAGCTTTTTAGGTGCACGTGCTGTTATGACAATGTTCGTTAGTATCAATCAGTCTTTTTTTATGGGGTATTTTTTTCTATTGGCAGCCTATTTTACCGGTTCTTCGTATTCTAGAAAAGGAGCTTCAAAATTTATTAAAGACCGATTAACGAGATTAGGAATTCCTATAGTATTCTATTCTTTTATCCTTACACCATTCATGTGTTATCTGGTCTATTATTTTACAAAAAATCATATCACTTATTTTGAATATCTAAGCGGTTACGATAGTTGGATTGACTTAGGAGTTACATGGTTTGTGGCGGCACTTTTGCTTTTTACATTACTTTATGCAGCAGTAAAAAAAATATTCAAAATTAACTTCGACAAACCTGTGGCAGCACCTAACACGCGTGCCATATTATTATTTGCATTAGCATTAGGAATTATTAGTTTCTTGGTTAGAATTATATTTCCTGTTGGATGGGTTCTTGAACCAGTTGGATTTCAGCTTGGGCATTTTTCACAATATATTGCACTATTCATTATCGGATTACTGGCTTCAAAAAACAATTGGTTCGATCAACTTTCAGAAAAAACAGGCAGACAGCTGAAAAGATCGGCAATGTTATGTTTATTGTTTTTTCCATTATTTTTTGTCATTAGTTTCAAGCTAAACACACCCTCTTCTTGGTTTTCCGGAGGTCTTCATTGGCAGGCATTATTATATGCAGTTTGGGAACAATGGATCGGTATATCGATAATAACAGCATTATTAATTAAAGGAAAAAGAAACTGGAATATTTATTCAAAACTACTTACTAAAGTATCACGCTGTAGTTTTGCTGTTTACATTTTTCATCCGTTTGTAATTGTAGTACTTACATTAGCGGTAAGAAGCTGGTCTATTGATCCTGCAATAAAACTTCTAGCTATTGCTCCATTAATAGTGCTAAGTAGTTTTGTACTGGGATCACTTATTTTATTAATTCCAGGAATAAAGAAAATCATTTAGTATTTTATTTTAAATGATGGGATTAAAATCTTTCGCTGCAATAAATCATTCCTTCGGGATTTTATAAAGAGTTCCGGACGAACGAGATATAAAATTTCTCTTCAGATTTTGAGATTGATCCATAAAAAAATTAAGGCAAGCAATTTGTGAAGTATAAAAAACAACGCCATTGGAATCCAATGGCGTTGTTTGTCTTTGTGTGGGCTGTCAGGGATTGGAATCGAACACTTAATACCAATTTTAACGTTTTTAGCAAAAGTAAAAAAAAGTATATTCTAAAAAAGCAGGACATAAACGTTTCACTATTAACTGGTAGAGGTGGATCAAAGCATACTGTGTTCTCTCTTTTAAAATAGAAATTCTTCATGAAAATGAAATGCCAAGTTAACTAAATCTCCACGATTGCGTTTATACACTGTTATGTGATTTTTCTATTTCCAAGCTGATTTCTCGAATAAATTTATAAGTTCTGGGAATTTAATTTTAAGCTCTCGAAGGTTTTCTTGAGAGTCATAAAATATTTTGATGATTTTATTATGTGTAAATTTTAGCGGATAATCGAGTAATCTATTATTGTATGTGTCTGGATCTTTATAGAATGTATTTCTATTTTCAGAAATATAACCATTTCCAATTTGCTTTTTTGTTGGAAAATATCTCCATTCATTTTCTGTTTTGAAAACGAAATTATGTTTTTTGAAATAGCTATTATAACCAACTGTGTTTTTTATAAATCCCCTAATTGTCATTATTGGTAGTCGCAGTTTATTTCCTTTAGGTAATGTGCGTCGATGTTTTATTAAAAATGCTAATGAATTAGCCACTTGCGAATTTTTTTCAACATACATTACAGGCTGAATATTATTTTCAATAATCCAATCGGAAGTCAATGCTATTCCAAATTTTCCATATGTGATTTCTTTTGTATGAAGCTCTAGAATATTCTGTTCGCTAAAACTAACCATTGGATGAACATTTTTTGAAATCATTTTATCATTTGTTATGGTAAATTCTTCTTTACAATATTTTAATCTAAAATGACAATTCTCAATAATTGAAATTAGTTTTTCATTTGTATCAGTGAAATGTATTAAAATATTATCTGGATTTGCTTTGAAGTATTCGGTCATAAAAATATCACATAAAGTTTCGCGTGTAACTTCAGTCGCAGGTCAAAGCGAAACGAGTTATCTCTGCTAAGATAGAATTTCTTTATGAAATGAAAAATCGCAAATATTCCTAAATAAAAAATCAACTTTCGATAAGCCAAATACCCAAATCCGTTGTAGCTGTCGTTAATAGTTATTTATTGAAAAATTCTTCTAAAACTTCAATCAACAAATCGCAGTTAATTATTTCATTCATTGGCTCAATATTTTCCTTTAGAAATGTAAAATCATCCATAATGAAATGTTGGTTCTTCAAAATTTCGTTATCCAACTTAAATCCTATCCAAGTATTTTTTTTTATTGTTCTTTTAATGGATTTTAAATTTCCAAACTTATCGTTATGTCCAAAAATTGAACTATAATGTTCCATTGTCAATAGGATTTTTTGGTATTCCATTATTTCATCTTTTGGAAGATTTGGAGATTGATGTATTATTTCTCGGTCAATTTCTCTAAAGTTAATTAAACGTGTATGTGAACTAAAAAGATAAGTTGCATAGATGAGTTTTTGTAAATTGAATAAAACTGTAAATGCATCTCTAGGACTAATTGTTTCTTTGTACTCTTCAAATTGAGTCAAGAATAGTTTGGTTGCTTTGGAAAAAGGTAATTTTAAAGTGTCGAGATTATTCTCCGTAATAATATTAAACTCAATTTCATTTTGCATTAATTCATTTTGAGCAAAAATTAATTCCTTTTTTAAGTACATTTTCAAGGCTGTAGATTCTTTTACAAAAATATAATCCTCACCATGTAGTGAAGATTCTTCCCAAGGAATTTGTTTGCCACTAGTATCATTTAATACATCAGTTCGGGTATTCTTAAACATCCTTTCAATTGATATGTTTGGTACTTTAAGATTGTTTAATAAGTGTTTTGTATAAATACCGTTGTGTTCGTTTTTGCGCTCAACTGATGTCATATTTGGGCTTGTTGAGAAAGCAATCAAAGTTCCCATTGGTGCAATCATTCTAGCAAGACCTGCACTAAGGCTTTTGTTTCCTGATTTAAATGGATTATTCCGACATGCGTCTAAAATTATAAGATGCATTATTTTAGACTGAATATTTATGTCAAGTAATAAATCCGAGGCGTTTACACAAAAATATGGTATTTCTTCTGTAATTGTTATGTTGGCGTCTGCAGGAACTATAAAATTACTATTTTCAATTTGAATTCCATGTCCAGAAAAATAGATAATTGATATTGAATCTTCTGTTACTTCTTTTTTGTATTGTGCAAGAGCACTAATTATCTCTCGTTGATTCGGATTTAAAAGTAACTTAACTTCAAAATTGCATTTAATTAGAAAATTAGAAATATCAGTCGCATCATTCTCACATTTTTCCAAATGCTCCAAAGTTTGATATTGATTAATTCCAATGACTAATGCTGATTTTTTCATGCTATCGTGGTTATAATTACTCACAACTTATGTATACCTGTAACTTTATAGTCTATATCTGCCTCTTGATAGATGTATATGCTCTACTTAATTAAATGTAAAGATTTACAATACTACACAAAAAGAACAATATTATTGGCTTTTTTTGCAAATTGAAATTTATTTTTTCTTAATAAGTAAAAAATTAAGCTAAGCGATTTGTGAATTATATTAAGGAAAAAACAAAGCCATTGGATTCCAATGGCTTTGTTTGTCTTTGTGTGGAGTGTCAGGGCATGGAATCTAACACTTAATACCTATTCTGACGTTTTTTAGTACCTTAAAATAAAACCTGTTACTCATTCAGATTATAATGTTTCAGAACAATTTTCCTGATTAGTTTTGTTGTCCTAGCACAGATTTTTTCGATTATATTAAAAAGGTTAGAGTCCTATTTTCGCTAATAAGTAAATACCTTTATTAATGTTGTGTTGTTCTTAAAATAATATATATAATAACTTATAAATAGCTTCGTAGTAGCCTTGATTTGTAGTAGCGGGAAGCATCATAGCATGTACATGTTAAAGATTTATATCAAAATAGATTTCCAATTAATTAAATCTTCTTTTTTTATTTCTCAGTTAGATATTTGTTAATTGCAGAATATGCAACATGTTTACTCTTTTTTATCTGCTTTTGGAAAGAGTCAGTTTGAAATTCATCACAACATCGTTTAATGTAACTATGATAATTAGATTGTTTTTTGTTTTTTCTTTCACTGAATTTAAATTCATAAAATCCTCTATCATTTAAAACAAGTCTGTATCTCATTTTTTTCTGTATTTTTTTTTCCGTTAAATCTCCATCTTTGAATTTTATAGGCAAATTGTATATTTTTTTAACTTGGTTTTTAAATATTGCTTTCTTTGTATTGGGGTTTTTCTCAATCAGTTTTAGAGTTCTTTTTCCTTTTCTTTTAACTGTAGAAATGATTTTTCTATAATATTTCGAAAGATTAGTAGATTTTATAGCGGTATTATAACCGCGAAACTCAAAACCTAAGTATGACATTGATGATGAAACTTCTTTTTCTTCGTTAATTATTCTAAAACATTCCAATCTTGTACCATCTTTGAGATGTGGAACATTCTTAAAAATAAATTTTTCTGTTTTATCAGTACTGATTGTTATTTCATACTTTTCAATTAATTCTTTAATATCTTTTTCAATTTTGTCACAGTAAATCTTTTCGCAAACTATAAATATATCGTCTGAATATCTTCTGTAGTAAACATTATGAGCTTTTACCCATCGGTTAACAATTTCTAAATCAAAATTATAAAGATATAGATTAGCTAAAACCGCACTAATAGGCAATCCTTGCGGTATTCCGTTTTTTACTATTTTTCCATTTTCTAACTTTTTCAAGAATGAATTTGAATAAATAGGTAGTTTTCCAGCTTTTACATATTCTCTAAAATCTTCATTGGAGTCAAAAAAGCACCTAAATCCTTTTGTTTTTCTAATTTTAGCTAATTTGCTTTCATTATAGGGCGCTTTTTTGCCATTTTTATTTTTCCTAATTCGTAAATCATCCAGTAATACATATTTAAAATTTGTACAGGCTTTAAAAACATTATAATGATCATTAGGTAATTTGTCAGGCTCATCTAAAATATTCTTCCATTGTTCTTTTAAAATTTTATGATCTAAAGTTGAAAAAAAACTTTTTAAGTCAATTGCTAAAACGGATATTTCAGTGCAACTCTGTGTTCTGTTTTTGATCTCATCAAAACATTCTTTTGCAAAGTGAATATTAGATTTTCCTATTCCTGATCCTTGAGATGTTTCAATTTTTCTATAGGCAATTACAGCTTGATCTTGTAATGGTTCTTTTCTTAAAAGATTTTCGTATTTATCTCTTAATATGCTGGCATAATATCCGTAAACCAAAGCATCCATATGGCTAGCATAGTGCAAAGGTCTTTTTTTTGAATTTTGTTTTGGATGTGAACTTTTTAATCGGTAGTGTGTGTGTTTTCTTTTGTCTGTTGTGAATTTTTCAGAATTTCCTTTTTTAAACTTTCTTTCTGAGAGTATTGTATGTATTAAAGGATAAAAGGCGTATTGGGCAATATAATTTTTGTTAGTAATTTTTTTTTCAATTTTACGCCACTCACTGCCTAATTCAAGGGAAGGTGATAAATGTATATATCCTTTTTCTTTAAGCCAACTAGGTTTGTTCATATAAAAATAAATAAAGAATCTGCGGTCAGCAATAGCGTTAAAAATTACATACCTCATTTTATGAGTTGGACCGGTACCCATTTACTGAGTCATTGGTTTTGCGAATAAATATAAAAGAATTATGAACTCAACTGTATTATTATTACCTTTACTGAAATCCTGCATAACGCATGATGTATTTGGCATATTTATTGATGGTCTTATCCTTCTATTAGGAGCGGGTTTATCACTAAACAGCTCGAAAATTTATAAATCTTCTTCCCTCAAATATCTTTATATATTTGAGTATAACAGAATAAATCCTGTTATCTGATCCACACAGCTGTAATTGAACTCATCACGCAGATTCTTTTCAAATTTAACATTATAATTCATATATTCGACATCTTAACTATAAAAAGAAACTATGTCTGAATTTAAACCAGGAGAATTAATCGTCTTTAAAACGCATCCATTTTTACACAAACTCACTAATATTAAAATCGCAGCTTATTCTGAATATTCGTCCCCTATATTAATTGTAAAGGAAATAAAAGATAAGGT
This sequence comes from Flavobacterium sp. W22_SRS_FK3, assembly GCF_052113665.1. NCBI lineage: Bacteria > Pseudomonadati > Bacteroidota > Flavobacteriia > Flavobacteriales > Flavobacteriaceae > Flavobacterium > Flavobacterium sp. W22_SRS_FK3. Next base: position 199,934 of record NZ_JBGQOF010000004.1, on the reverse strand, counting down.
ATTTGATAAACAAACGGGGAAAGATATTGGGCAACAATTACACTATATTTATTATAATTCAAGAGACGGAAAATTTACCGACAATTGGATAAATAGTAATCTGGTTAATAAAATCGAATTTTCCGTTTCGGAACATAAAATTCTAAACGAATTTAATTTTAAAAAAGAGTTAGATAAACTAGGAAAGGAACCCTCAATTAAAAATTATGAAAATCTTATTAAAGATTCTTACTTATATAAAAAAGTGGTTCTAAAAAGTGTTGATGTCGAGTTGTTTAAGAAAAGAGTTAATCGCACAAAAGAAAATGGCGATCTGGTAGAGAACAATCATTTAGAATTTTTACCACCTTTAATGACAATTATTGGATATAAATTTTCAGATGATAAAAATAAATTTTGTGAAAAATCGGGATTGCCATTAATTGAATTAAAATGTAAATGGTACAATTCAAGTTCTAAAACTTTCTCTGAATCTTTTTTTGAGTATGAGATTTTATATTCAGTTAGGGAGACGCAAGAATTGCTTTTAGAGAAAGATTTATTATCTGACATCAGTGACTCAATTGAAGAAAATAAATTTTTTATTTTGCCAATTAGTAATTCATTTGAATTAGAAGGAAGTGTAAATGGTAAATATGTCACTGATACGATAGGGCACTCAGAGGCTATAGTATACAAGCATTACTTCTATCAAATGAATTATTTTGATTATATGACTTATAATAAATCTATAATTACTATTGACCGCCCTTTTGCCGAAATTTCAGAAAAAGATATTTTTGGAAAAAAATATCCTAATTACGATAGAGGATACAAAACAAAAGTATCAGATTGTAAATTTAAGTTTGGCGAATATTATTCTATTGTATATAAAGATACATATGATAAAATTACTAGACGAATAATAAAAATTGCAGATTTATTTATTTACATAAAAGATTTTAATGAGTTTGTTGAAACATATAGAAGTTTAGAAAGTTGGAATCCCGAAGAAGAGCCTTCATTTGTTAGTTATGGTTATATGGAAGATGGTAAAGTATTTATTCATTCAAATGACGGATCAATTCCTAATAATACTTTACCTAAAGCAATATTTAATGATGAGAATGTTGAAATAATGCTCAATGCTAACTGCTTACTTAGAAAAGGAAAATACCGTAATTTTAAGCTTAATAGTATTTTGGAAGTTCGAGAAATTATAGATGGAGAAAATATTTTTGAAGGGGTGTTATTTTAAGAGAAAACTTAATTATTAACAATAAAAATGGTAACTAAGAAACAAAAAAGCCTGTAAACATTAAGTTTACAGGCTTTTTTGTGTAGTCGCCTGGAATCGACCAATTTTTCCTTACAAACTCTAATGGACTTTTTTTTTAATCATACAAGATTTATCCGAACCGAAAGATAGCCTGAGAATCAATAATTATAAGGCTTTTACTTTCGCCGAGTAGGAAGCATTAAAATATCTAACCATTTTATTGATTTTATTGCAGATTATTACGCTTGCGTCTTAAAATATATTTTGAAAACTCCTTAATTACGTGAGTACCTTTTTAGAGATATTAACAATGGTTTGAATTTAATCATTATTGTTTATAATGGCGCCTATAAAGCGCCTTCATCAGCAAAGGAATAATAAGATTCGGCAGTTATAATCAATGAATCCAATAATGTTATATCAAGAAGTCTTCCGGCTTCTTTTACTTTTCGGGTTATCTGTTTATCGGCTTCAGAAGCTATGAGGTTTCCTGAAGGATGATTGTGAATCATCATTAAAGATGTAGCATTTGCCTTAAGAGCTGACGAGAATATTAATCTAATATCTACAACAGTTCCGGCAATTCCTCCGGAAGAGATTTCGTAAATTCCAAGTGCCTTGTGAGCTTGATTCAAAAGTAATACTTTGAACTGCTCGAAGAATTCTATTTTATTATGATCCCAAGCTGAAAGAACAAGTTTATATGCATCTTTTGAAGATTTGATTTGTGGTCTTTCAGAGTTTTTTACTTTTGTTTTATAAGTCAGTTCAATTTCAGATACATTCTGCCAGTTTTGATTTAAAGTTTCCATAATTTCTATATTTTAAATTAATTATGGAACATTTCCGGGAATCGCCTAGCAAGCGCAAAAAGCAACGCAATAAAGCAGGAATTTTTTCCTGCATTTATGGGGGGATTTTTTGCAAGCGCCCGCAGGAGATTCTCGAACTTTGTGACGAAATTAAATAAGATATTAAGAAGAATAAAAAGCCGTTTGATTTAGCCCTAACGCGACACTTCTCGAACCATTTTCATGATGATTTAAAAAAAATAAATATTTAGTGTAATGATAAAAAGGTTTAATGTTAGGGAAGTCAGGATAAAAATGAGCTTTTGAATGAATAAGGATTTTATCTAAAAAAAAAGCTCCAGTTAGAAATATTTTAACGATTTTGCTTAAGGGGTTAAAGTAGATGTTTCTATTTGTTTTCCGGAAAAGCTCATCATAATATAGACGAACACGTTCACCCAAATCAGTTAATCTATAAAATAATTTTATTTCTCCACCTCTGAATTCATGATCATATTAAGGAAGCGATTATTGCTATGATGCTGTGGAGGTTCATGTTATAAATATACTGAAATAAAATTTCCATCAATAGTTTTTTGTCGTAGTAAATCAGTATGTGAATATCTATCGCAATGGATTTATTAGTGATAACATAATTTTAAGCGGACTGAATACAGTTTAACATTGTTGAGAGTAACATAGTTTGTAACCGCCAAACATTTGGACTTCCGCCTGCTTAGAAGGCAGGTGATCAATATTTATAGGATTGCTTGTTTAATCAGACTCATAATATACTCAATATTTGCGGTATTTGTTGCAATAGTTTCATAATCACCATTTCCCCAATGACCTGTTTCTGAAACATCTTTCATTAGCCCTTTAGGATCGTCTAATTGGCCTTTTTTTAGGTTGATAAAGATTTTAATTCCTTTTTTAAGGATAACAATATCGGCGATATTTTTATTTTTTTTGAAAGCAACATATAGTTTTTTAGGTACAATCTCAACATCATCTGTAAGGTTTAAAATGGCATTTTTGAACAATTCATACAATTCTATAATTTCCTCCGAAGAACCTTTTAAATGATCTTCTTCTGTATAAACTTTGATTTCGTCAGTGACTGACTTTATTAAACTATTTTGGTTTGTTAATGGTTTAATACTCTCTGCTGATTTCGTTTTCTTGATCGGGTTGATACTAATTAAATCATTTTCATAGCGTTTAACTTCCCATAATTCAATGGCAATATCTTTGAAGTTCGTCGCCAACCGTTGGTTTTCGGTAAAACTGGGAGAAACAAAAACAACTCTTGTTTGTGACCAATCTACCGAAGAACTATGTATCGATTTTTTTAAAGTTTCATTATAAGTTAATATGAAATCTGCTTTATTTTCCAGCATTAAACTTAAATAAGTAAAACCCTGATCCACTACGCTTACGTTTTTATCTCGTTTATATTCTATGATGACAAATGCTTTGGATTGCGGGTCATAGCCTAAAGTATCTATACGTTTTCCTTTTATCACAAATTCTGAATTCACCATTTCTAAACTCATTAATTCAGTAAGATTCTTTTCAAATAAGGTTTGAATTTCTTTCTCCAATTTAAAAGGTTTTTCTTTTAATAAAGATAAAGTTCTTGTGTTTTTGGATTGGTATAAATTCATAATTTGTTATTAAAAATATTACTGTTTAAGAATCGAACTTGACATATCACAAATTTGCTCCGACCATTCGTTTCATAGTATCCAAAAATGCTTGATGAAAAGCATCATCCTTTGCATATAAGCGGTACAAGTCTAATTCGGTTTTTCTTTGTTTAGACATTACTTCATCGAGAATTTTTCGAAAGGCTAAATCTCTATTGGTTACATCACCATTATCGGCAACTTTTGTTTGATAATCTGGATGTGCCTGAATGTATTTTCCAAGAGTTACAAATTTTATCCTTTGGTCTTCAGGTGTAGCTTCCCAACCTTGAAACCATTTTTCATTGAAGCTATTGATAATTAAATCTAATGGATCAATTTCTTCACCATCACTATGAGCCCCTCTCGGATTTGGGTTTTGCGGATCGAGTTCCGTTTCGTTTGCATCTAAAATGATGGACTCATTTAGTTTAACCCGTTCCAATCCATAAGTGGATAAGTCAACTGAATTTAGCAACTCGTCTAACGCATCCACAGAACTATCTGTGACAACTAATTTTGGAATTAAAAACTTTAAGAACCAAAATAATTTCTCCCAATTCAAAACTTCATAAGGAAGAATAGAAGCCATTTGACCATAAATTTTTACAAACTGTTTGGCCTTGATTTTAAAGTCGGCCTTTTCGCTATCTTCTAATTCCAGTTGAAAATTGAACCTATCAGAAGAAATATCAATTATTGCACTCAATTCCTGAGCATCTACTTTATTGAAATATTTTGTTACAAAATCTTCAACTTCATACCACTCATAAACCCCAACTTCATCCAATACTCCTTTTATCTCATGCAGTACATTCACATCGGTAGCACTGTTTAAAGAAGTAGCAGTATAAAATGGATCAAACGATTCTTTAATTTCGTCTACAGAATTAAAGAAATCCAAAACAAACAAATCTTCTGTTTTTTTACCCAATTTGTCGGCGGATCTGTTCAATCGTGATAATGCCTGAACAGCCAAAACACCTTGCAGTTTTTTGTCAACATACATGGCTGTTAACTTAGGTTGATCAAAACCTGTTAAATATTTATTAGCCACAACAAGAATTTTATACTCATCCATGTTAAAATATCTTGCAATCTTATCGCTTATATAACCTGGATCTGATGGTTTTGCAGTATCTAAATGGGGTGGAAAATCATTTAAACTATCTTCCGTATACTCGATGCCATCAATAGTTTTTTTGCCCGAAAAAGCTATGGTAATCTGAAACGGATTCCCTTTGTCTTTCAATATGTTTTTAAGCGCAAAGTAATATTTAATAGCTGATTCAATACTTTGTGTAACCACCATAGCTTTGGCTTTACCTTTCAGTTTCTTTTTGTTGACAATATTACTGATGAAGTGATCAAACATGATTTCGGCCTTGGTCGCTATCGTTTGTTTATCACGTTCTACATAAGCTCTTAATTTTTTCTGAGCTTTTGTCGTATCAAATAAAGGATTATCTTCTATTGATTTTTCTATTTCGTAATAACTCTTATAAGTTGTATAATTCGCCAGTACATCCAAAATAAAACCTTCTTCTATGGCTTGCTTCATGGAATACAAATGAAAGGGCTTAAAAGAAGCATCTTCCTGCGGAACACCAAACTTTTCTAGCGTATTATTTTTTGGTGTAGCCGTAAAAGCCAAATAAGATGCATTGCCACGCATCTTTCTCGAACGCATGGCTTCTAAGATTTTATCCTGTGGGTCAATTTCTTCCTCGGTTTCAGTATTCACTTTTCCCATGGCTCTATTCATATTGTCAGATGCCGAACCACTTTGACTGCTGTGAGCTTCATCAATAATGACAGCAAAACGTTTATCGCTCAAATCGGCAATTCCATCAATAATAAAAGGAAATTTTTGAATGGTGGTAATGATAATACGTTTACCGCTTTCCAGGCTTTCTTTCAGTTCTTTGGAAGAATATGCGGGAGCCACTATATTTTTTACTTCTGAGAATTCTTTAATGTTTTCTCGTAGTTGTTTATCCAATAATCGTCTGTCTGTAACCACAATTACTGAATCAAATAAAGGGTTAGAAATACCTTTGCTTCCCGGAATGGCATCGCTTTCAGGATAGGTTTCAATCAATTGATACGCTACCCACGTAATCGAATTCGATTTTCCGGAACCAGCTGAATGTTGTATTAAATAGTTCTGACCGACACCTTTTATACTTGCGTCAGCGATGATTTTTCGAACCACATTCATTTGATGATATCGCGGGAAGAATAAGTTTCGTTTAATCAATCCGTCTTTTTCTGAGCCGTCAAAACGGACAAAGTGCTGAATGATATTCGCCACGCTTTCACGGGTTAATACTTCATCCCATAGATAGGAAGTTTTATGGCCAAATGGATTAGGAGGATTGCCTTTGCCATGATTGTGTCCTAAATTAAAAGGTAGAAAGAACGTATTGCTACTATCTAATTTTGTGGTCATATACACTTCGTCGGTATCCACGGCAAAGTGAACCACGCAACGGCCAAAGTTTAACAATGGTTGCGTTATATCTCTTTTGAATTTATATTGATTTTGCCCGTGTACTTTGGCATTTTGTCCTGTCCAATGGTTTTTGAGCTCCATAGTGGAGAAAGGCAGACCATTGATAAACATTACCATGTCTATTTCCTCTCTTGGATTGGTTAACGAGTATCTGATTTGTCTTGTTACGCTAAATTCGTTTTTCTCAAAATTCTCTTTTACCGATTGGCTACTGCTTGCCAACGGCAACACATAAAACAACGTAAAATGTGCATCATCCACTTCCAAACCTTTACGCAACAAACGAAGTACGCCATATTTCTTAATCATTCTATCCAAACGATCCAGTATCTTTAACTTCCAATCGTTTTGTTTTTGGATTTTGCTTAATTCATCCTTTTGGGTGTTTTCCAGAAAGTGCCAAAAACGAACTTCATCAATGGCATATTTGGCATTGAAGTCGTTCGAATAACCAATGTAATAGCCATTTCCTGAACGGTATAATTCTTCTCGTTCTTGAATATGTCCTTCTTGCTTTAGATCTTCTAGACAAGAACCAGTAAGTTTTTTTTCTATGGTTGATTCTAGTGCGACTTCATTGGTTTGTGATTGCATAATATTATTCTTTTGACCAATGTAATAAATTGGCTAGGTTTTTTTTAATGGATTTATAATTATGTTGAGTCCATATCCCATGATAATTATTATAGCCAAAGTTATATCTCCATTGTTGATTGTATTTTTGAAATATTTGATTGTCATTAAAAAGTGAAAAAACGCCACTATTGGGATTATTGTTAAATATTCCAAAATTCCAATTATTATTCCAATTCCATTCTCCTTCAAGTCTAGTATTTAAAATATAATAAATATATAATTGTTTTTTTGAAGATGCTTCGGATGCAATATCATTTTCACTTTCATAATTTTTAATAAATGACCTTTGTTTGTTTACAAAGAACATATCAAGGTCATTATCCGGATTTAAAATCCTATCATAAACATAATTTAAAAATCCTTCCTTTCTAAACCATTGGTAAGAAACTAAAATTCTATCATTCTCTTTATAATAAATATCCGTATTTAAAAAATTACCCCAAATTGTGTTTTGATTATTCAATAATTCTTTATAATGATGTGCAACTTTTCTAAATATGTTATGCGAAAACTTTTTATTTTGTTCAATTACAATTTTGTTAGTTAAGTTTATAAGATGAGATATTCTACCTTCGGTTTCTTTAAAATCTTCACATACCCAAAATAAATTTTCAAGTTCAATCCTGTTTTCTGCAGTTTTAAGTAACTGAAATTTTAAATTTTCTTCGTCATTTAATAAAGAAATTGAGATTCCTTTTAAATCTAAAATACTTATAATATCTTGATTATCATTCATAATTGAAATCAAATCAATAGCATTTAATAACTGAACATCAGGAGTTTTACCTACAGTTGCGTCTTGCCTTAAATTGTAAAAAAAACGGATTACTCTAAATAAATTTAATACATCACCATTTTTAATATATGCAATATGATTATTTGTGTAATGTAAAATTGGTAAGATCCTAAATAATTGATTTTGATTAATGTAATTGTCTCTTGGTGACAACCAATCTAAATTCAATAAGTCAAATCTTTTGTATAAATTATAATTTTGTTTTAACTCATCTATATGATTTAAAAAATCTTCATATAAGTATTTTAAAGAATTAAAATATTTTTCGATTACTTCAATATTCAAATATTTAATCGGAAGTTTGATATCACTATCAGATTTTATTATTTGTTTTAACTCCGAATTCTTTCCGTTAATTGAATCTAAATTTTTACCATCTTTTATCATTTCGATAATAACAACCCATCTTAAAAATTCATTAAAACCTTTGTCAGCTGAATTTTTATTGAATTTTTTGTTTCTTTTTTTCCAAAAGAAATCTTGCCATTCTTCCCATTTTTTACTCCATTCTAATTGGTTTATCTTAACATCATTTGATTCAAATAATTTAGCTCTAATGTTTTCATTATCTGCTAATTGCTGACCTCTAGAGTTCATCGTAATGTATAATTCTTCTCCTTGAGAAGTTTCTTCTGTTTTAAAATGCCAAAATTTTATATGATTTTGTATGTAGTCAAAATAATTATTTGGTTCATCTTTAAAGTATTCGTGAATTTTAATAAATGTTCCAGCAAATTCTTCTGAACCAACAATTGATTTGATTGTGACATCATTTTTATAATTTGATAAAAACCAGTTTTTAGATGAAATATTTATTAGATCGGATAGTGTATTTACATTACTTATTACGTCAATAAAAAAATTATGAGTAAGTGTTCTAACTCTATAATCAAAGGCAATATGCTCAAGATTTTTATTAAATCTGAATAATTCTTCAAATTCTATTTTTCTGTTTTCCTTGATAGACAAATAAAAAAGTAAAAGAAATAAAGTTGTAAATCTTTGTTGTCCATCTATTAAATAAACATCTTTGTTAATATCATTATATACATAATAATCGGGTCTATATGAATATAAAAAACCAATATTTATTGCGTTTGAACTAATTCCTAAATTTAGCATCATAGATTTTATTGAATCTTTAGCAGTGTTATCAGCTTGATTCAATAATTCGTTTAACAAATCAATTTTATTTTTTGATTGTTTGCTGATTTCATGGTTTTTATTAAATCCTTCTTTAATATCTATAAAAAAGGTATCAAGTATATTCTGAAAATTCAAACCCCAAACGTACTCTCTTTGTATTTCAGGAACAATTAAGTTATAGTCTTTAATAAGCTCTTTGATAGAAACTTCTTCCATTGATTTCTTTTGACTCATAATTTTAATTGTTTAAGAAGTTTTTAAGTTCTAATGAAATTCTACTTGCATTTGCTTTTATATCTTCATTAGTCCAATGTTCATAATCGTTATTGTTGTTTTTTAAATCATTGAAATATCTCACAAATACTTTAAAAGTATGTGGCTGAATAAAGTTTCCATTATTAAAAAATTCAATAATCCTTGAACGTTTTTTTGAGTACAATGAATTGCTAATACTCCTGTTTAAAGAAGAATATAGTAAAACTAAATTCCCTATTGAATTTATCTTTATTGAACCAATATGGTTATCTATAAATTGATTCATATCATTTATATAATCCACATTCTCTTTTTTAGTTTCAAATTCATCTAAATCAAACTGTTTTCCATCTTTTACAATGTTTTTATTTAAAAATGCAACGTAGTCTTTTCGTTCTTTTATTTTCTCAGGGTTTTGTGGAAAGATATGTTCTATATCATTGCTTGATTTAGTGAAAGCCTTTGGAGGTAAAAATGGCTGGTTTTCTTTAAGGCAATGAATAATATCCATGACAATTAATGCAGAAACTAGTTTTCCTGATTCTTTATGATACCAATTTATATCACTATTTTCAAAATCAATTAAATCATCTTCGACTAATAATGAACTTTTTATTATGTTTTTTAGCTTATTACAAAATTCATTTCTAGTTTCTGATGATTCCCAATATTCCCAAATTACAGCAAAATTAATCTCCCTCTTTTGTCTTTGATTAAAAATATAACCAAGAAAATGATATATTTCTCTATCTTGAAACCAATCTTGTAATGTGCTATTAAGTTTTATTAATTCTTTATATAAACCTAAAGCATTATTATTGTTTTGTTCGATTAACTCTAACGTTAGCTTTTTTTCCTTCTTTTTCTCTGCAAAAAGCAGGTATAATACATTGATTGGATATTTTTCATCATTAAATAATTTGTTACCAACACCAATTTCTTCAGAGCGAATATTTACAAATTTTGAAAAATAATTCTTAATATTATCTTGACTCCACCAATTATTTATTTGGTCTAATTCCCATCCAATTTTTACTCTTCTTTCATTTACTCGAACAATATTTTTAATGTCTGCTTCTCTTTTTCCTTCTTCTTGCGCTACTCTAGTTATTAAAATTGCTCGAATTAAATCAGCGCCATCTAATGCAATTCTTTTTGAATTTAGGTTTCCAAATATTTTTTCTTCGCTTGTATTTGCATCGTCAATTTTATTGATGATAACTTTTACATGTTTTAAAAGTTTGGTTTTATAAAGTTCTTTGTCAAACGAAGGGGTTTCATTTATTTTAGCGCTAAACCAAATTTCTATTGTTTCATATACATTATATATGTGGTAAATGTCTTGATGGTCATAATTAGGATTGCTTTCACTAAAAAAATCCCAACTATGGTCAGGAAATATAGCTTCATTATTGGTAATTATTTCATTAAGAAATTTATTAGTTTCTTCTCTAATAGAGTTATTAGGAAATCTAACTTTGTTGTATACTAATGTTTTTTGATTCAAATAAGCCAGTAAAATAGTTAATGTTGTAAGTCTTTGTTGACCATCTATAACATTAAAGTAATTGTCTTTTTGAACAATTGTTATGTTTTGCAAACAATAGAATTTGGTGTCGGCATGTTCAAAATTATAAATATCATTCAATAATTTTATTACATGCTTGGATTCCCATTTATAACCTCTTTGATACAATGGTATGTTAAAGAATTCTTTAGATTGCTCTTTTAAATAACCATCATCTGAAAACACTTCTTCAACACTATATAACAATTGACTCATATGTTTTTATTTTTCTTAACTAACTTTTACTTTCCCAGTTACAACCTCATCTATCAAACTCATTTTATACTCCTTCAACTTCTCAATCTCTTGCTTTTTTAGGGAAATGGCTATGTCAATTTTTTTTGTAGAATTATCTAAATGATTTACTATTTCTAATTGTTCGCTTTTTGGTGGAACTAAAACTGATAATCCTTTTAAAATAGATTGAGTTATACTGTAAACCTTTACTCCCTTTACTTTTGCTTGTATTTGACTTCTAAAAACAAGTGAGTCAAATTCATAAGCAATAAATCTAGAAATTATATTATCACTTGGTCTTGCAATCACTGTATGATAGCCTGCAAATACTTGCTCTTTACTATTTAAATATGTAAAATTTCCAGATCCTTGTAAATCTTCGGATGTATCTGCAAATACAAAATCTCCTTCATTTATTAATGAACTTGAATTATTTATTAAGTAATCTGGATGAACACATTTCAGTTTATGGATTTCTGGATTTACTTCAAAACCAAATTTTGAATGTATTTCGCCATAATTAACACACAATATGCCTTCGTCAGTTAAATTTTCCTTTGTTATAGTTAATCCTTTGCCAAGTTTGAAAGTGTTTCTAAATCTTTTAATTTCCCAATGCTCCGGAATCTCCCCAATCCATTTTACACCACTTTCTTTTAGTTTTGCATTTGGGTTTAAACCTCTTGTAACTGCTTTATGAATCAGAATTTGACGACGTTCTTTGAGTAGTTCTATTTGGTTCTGTTTAAGGGTAACGGCTTGGTCTATCTTGGCAGTTTTGTCGTCAAGAAAATTGGCTATTGTTGCTTGTTCTGAGAGATTTGGAAATGGCAATTTCATCGAGCGTAAATCATCTCTTGAAACTTTTAGCCTCAAAGTGTTATATTTTCCTTCCCCCCGGTCAATAGCAATTAACCCTTTTCCAAGACTATACAAAACGCCTTGAACTGTTTTGCATCTAAATAAATACTCATAAAACTTGGAAGTATGAGAATTATTAAGACCTCCATGGTATGTATAATAAACAGGGCTTACACAGCCAAAATAGTTAGAAACACCAACTGCTCCCACAATCATATTCATACTATTAAACACTAAATCGCCTTTATAAGCTAACTTATACTGGGTAAAATCATCTTTAAATCGGTCTAAATTTGTAGTTTTTTCAGCATACAAAGTAACACCTTTGTCAATGGAAAGTGATAGTATCTCTTTACTCTTGATTGGTTGATTTTTTTCATTACGCTCTATTAAAATATTTTTAAAGGATTTAATTTCCCAATGCTCCGGAATCTCCCCCAACCATTCCACACCGCTGTTTTTATATTGGTCGTATTTTTTCATCTTACCAATTTAAAATTTCAGCGATTAAACCATCGCTTTCTTTTTCTAAAGCCAAAATATCTGCTGTTACTGCTTTAATGGCACGCAAAGGTTTACGTTGGTAGAAATATTTGTTAAAACTTATATCATAACCAATCTTAGTTGCATCAAGATTAATCCAAGCTTCACCTACATGTGGTTTTACTTCTCTTAAAAAGTAGCTATAAACATTTTCCTTTAGTGGTATGTTTTCGGTATCTCGCAAATCGCTTTCCGTTTCATAAGTTAGGTATTCCCCTTTTTTGGGTGTTGGGAAATAGCCATAATCAGGCAATTCTTTTTCTTTACAATTCAAATGTGTCAAGACTTTTTCTAATTTATCCCCAGTTAACTTTACAATGCCTTTTACCACTTTTTCGGCTTCGACATCATAATTACTTACAGCATTGAGTATCATATTTTTCTCTGAAGCAGAAAGTTTCATTTTTTCAGATTTGATTACCTCGTCTATTTGTGTGCGCAATTTATTGAAATCAGTAAATTCTTGTGTTCCTATTTTTTGCAGTAATTGCAAACCATTGTCCAATAAGAATTTTTGCTTTTCCCAAAGGGTTTTGCTTGTCAGTGCGATTGCTTGTTTGCTGTTTAAATTCAGTTCTTGCTTTTCTGCCCAATGTATTAGCTCTTTTTTATGCTTTGCAATATCGGTATAAACTTCTTCACCATACGTTTCATAAGCATAAACCATGGCTTCCTTTAATGACTTGTCATAACGTAATTCTTCAATCCTTTCTTTGGTAAATTGCGCTTTTAGACGTTTAGGTCTTTCGATAGTCACTTTATGGTAACCAAAATCACTATTATCAAATACTTTTGAGGCAATACTATCGTCTGTACTACGTTCAATTGGTTTTAAATCGGTATAAGTCTTCACTATTTCTGTTATGTGTTCGGGGGCAAATTCGCAGTTTTTATTTCCTAAACTCTTACGCAGTTTGCGGTATAATTGTCCGGCATCAATCAGTTGCACTTTGCCTTTTCGGTTAGCGGTTTTGTTGTTGCTCAATATCCAAATATAAGTGGCAATGCCTGTATTGTAAAACAAGTTGTTCGGCATTTGTACAATGGCTTCCAACCAGTCGTTTTCAATAATGTAACGGCGAATGTTGCTTTCGCCACCACCAGCGTCACCAGTAAATAAGCTGCTTCCGTTATGTACAGAAGCAATTCGAGTTCCGGTCTTGCTATGCGAAAGCGGTTTCATTTTGCTTACCATTTCCATCAGGAATAGCAACTGTCCATCGGATGAACGTGGAATGGCATCGACATCTTCTTCAACACCCCAATAGTTTTTCAGGCGAATTTGAAAACGGGAATCAATTACATCTTTTCCATCCTTAATATATTTTTGTTCACTTGCCCATGATTTCCCATAAGGCGGATTGGACAACATAAAATCGAAAGTAGTTCCTCGAAATTCATCAGTAGATAAGGTAGAACCAACACGGATATTCTCGGGATTATTCCCTTTAATCATCATGTCCGATTTGCAAATGGCATAGGTTTCATCGTTGATTTCTTTTCCGTACAAATAAACATCGGAGTTTATCGCACGTATTTCGCCATCTTCATCTTTAATGAAATTTTGCGCTTCAGTAAGCATACCACCGCTACCACATGCCGGGTCATAAATCGTCATAACGGGTTGAAGGTTGTTCTTGATTGGATCAAAAATTATATGTGTCATCAGGTCAATAACTTCACGAGGCGTAAAGTGCTCTCCAGCTTCCTCATTGTTATCCTCATTGAACTTTCGAATTAACTCTTCAAAAACATAACCCATTCCCAAGTTAGAAAGGGCGTGTAGTTTCCTACCGTTGCTGTCGTTTTTTTCGAAAGGCGTAAGGTTGATATCGGGAGAAGTAAATTTTTCCAGCACATCAAGTAAAACATCCTTAGTAGCCATGTGTCGGATTTGGCTTTTAAGTTTGAATTTTTCTATGATTTCTTTTACATTGCCACTAAAACCATTCAAATAATCTTCAAAATTTGCCTGTAATAATTGTTGACTGTTGGTAGCGGTATCGTGCAATCGTTGTAATGTCCATTCGCTTACATTATAGAATACATAGCCAGAAGCTTCTCTCAATCCATTTTCATCCCATTCGGTAAATCCTGCTTCATCGCGTTGAAATGCCAATTCTTCCATTACGGCATCTTTTGTCGGCTCAAGCAATGCATCCAATCGACGTAAAACAACCATAGGCAATATTACATCACGGTATTTTCCACGAACGTAAACATCTCGCAAACAGTCGTCTGCTATTGACCATATAAAAGAAACTAATTTGTTGTGTACGGCTGTATTCATTTTTAATTTTGGTATTTCGTAATCAACCAAACGTATCAAAATTAAATGAGTTTAACAAGTTTTAATTTGAATGTAAATTCCACTGATATTGACCACCCAATTCATGCAGTTGCATATGTCCATACTAAAGCTTATTGTCTCTTTGGCTGGAGAATTACTTAAACTTTTCAAAAAGCTCAAGAAATTATTTTCAATGTGTTTTGAAAGTATAAGCTTTTTAAAATCAAATGAATAAATTATAGAAAAAAGAAGTGTACTTTTTCAAAAATTATACTTTTAAAATCCATCAAATTCTGACTGCCTTTGGGAACATTTTTGTGTATATCTTGGGGGAGTCATGGTAATCAAAAACTCTTTAATTGTTTGTGCATAAAGAGTTCAATAAAAATTGCTTCGTTATTTTAAAGTTAAAATCAAAACTCTTTTCAAAAGATTGGAGGTTTCAGACTATAAAACTTATTTTATACGTTCTGCAGTAAAACTTTCTGCAATAACGTACGGCTGTTTAAGATAAAAATCATTCGGACTTACATCTTCGTTTCCAAATATCAAAATTTTGCTTTTTTGCCTATGTGCGTAGCGTTTGTCATCTCCAGTTACTTCATGGGTAACTTTAAATTTAAGGTTGTGTTTCGTACAAACTTCTCTAATGGGATTGCCTATCGACTTGGGAATACTTATATTTCTTTTGCTGAAAAGCCTATAATTCTCTTCACTGTTCCATAAAATGTCAGGGACAGTAATCCAGTTTCCGGTCTCTTTTTCAAGTATCATAGAAATATCAGCAATAAATTGATTAAGATCTTTGGGTACTCCAATTATTTCACATTCAAGTTCATTATGATTGTAGAAAAGCAATGCTGGATGTTTATCTAAAATTTTTAATTTAGTATATGGCAGGAGAATATTCCAAAAGAACCATTATATTTCTCAGTATTTCTGGAAATTATTTTCCACTCTTCATGTTCAACTGGAATATCATAACTGGTTTGATTAATTGAAAAAATCATCTCCACAGTATTATCCGATGTTTTGAAGTTGAATGATTCAAGTTTAAAATCACAGTTGTGATAAAAATCATCGGTTTGTGTCCTTTTAATTAAATCTTCTATCATTGAGCCTTTAGTTATAATTATTATATCAAGATTGTTATATGTAAATTAATTAGTAATCAGTCAAAAATAATTTCGTTTCTATCTCTATCAATTGAAGTAAAAAAATACTACTTAACAGTGCTGAGTAATCTAATAATATCATTTACGTTATGACAAGAAATATAATCTAATATATAATTTTCTGCATCTTTTTTTAGGTCTGTAGAAGTTGAAAAAGTGTTTACATAGAAATCTTCATTTTCATCTTCAATATGAATAATTTCTGTATAGCCTTTAGTAATTAATGTCCCTTTTAGTTTTAATACTTTAAGCTCACTTTCCCTGTCAATTTCTTTCTTTACTCTTAGCTTTATAGTTTTATTCATGGTATTTTATTTTATAATTTATGCAATTATTTGCCAACAAAAAAGAGACTCGAAAGTCTCTTTTTGGAATTAATATATCTTTTATAAAAGCGTTATTTTGCTTTTAGTAGTTTTTCCAAATATTCAACTTTATCTTGCTCGGCTTTCAATAATCTTTCGTAAAGTTTTTTATTCTCGTCTACGGATTCCATTAATTTATCTAAAGGATTAAAGTGACAAACATTGTGAGCCCCTATTGGTCCCTGATTAATACTATTGTCACTAAAATTATTGAAATAATTAAATACTCCTTCTTCCGAGAAATTTTTAATTGCTTCAACACTCACACCTAAAGCCTTTGCTACTTCGATAAGTTTTTCTTCTTCTATAGTTTCGCTGTTTTCCATAATAGAAATAGCCTGCTGATTTGTTCCCATAGCCTGTGCCAATGCTTCCTGCTTCATGTCTTTTAGTTCACGAATACGACTGATTTTTCGTCCTATGTGATTTGGTTTTGTTAGTGTACTCATAGCTCAAAGATAATAATTAAGAATAAAAAAGTAAGTCCTATGTATGATATAGAAATAGTCTTGTACGGTACAATACAAATTGATACGGTACAGTACGACTAATCACTTACTTGCTTGTGTGTTAGACAAAAATACAATTTTTCACACAAGTATTAATTAAAAAAATTAAAATTATGAGTAGTGCAATTCAATTTCAAGATCAGAAAGAATTGGAGAATGCCGTTAGAGAGCTCCAATCATTTATGGACATTACAGCGGTCACCCTGCATGAGGCAGAGACCGCAGGTAAAAGAGGTTATATACTTACTATAATCCTAAGGGAAGATTCACAGCAGATTGCATCGGAAATGTATGATTGGGCGGATAAGGTTTTAAAAAAATATCTGTCCGTTCCTTATGTAATTATAAATCTATGGGATGTACTGCATCGATTAAAGCATGGGAGTTTGTATTATCTAAAGTGGTATTTATCAAACATAAGCCTGTTTAAAAACGAGGAGTTTGATTTTAAGATTAAAAAAGATATTCCCACTGTATCTGTTCTGCTTAAAAAAGCAATAAAGAAAAACAGCGGGCTTTTAGCCAAAGCAGAATCATTAAGAAGAGGTTCCCAGCATTATGAAGGAACAAATAACCATTATATGGCACTATATACAATCCATCAGGCGGTAAACCTTCTTTTTGGTATAATCGGAGAACTGGTCATGGGAAAATCTCATTCGAATCATTATACACTAGATCACTTAAACATGATAAAGGACTATGCACCAATTTTGAAGCAGGTGTTCAATACTGATCATGATAAGGATAAAGAAATTGCCGATTTACTTGATAGAGCAAGGATTGAATTTCCTTATGGAGGCAAAACAAAGATTAAGAAAGATAGGGTTAAAGAAGCACAAAAGAAACTTTACCGCATCTTAAAAGATTCTAAAAAGATCTTTCAAGACCAGCTTTCTTACTGCGAGGAAAAATCCGTTTTTTTTATTGAGACAAAACTGAATAAAGATACTTTAAACGATGGAGTAATCGACTATGAGAAGCTTGTTAGTGATACCGTTACGTCTTATCTTAAAACTGAGGCAGTTTATTGTTTTGGAACAGCGGAAAAAAGGGTTAAACACTTTTATCTATTAGTGCTTGTCAAAGAAACTAAAGTAAATGCAGTGCATGATCTGGCTGATATTATTAAAAGCAGAACCAAAGAGCAGTGCACCGCAACACTTTTGATTCATCATATTTCAGAGCTTAAGAGCGCAACAGGCGATCAGAAGTATTTCTTTTTGAATGTTATAAAAAATGCAAAAGCTTTGTTTAAAAAAGAATCTGCTGTTCCGGAATTTGGAGATCTTCCAGTCCGCAGTATAACATCAGCAAAAGAATACCTGTGCTATAGAAATATTGTGGTAAACAATATGGAAAAATGGCAGGAAGATTATGAATGGGCATGTTATGCTCCCCTTAAAGGTTTGATGCTCCATACTATGGCAGAACAGATCTGTCTTGGGATGATCCGTTTGTTTATGGGGTATTCTCCAAATCATTTTTCCCTTTCTTATCTATTAGAAATCTGCGATCATTTTAACCCTGAAATAAGCAGTTACTTTCCGAGGGTTACAGAGCAGGACAAAAACTTGTTTACGATATTAAGCAGATCATATGCTCAGCTAAGATACAGCGGTGCAGATACTTTTTCTGAAGAGGATATGAATCTTTTACAGGATAGATACAATGATTTTGCGGGTTTCTGCACAGCTGTTGTAAAAGACGAATTAGGACGCATCGAGAACCTGATTTCGGATGAACCTTAAATAGGCAGATCATGTATTATAATATTTTAACAACGAAAGACCATCCTAAATATCGGGCAGTCAAAAAAACAGTGAAACTCTTAGTAGAGTTTGTAGAAGCTGAATGCATTTTCTTTTCAGAGTCTGCTGTAGAATCAAAAACAGGGATTCTGACAATTGTTGTGAGCAAAAAAAGCCCCCATTACTATGACGATGTTGTCTTCCATTTATGGAAAGTAATTGAAAACTACAATACTTTTTCATTCTGTTTTTTTGACAGGGAGTGTATAAAGAGAGAAGTCGGAAAAGGAAATTTATTTTTTCTTTTCAATTGTAAAGAAACAGATCTTGTGTATAGAAACACTGGAGGAAAACCTGTTCTGGATATAAAAAAATTAAATGTGAAACGGCTTTTGAAAAGACTGTTGCAAATTATCAAATGTGGATATCAGAGGCCAATACTATTGGCAGGGATTTAAAATACCACCGTGGAAACGAGAATCATTTAATGGCATTGTATGTTATACATGAGCAGTTTCGATATCTTTTTATTAATGCCTCATGGATTCTAACGGGTGAATGGGTGATAGATGGAAGCATTTCAGACCAGCAGGAGCGTATTGCGAAGTTTAATAGTGTCTTAGGCAACACTTTTGATTTAGATAACAAAGAAGAGAAAGAAGTTTTAAGAAAGCTTGATCTTGCCCGAAAAGCTGTCCAATGGGGAGAGGAAATTGAACCGCTAACTGCAGAAATTGTTGAATCAGCATATGAAAAAATGCAGTGGATGATGAGTGAAGTTAAAACAATGTATCAGCAGTATGCTGAGCAAACCAAAAAAATATTTAAAGAATATGGAAACCAATGAAAATAAAAAGGCGGATGATTTTATCAAAGAACTGAAAAGGAGTTTTTATTTTAGAACATTGATACCGCAGAGAGAAAATGAAGGTATTTATCATGCAGATATAAGATTTACGAGCTACATAAAACTCATTTATACAGTACAGGATCTGCTCAAAATAGCACTTCACACACTGGAGAATTCAGATCTTGAGAATTCCAGCCAGATCGAAGATCCCGCTTTTCATCTTACGAGTATTTTGGAAATTGCAATACAGCTACTTCCGTGCAGTGAAGTGGAAGGGCTTGATAAACTGCATAAGCTTTATTTAGAGATTAATAGTGAAAATAAAAGTGAACAAATGGATAACTAATTTTTTAAATCATGAAAAAGAAGAAAAAAAACTTTGAGACCAAGTTCTGGGCTGGATTTGAGGCAGGAAATCTATTTGAAGCATCTGATGCCCTTTTTGATTTTGCACATCTTGACTACTATAAGCGAAATTTAACGCAGGCAGTACTGTACAGCTTTAAAGAAGAAATCTGCAGTAATGATAGACCAAGCGAGATTTTTATATTCTATAAAGCAATATGCTCATTTTTGAAAACATACTACTCCCTGCATAAAAAAAGCAGTAAATGGAGAGTGAAAGAGTCAGTCCGCACCGAAAATGTATTTCATCTCACTTCATTGACAAAGCAGGAATATGATAATCCTTTTACAGTATTTCGAAAGGCATTTGCAGAGAAAAGCCTTAAGGAGTTTGAATTTTTCCTTTCTGAAATAGTGAGTCTTTCATTATCTCCATACAAAGAAGTGGGCGATATTGACCTTACAACTCCGTATATCCATTTAATAAAAATGCTTGATGCGGGAGAGCTGATGCGTGAAAGAGGGCTTGAAAAAATAAAAAAAGTTAATGAATCTAAAGAGAATGCCGAATGCTGAAATTACTGTATAATTTCAGAGATGCTTGATTTAATAAATAAAATATATTGATATGAAAAAAAATAAAATCAAATTAAATGATCTGGTTGCAAATCCGGAGCATTACTTTATAATGCTTAAACCTGCATCAAAAATGCGAAACGATATACACAATCTCGAAATAAATGTTCAGGGATATTCAGACTTGTTTTGTATGATTATGGATTTACTCAAAGCAGGAATGCTTGCATTAGACGGAATGGAAGTTAGTACCAATAATAGTCCAAGGCATGTTGAAAGATACGTTTACAGTCTGCTGAGGATAATAGAAATGCTTATCCCATTGGAAGAGGCAGATTTACTGGACATGCTTTACAGAAAATATTTAAAAGAAAATAAAAAAAGCACTACGAACTAATCTATGTCCAATTATAATTTTAATAAAACGCCGACTTCGGAGGCGTTTTCCAGCCCCGCAGGGCAAGTTGTTTTGAGATGCTGAATTCATTTCAAGCATCTCAAAACACAACTTGCCGTTGTCCCGTGACAACTTATTTAGGAATGGATTTAATTGAAAGGGCTTAATGCCCTTTTTTATTATAATCGTTATAAGATATTATGGCTATGCAAACAATGCATTGCCAGATTATTAATATACAATATGATTATATAAAATGTAATCTATCAAATTCTTCGATTGTTTTATAGTCTAAAAATGTATGCCTTCTTTCTTTATTATACCAATTTTCAATATATTCATATACATCAGCTCTCATCTGTTTCCTGGATAGGAGTTTGTTCCCTTTAATTAATTCTCTTTTAAAAGAGCTGAAAAAACTTTCACAAACGGCATTGTCAGTATGATTTTGCCTGCGACTCATACTACGTATTACACACTTATAAGAGTCTAATGTAGTGGCGAAAATTTTATTAGCATATTGAACACCTCTATCAGAATGAAAGATTAAATCTTTAGTAATTTTCCTGTTCTTAACTGCGATTTTCCAAGCTGGTAAAATTGTTGCTTTGGTACTCATTTTGGTGCTTAAAATCCATCCTATTATTTTTCTGTCGAATAAATCCATTATAATGGTAAGATATAAAAAGCCTTTTGTTGTTTGTATATATGTTATGTCTGAAACCCAAGCTTTAGCAGACTCACTAACGGTAAATTCTCTATTTAAAACATTTGGAACTACATAGTAATTATGATGTGAATCAGTTGTTACCTTGAACTTTCTTTTAACTTTTCTGCGCAAGCCCAACATTCTCATGTATTTTTTTACTGATGAGTTTTTTATTTTAAACCCTCTGCTTTGTAGCTCTTTTGTAATTTTGGTACATCCATATTCTCGTTTAAATTCATAATATATGGATGTAATTTCTTGTTTTAATAAAATTACTCGAGATTCTGTATCTGTAAGTTCTTGTTTTTTTCTTCTGTAATATGTAGTTTCTGAGACTTGTAATGCAGCTAACATTTTTGCTATTGAAAATTCGGATTTATTGTTTTCAATAAATTCTTTAGTCATTGCTTTTCCTTGAAAAACATATTTGGTCCCTTTACTTAAAATATCGAGTGTGATTTTTGAATTTTTAATTTTCTTTTCAAGGTCAGTGATTATGGCTTTTTCAGGAGTCAATTTAGGGTGACCCGATCCACAAAAACTTCCTGTTCCAAATTTTTCAAAGTCTTTTCGCCATTTATACAAATAATCTGGAGCTATTCCCAACTCTCTTGCAAGGCTTGCAGTTTCCCTCTTTCCTCGCTTATAACTTAATTTAACTGCATTTTCTTTGAAAGTACGTTCGTATTTTCTCATAGTTAGAAGTTTGATAATTTACAGCAGAATGTCTTTTAATGAAGATTTTCAATATATTCAGATATTTTTTCGTGCATTTGTTGTTTAGTCAGAAGCATATTTAAATTAACTAATTCAGATTTAAGGAAAATAAAAAAGCTTTTAGGTATCTCACTATCTAAATGATTTCCTTTTCGACTCATGCTTCGTGTAATATGTTTATAGTTTAATTTACGAGTAAACATCTTATTAGCATATTGAATACCTCTATCAGAATGAAATATTAGTCCCTTCTTGGTTTTACGATTACGAAGTGCCATTTCCCAAGCGGGGATCGAAGTTTCCTTTATTGTCAGCCCTTCACTCAAATTCCATCCAATAATTTTTCTGTCAAATAAATCGATAATAATTGTCAGAAATAATAGTCCTTTCAATATTTCTAACCTTGTCATACCCGATACCCAAACCTGAGAAGGTTCGTCAGCTTTAAATTGACGATTTAGAACATTAGGAAAAATATAAGGATTATGGGGAATAAATGATGAGCCAGATAATTTGTGTCTGCTACTAAGTTTACTGACAAGACCCGTTTTTTTCATGTAATCGGCTACTGAATACTTATTTAATGTAAAACCGCGACTTTGTAATTCGGCGGAAATTTTCCCGTTTCCATATCTACCCTTATATTCATAAAATATAGAAGTTATTTCTTTTTCAATTAAAGTTTTTTGAAGTTGTGTTGGAGAAAATATTTTATCTCTCCATCTATAATATGTAAGCATACGTATGCCTAAAACTTTACACATTTGCCAAAGGGGATATCTATCTAGATTCTTTTCAATAAAATGAAAAATCATTGGTTTCCCTTCAATAATATACTTACTCGCGCTTCTAAAAATCTCAATTTGAAGTTCTGCATATTTAAGTTCTTTCCTAAGTGTTCTTTTAAGGTCAGAAAATCTTTGTTGTTCGGAGGTTCTAAAATGACCTCCCCCACAAAAGCTATCTGTTCCATATTTTTTAAGTTCAGCTTGCCATCTGTAAATATTCGTTTTTGCTATGCCAAGTTCTTCTGCCACTTTAAAACCATTTGTTTTCAGCGTTAATTTGACTGCATTTACTTTGAAATCGCGGTCATAAATTTTACGTTTTACCATTTCTTAAATTTCAAATTCTATAATTATGTGAATTTAAGAAATATAATGGTGTTGATATATAAATAATAAAGATAATGTTGTGCTAAGTATTTTATTATCTGTGTGTTAAAAATTAATTAGGCTGGAATTAAAACTTAAAGTGGTAACCTGTGCATATAATTATTTATGCATGCAGGTAGACAAGTCCTAAGATATTCAAGCAATCAAGCAATAAGGCAATCAGGTATTCAAGTGCTCAGGTAAGGATGTATGCAGGTTGGCATTCCTGCCTGCAAGCCAGCAAGCAGTCACGCAATCAAGCGTGCATGTATACATAAAGGTCAGCAGGTGCTCAGCCAGTCCAGCAGTACCAATAAAAAAAAATTTTTCCAAAAGAAAACAGAAAAAATGAAAAAAGAAAAAGAAAGCAATCTCAAAGGACGGGATTCAGACAGGCCAAAAGGAATCGGAATAAGTCCCGAAGGGTGTCTTGAGAGGAACGAGCAAGGCATTATGCCGAAGTCTTTTTGCCAGACTGTTAAGCCCGTCATACCTTCGGTTTCTTTTATTATTTCGTTGGATAAATATAAATAAAAAGAATTCCAATATTAAAGGTTTACGACTGGGCTAGGAACAAATAAGCCAAATGCTTCCAACTGCTTCCGAACACTTCCAAATTGGATTGTAACTCTGAGTATATTTTATATTGGTTTTAAGAAATTGAAATAAGAAGTTATGGAAGATGAAGAAAAAAAGAATCGGAATAAGGGAGGAAGACCTTCCAAAATAGATCCCGCCGTCCACCGCTATTCCATCAGTCTTACTGCAGAGGAAAATGCCCGCTTCCTGACTCTTTTTGAAACCTCAGGGATGCATGTAATGGCACACTTTATTACAGCGTGTGTTTTTCAAAAAGGAATAAAAACAGTTAAAATTGATAAAGCGACAATGGATTATTATATGCGCTTGACCTCCTTTTACAGCCAGTTTAGGGCTGTCGGGGTAAATTACAATCAGGTTGTCAAGATTTTATATCAAAAATTTTCCGAAAAGAAAGCTTCGGCATATCTGTACAAACTCGAAAAGCAGACAATAGAACTCGTTATTTTATCCAAAAAGTTAATACAGCTGACGGAGGAATTTGAAGAAAAGCATATGAAAAAAGAGTCTTGATATGACGGCGAAATTCCAAGAGTAGTTGATCTTCAATAGTACTGATTCACGTCAAATGTATGTAACATGATTTTGAGTGTACCATATATAAAAAATTGATAGGATACATTATTGTATTTTTTTTAATTGCTGTTTAGTACAAATTACATCTTAGGTATATCTGTATAAAGTGTTTTAAGCCAAATGCAGTCACATTGTTCCATTAAAAGCAAAATAATTAAAACTGCAAAATTGTATTTTAAATTAGTTTTGGTTCCGTGAGATACACGGCGTCTTAATTAAATTTAATGATATTGATATGGAAAATTTAAAAGATGAACAGTTTGAAAATGATGATATTGTATCAAAAAATTATGAAGATTTAGAAAGGGAAAAAGAACAGAAATTAGTAAATCTGATGATTGAAATTATTGTTTCATTAACATTGAGAGAATTATATGAAGAGAGCGATTAGATATTTAAGATTTAGTCAATTGGGTCAGAGCAATGGCTCGATTGAAAGACAGGAATTGTACACTGACCAGTACCTGCAGTATAATAATATACAGCTGGTAGACTCTTTCATTGACAGGGGGAAAAGTGCAAAAAGTTTTGACCGTCCAGATTTTATAAAACTGCAGGCATTTATAGCCAAACATTATAAATCAGTTGATTATCTTCTTGTAGACCAGCTTGACCGCTTTAGTAGAGATGCTGGCGAAGCGATGAACATGGTTAAGCAGTTCCAAAAAAAATATAGTATTCAGATTATAAGTGTGACCGAAGGGATAGTCTTTGATTATGATACCCCGGGAAGCTTTTTCAGGGCAGGATTACAATTACTGCTTGCAGAAGAAGATAATATCAACAGGAGTATTAAAGTACGTGGCGGACTCTACACAGCCCGTGCTAAAGAAGGTCGTTTTCTTACCAGAGAAAAACCTTTCGGCTATACTAAAGTTGGAGAAGGAAAACAGCGACATCTCGAAGTTAATGAAATTGAGGCTAAAATTGTCCGATTAATTTATGATATGTTTCTTCGTAATGTGCCATTATATAAAATCAAGGAAATAGCTTACCAGTCAGGTTTTGACAGAAAAGGCAATATGGCAATTGACCGTGTGCTGGCAAATCCTGTTTATGCAGGACTCGTAAAGGTTGAGCCGTTCAAGGATCTGCCGGGTGGTCTTTTTCCAGCCATTCACGAGCCAATAGTGGATAAGATAACATGGACAATGGTGCAGTCCAAAATGAAAAAGGAAGATAAGGTAAAGGTAACCGTTGATGATGAGATACCATTAAGAGGCGTTGTAAAATGTCATTGCGGTACACCTCTTACAGGTGCTCCTTCCCGTGGCAAATCTGGAAAATACTTCTACTATTATAAATGCAAGCATTCCAAACATAACAACATAAGTGCTGTAAAAGCACATGAGCAGTTTTTAAATGCCTGCGACTTAATGAGTGTTTCAGAAAAACAGATTAAGGATATAAGACATGGCAGTTATGCTTCAATTGAGCAGGAAGTAAAAGCAAACACGAAAAAAGCAGTAGACAAAAAGCATGAACTTGAAGAAATACAGCAGAGATTAAATGCTGTAGAAGAAAAATGGTTCAGAGACGAAATAAATAAAGATACTTACGAAAGATGGTATTCTACATATAGTGATCATATCCTGACCCTTACAGCATCAATAGAAAGACTTAGCGCAAACCAAGGTAAAGCTTTTGAGATTTTAGAAAGTAATCTGGATTTATTGGTAGATATAAGACATATCTACACCAAATCAGATACATTACAGAAATGTGCGTTTGTGCAAATGGTGTTCGATGGCAACTTATACTATCAAGAGGGTATATATCGAACACCTACAATGATGGATATATTTTCTCATAATGCCAGTAAAATGGAGGAGAAAGGATATCTTTTATACAAAAAAAAGAGGGACAACATTTCTGTTATCCCTCAAAGTGGGCGATGAGGGGTTCGAACCCCCGACCCCCTCGGTGTAAACGAGGTGCTCTGAACCAGCTGAGCTAATCGCCCTTTCGGGTTGCAATGTCTTGCGTTATTGCGAGTGCAAATATACGTTAGTTTTTCACTTTTCCAAAGAATTTACATTAAAAATTAAAAGAATTTACAATAAAACTTATATTTTACTGGAATTGAATTTGTTATAAAAGTATTTTTTTTCACTTTTTTAATTGAATTTGATTTTGCTTAGTTCAAAGGCAATTCTGCAACAACAAAAGTGCTTCCACCAACATAAATAAAATCATTTTGTCTTGCATTTTTTTTTGCTGCTGTAAAAGCATCCTCAACTGAATCGTATTTTTCTCCAATTAAATCATGTTTTTCTGCAGCTTCCTTCAGTATTTCGGTTGGTAAACCACGAGACGAATCCGGTCTGCAGAAATAATATTGTGCTTTTTTTGGAAAAAGAGGTAAAATCAAATCAAGGTCTTTGTCATTTACAACACCTAAAACAATATGAAGGTTTTCAAAAATCTCTTCCTGAATTTGTTTTATTACAATTGCCAGACCGTGTTTGTTGTGTGCTGTGTCGCAGATTATTTTCGGATTTTCTCCCAATTGCTGCCATCTTCCTTGCAAACTGGTGTTTTTCGAAACATTTAATAAGCCGGTTTTTAAATTCGCACTAGAAATTTTAAATTCATTTTGAGCATTTAAAACTGCAATCGTTTGTTGCACTGTTTTCTTATTGTGAAACTGATAATCCCCAATTAAATCAGAAGGAAAAACTTCAGAAATTAAATCAGAGGCAAAATAAATTTTGGCTTTATTTTCTGTGGCTTTAGCCAAAAAAACAGGCTGAGTTTCCGGAGTGTATTCCCCAATAACAACTGGAACATTTGGTTTAATAATACCGGCTTTTTCGCCCGCAATTTCTCTTGGGGTATTTCCTAAAAACTGCATGTGATCTAAGTCGATGTTGGTAATTACCGAAACCAAAGGCGTAATAATATTGGTAGCGTCAAGTCTTCCTCCCAAGCCAACCTCAATAATAGCAATATCAACCTTTTTCGAAGCAAAATAATCAAATGCCAAACCAACAGACATTTCAAAAAAGCTCATATCGTTGGCTTCAAAAAAAGCTTTATGTTTAGCAATAAATTCAATAACAAAATCTTCTGAAATGTCATCACCGTTAATTTTTATTCTTTCCCTGAAATCTTTTAAATGTGGCGAAGTGTACAATCCAACTTTATATCCTGCTTCCTGTAAAACGGAAGAAAGCATATGCGAAGTCGATCCTTTTCCATTGGTTCCGGCAACGTGAATGCATTTTAGACTGTTTTGAGGATTATCAAGATGTGCAGCCAATACTTTAATATTGGTTAAATCTTCTTTATATGCCGAAGCGCCCTGAAGCTGATACATGGGCAATTGATTAAACATCCAATTGGTAGTTTCCTGATAGTTCATTTTTAAAATAAATAAAAAAAACTCAAAGATACTTGAGTTTTAAAATATTGAGTTATGATTATTCGCCTAATTTGAAATTGACTGTTATAAAACCAATTTGAGTTTCGGGAGCATTTGAATCCGGTTGCCATTTGTATTTTTTAGCAGTGGCAATAGCGGGTTCAATTAAACAGGGGTTGGTATTTGTGGTTCCCTTGGTATATTTGGCAGCAATTACATTCCCACTTCTGTTTACTGTAATTTGTACAACTACTGTTCCGTATTCATTGCATTTTTGAACTTCTTTTCCTGTTGAACTCAATTTCCTTCCGTTAAGTCCCCAGCCTCGGCCTCCGCCACTTCCGGATCCGCTTCCATAATAACTGTTGGCGTATGGATTTCCGTCTTGGCTTCCCTTGTCTCCTGCTAAATTATCATTACCTTCTCCACCTGTAGCTTTTCCATCAGATTTGGGGCCATTTATAAAACTGGAAAGAGCATCAGAAGTGCTTTTTGAAGGCTTAGGGCTTTCAGCTGCTTTTGGTTTTGCCTCTTCTTTTGATGTTGTTTTAGTAGGTTTCTCTTTTTTGGTTTCCTTCATGACAACAGCTTCTTCAATATCCTGAGATAACACTTCGTCATCACTGGCAGCAGTTGGCTGCGAGTTTGTGGGTTTAGGAGCTGATTGAATTGCTTCTGTAGGCTGGATGTTACCTGATCCAACTTCAGTAGTTCCAAAATTTATAGCTATACCATTTTCAGGAGGAGGATCCATATAAGTCAATCCTAAATAAAAAAACAAAAGAAACATAATCACGAACAAAACGGTTGTGATGGTAAATGATTTTTTTTCTTCTTGTGTTTCTAAATATTTCATAAAATATAAGGAATCTATTTTGGGCGTACTGCCAAAACAACTTTTATTTGATTTCTGTTAGCGATGTCTAAAACGCCTACTGCTTTTTCGATAGGCACACCTTCTTCTGCTCTTAAAATAATGGCTTTTGTCTTATCAGCAGCTAAAAGGCTTAGTAATTTTGACTCTAAATCAGCTTCCTGAATTTGCTCTTTATCGATAAAAAACTCTAAATCTTTATTAATACTTACTGCAATGTTTTTGTTACTGTCTGTTTTTCCTTTTGCTTTAGGCAGAACTAAATCTAATGCATTGGTTGTTACCATTGTTGATGTAAGCATAAAAAATATGAGCAGTAGGAATACAATGTCTGTCATAGATGACATATTGAATTCTGGCGATACTTTATTTCTTCCTCTTAAATTCATAACTAAGCAGGGTCATTTAATAAATCTAGAAAGTCTATAGCGTTGGCTTCCATCATGTGAACAACTTTATCTGTTTTTACAACCAGGTGATTGTAACCCACGTAGGAAACAATTCCAACAACCAGTCCAACAACAGTAGTGGTCATAGCAGTGTAAATACCTTCAGAGAGTGCTCCAACTTCGATTTGACCTCCTGAACTTGCCATTTTATGGAACGCCAAAATCATTCCCAAAACGGTACCAAGGAAACCGGTCATTGGGCCTGCTCCGGATATAGTAGCCAGCATACTCACATTTTTTTCAAGTTTGTATATTTCTAATTTACCAGCATTTTCAATAGCTGTATTGATGTCGTTTAGTGGTTTTCCAATTCTTGAAATTCCTTTTTCGATCAAACGTGCAACAGGCGAAGTAGAGTGGGCACATAACATTTTAGCATTATCGATGCGTCCGTTTCTTATATTGTCGCGAATTTGGTTCATGAAGTTTGCATCTATCTGAGTGGCATTTTTGATAGCCATCAATCGCTCAAAATAAAGATATAATGCAACGAAAAACATTAGGAACAGAGAAATCATAATTAGCTGTCCTCCTAATCCTCCGCTGGTTAAAAGTTCAATAATAGATAATGTTTTTTCTACAGGAACGGCATCGGCCATAGTTTGTTGTGCAACAGATAAACTATCTGTTTGAAGCAGTATACTCATATGAAATTGTCTTTGTAATTGAAACGCTAAGATATTACAAAAATTGTTAGTTACAGTCCAATTTTAGGAAAGTCCTAACAACTTAAGGAATAGCAGCGTTTCAATAAAAGACTTAAATTATACCAGTTGTTTCAGTGCAATTTCAAAAGCAGTTGCGCTGATATTTGTTTTTGACGGGTTTAAAGCATGAGCTTTTACAATCGCTTTTTTTATAATTTCTGAAGTATCATTAAAAATTGCCTCATCTGTCATTTGAACTTTTTTCTCCATGAAATAAGCAAAAACTCTTGCCATTCCACAGTTTGAAATAAAATCAGGAATCAAACTTACTTTATGATCCACTTCTTCCATAATAGATCCGAAGAAAATTTCTTTATCTGCAAAAGGAACATTCGCTCCGCACGAAATAACTTCCAGTCCATTAGCAATCAAACTGTCAATTTGAGTTTGCTGCACCAATCTTGAAGCGGCACATGGCGTAAAAATTTCAGCACCAATGGTCCATATTTTTGTATTTATTTCTTCAAACGGCATCATATTGTCAGCAACTAATTTATTTCCGTCCTTATTAAGGAATAAAGTTCTGATTTCTTCAAAAGAAAATCCCTCTTCTTTGATTAATCCACCATCGCGATCAATAATTCCGATAACTTTGGCCCCCATATCTGCCAAATAAAAAGCAGCAGCAGAACCTACGTTTCCAAAGCCCTGAACAATTGCTTTTTTTCCTTTAATATCACCGCCATATGTTGTGTAAAAATGGCGTACTGCCTCGGCAACACCAAAACCGGTGATCATATCGGCAACGGTATATTTGCGGATTACATCAGGAGAGAATTTAGGGTTTTCAATAACTTTGATAACACCTTGACGTAATTGCCCAATTCGGTTAATTTTATCAGCTTCAGTAGGTTTAAAATGTCCGTTGAAAACACCTTCCTGCGGATGCCATACCCCACATTCTTCCGTCATCGGAATTACTTCGTGAATTTCATCTACATTTAGATCTCCTCCAGTGCCGTAATAACTTTTTAACAAAGGTGAAACTGCTTTATACCAACGCTGCAAAACACCTTTTTTACGAGGATCGTTAGGGTCAAAGTTAATTCCGGATTTCGCGCCTCCAATTGCAGGACCCGAAACAGAAAATTTAACTTCCATTGTTTTGGCCAATGATAGAACTTCATTCATGTCAAGACCTTTTCTCATTCGGGTACCTCCACCCGCAGCTCCTCCACGAAGTGAATTAATAACAGTCCAGCCTTCGGCTTCTGTTTCAGAATCTTTCCAGTTAAAAACAATTTCAGGTTCTTTGTTTTCAAATTGCTGCAATAAATCTTTCATTTTGTTGAGATATGTTTATTTTAAGCAAATATATAGAATAGATTAATGTGAATTGTTTATTAATATGGAAATAATTCTGAACTATTTTGATTATTCATATTTCCCTAACAATTCCTCTTTTAATCCTTTGTCAACAGGATTTTCTGAAAGCCAGATACCAAAAAAGGCTTTTTTAAATTCAAAGCTTTCAATTTTCCCTTCGTATTTGTTATTTTTATAAATCCACAATGATTTATCTAAAGGATTATAAATTAAGTTAAAGAAGTCCCCGGCCTTGGTATCTTCCTTACTTAATAAAGTTTCTAATTCTGCTACTTCTTTGGCTAATTTTAAAATCCCCTGCTCCCCAACAGATTTTTCCATTCCTTTAGCTAGTGCTTTTGATAATTTTTTTGAAGTAACTAATGACGAAGTAACTTGAATTCTGATACCCATTTCAATATCACTTTCTAAAATAAGTTTTGGATCTTGGGTAAGTACAGTTAGATATAAAGCTTGTACATATAATTCTGTGAACATTTTTGAACGTTGTCCAACACCGTTTAGAGTCAAAGTTTTCCCTTCAAAATCTAATGTTCTGGGAACTTTAACCCCGTTTACTTCTAAGCTCTTTTGGGCATTTACTGTTGAAAATTGTACACTAAAAAGGAATGCGAGTAATAGTAAAATCTTTTTCATAGTCATTCTATATATTTATATCAGGCAAAAATAATGCTAATTTCTAAATTTGAGGCGGTTAAGCGCTAGTTTTTTTGTGATATTTTTTGAGTTTTATGATTTTATTAAGCTAAAAGATAATTTAACAAGGCTATTTTTGCTGTTAATGTATTTCGTCGGTTTATTCATTCATTTTGTCGATAAATTTTTTTAGATGATTTATTTTAATTTGGGGACTATAATTTATTCTCCTTTATTAATGATATTCGATAAAATTAAAATTATGCTGGATATTTTATAACGGAATTACGAAAACGTTATAGTATTTTTAGATTAAAGCTTAAAATACTATGCATGCATTGTTATTTGATATTTAAAATTTATCTTTGAAAAAGCTTTTTTATGCAAAACAAGAAGAGCACTTTAATAATCTAAAGAATACTATTATGGATTTTAATCTTACCGAAGAGCATTTAATGATTCAGCAAGCTGCTAGAGATTTTGCTCAAAATGAATTGTTGCCAGGTGTAATTGAAAGAGACGAAAAACAAATTTTTCCGACCGAGCAAGTAAAAAAAATGGGACAGTTAGGATTTATGGGTATGATGGTTGATCCAAAATATGGAGGAAGCGGTCTGGACACAATTTCGTATGTAATAGCTATGGAAGAGATTTCAAAGGTGGATGCATCGGCTTCGGTAGTCATGTCTGTAAATAATTCTTTAGTTTGCTGGGGATTACAGGAATTTGGAACAGAAGAGCAAAAACAAAAATATTTACCAGGTTTGGCTTCAGGAGAGATTCATGGTGCTTTTTGTTTAAGTGAACCTGAAGCGGGGAGTGACGCAACTTCACAAAAAACAACTGCCGTTGATATGGGAGATCATTATTTGGTAAATGGAACAAAAAACTGGATAACAAACGGAAATACAGCATCTGTTTATTTGGTAATTGCTCAAACTCATGCCGAATTGAAACATAAAGGGATCAATGTTTTAATTATGACTAAAGATATGCCAGGCTTTTCGGTTGGTCCAAAAGAACAAAAAATGGGAATACGAGGATCTGATACTCATTCATTAATGTTCAGTGATGTAAAAGTTCCTAAAGAAAATAGAATCGGAGAAGATGGGTTCGGATTTAAATTTGCAATGAAAACGCTTGCCGGAGGTCGTATCGGAATTGCTTCTCAGGCTTTGGGAATAGCTTCAGGAGCTTATGAACTGGCATTGAAATATTCAAAAGAGCGTAAAGCTTTTGGAACCGAAATTTGTAATCATCAGGCTATTGCTTTTAAATTGGCAGATATGGCTGTAAATATCGAAGCAGCTCGTCATCTTTGTATGAAAGCAGCCTGGGACAAAGACCAGCATAAAAATTATGACGTAAGCGGCGCAATGGCAAAATTATTTTCTTCGCAGGTCGCTATGGATACTGCTGTAGAAGCAGTTCAAATTCATGGAGGAAACGGTTACGTAAAAGAATATCATGTGGAACGTATGATGCGCGATGCGAAAATTACTCAGATTTATGAAGGAACTTCGGAAATTCAAAAGATTGTCATTTCGAGATCGGTTATCGCAGGATAACTTTCAGAAATAATCATTTACAACCCTTTCGAATTTAAGCTTCGAAAGGGTTTTGTTTTTTAGATGAAAAATTAATTACATTTACAAAAATAGATTTTGCTTTTATGTATGAAGATTTAAAATATTGGTACTTGCGTGATCATAAGTTATTTCGAACATTGAGTTTCGGACAAATTAAACAATTATGCATTATTACAGGTTTTAAGAAAGCATCAAAAGGTGAGATCATTTATTTTTCTTCTTCAGATGTACCTCGTATTTTTTTACTTAAAAAAGGAAATATTAAAATTGTAGCTGTGGACGAAGACGGCAATGAAGCCATAAAAGATATTATTAAAAAAGGCGACTTGTTTGGCGAATTAACTTTAGAAACTGATGATAAAGCCAATGAATATGCAAAAGTACTTTCTGATGATGTTGCCATCTGCAGTTTTCTTCTCTCAGATTTTGAAGATTTATTGTTGAGGAATCCTACACTGGCACTTTCATACACCAAATTCGTAGGTTTAAAAATGAAACGCATCAAAAATAGTTATTCTAATCTAATTTCTAAAGATGCCAAAACCAGATTATGTGAATTCCTGAAAGATTGGGCAAGACAGGAAGGCATCAGGATTGGAGACAGGGTAACAATTGAAAATTATTTAACCCAAAATGATATTGCTCAGATTATTTGTACATCAAGGCAAACTACAGCTCAGTTGCTGAATGAAATGGAAACTAATAATCTTTTAACCTACAGCAGAAAAGAAATTATTGTTCCTGATATTACACAATTATAATTATTTTGGTTCAAGTGTAAATTAGCCGACATTTTGCTTTTTCATAGTGAAGTAGTTTTACATCATTAAAAAGATGTAAAACCTTAAATTATGAAAAAAATACTTTTTATTTTTTTTGCAACCGTTATTACGATTGCTAATGCACAAAACGCAATTCCTAAATCTGCGACTGATATTGCTCCTTTATTAATAGGGGAGAATATTCCAAATCATATTTTAAAATCATCTGATAACCAGGATGTCAGTATTTCTGATTTGATAAAAAAAAAGAAAACCGTTTTAGTTTTTTACCGTGGCGGATGGTGTCCTTATTGTAATGTTCATTTGTCTGCACTGGCTGAGAGCGAAAAACAAATACTGGATTTAGGATATCAAATTATTGCCATAAGTCCCGATGCTCCTGAAAATTTGAAAATTACAGAAGAGAAGGATAAAGTAAAATATATCCTGCTGTCTGATTCAAAAGGAGAGTTGATTAAAACAGTCGGACTTGCTTTTGAAGCTCCTGAAAACTACAAATCAGTTATTAACGTACATTCTAATGGAGACAATACAGGTTTTTTGCCAGTCCCTGCTGTTTTTGTTGTAAATACAGATAGTGAGATTGTCTTTGAATACATTTCGCCAGATTTTAAGCATCGCATAACAGCTGAATTATTGATTTCGGTATTAAAAAACTTAAAATAAGGAATATGAAAAAGATACAATTGTTTTTGTTGATTTTGGTTTCAGTAACTTCATTTGCTCAAAATGATGCAAAACAAATAAGTCAATATAATTTAGAAAACAAGGTTGCTATTCAGGGCTATGATCCTGTTGGTTATTTTAATCAGAAAAAAGCAATTAAAGGAAAAAAAGAAATTTCAGTTTCTTATCAAGGTGTGATTTATAAATTTTCGTCAGTCGAAAACAAAGAAGCTTTTTTAAAAAATCCAACTAAATATGAACCGCAATATGGCGGCTGGTGTGCGTATGCTTTAGGAAGTTCTAATGAAAAAGTGGAGATAAATCCGGAAACTTTTAAAATTATCGACGGGAAACTGTATTTGTTTTACAATGCTTTTTTTAATAATACCCTGAAAAGCTGGAACAAAGATGAAACAAATTTAAAAGATCAGGCAGACAGTAACTGGAAAAAAATCTATAAATAAAGCATCATGAAAGCGGAAATTATAAAATGGATTTTTAGAATTGTGGCTTCATTTATTCTATTGCAAACTTTGTATTTTAAATTCACCGGAGCAGAGGAAAGTATTTATATTTTTTCGACTTTAG
Source organism: Flavobacterium sp. W22_SRS_FK3 (assembly GCF_052113665.1). Taxonomy (NCBI): domain Bacteria; kingdom Pseudomonadati; phylum Bacteroidota; class Flavobacteriia; order Flavobacteriales; family Flavobacteriaceae; genus Flavobacterium; species Flavobacterium sp. W22_SRS_FK3. Next base: position 164,646 of record NZ_JBGQOF010000004.1, on the reverse strand, counting down.
GAATTGAACCTTACGGAAGGGTTGGCTCGGGAATAGCCGAATTGCTAGTGGCAGTTTTAATACTGATTCCAAAAACATCACGCATCGGTGCTTTGGCTGGATGTGTGATTATGATTGGTGCTCTACTATCACATTTTTTTGTTTTAGGAATTGTGGTTCAAAACGACGGAGGACTTCTTTTTTCTCTGGGAGTGATTACTTTATTCTGTTGTTTAGGTTTGCTTTATTTCGATAAAAATAAGTTGTTTAATCTTTTAAATTTAAATTAGTCATGTTACTAAAATCCATACGCCAAAGTTTAGATGAATTAATCAGTCTGTTAGAGCAACTTTCTGATCAGGAGTATTCAAAATCTTGTGAAGCATTGAGTAACGCCACAATTGGTGAACATATAAGGCATATTATAGAAATGTTTCAATGTCTTGAAAATAGTTATGATTCGGGCATTTTAAATTATGATAGCCGGGAAAGAAATAAACAAATTCAGACTGAAACGGAATTTGCAAAACAACTCATTTTAAAAATTGAATTTGGGTTGAAAAGCGAAAATAAAACAATCTATCTGGAACAGATTATTGATGGACTTACAATGAGGATTCAAAGCAATTATTATCGGGAGTTGCTTTATAATCTGGAACATTGTGTCCATCATAAGGCTTTAATAAAAGTAGCAGTTTTGCAATCTGAAAATATTTTAATTAATGAAAATTTTGGGATAGCACGTTCAACCGTAGAATATAGAAAGCGATGTGCACAGTAAGTTTTGTTAATACTAACGGAAGTATAATTATTACTTCAAATCGTGATGAAAAAGTAATGCGTCCAAATGCAATTGCGCCAAAGAATTATTGCCAAAAAGGTAAAAACATCATGTATCCAAAAGACAAAAAGGCAGGAGGTACCTGGTTTGCAGTAGATGAAAACGGAACCGTTGCAGTACTTTTAAACGGCGGTTATACGAAGCATTATTCGATGTCAAAATATAGAAAAAGCCGTGGTTTGATTGTTTTAGATGTAATTTCAAGTCCCTCGCCTAAAGATTTTTGGGATCAAATAAATTTACAAGATATCGAGCCGTTTACTTTGGTTATATATCAAAATGGAGAATTGTACGAACTGATTTGGGACGGCCTTGTAAAGATTAAGATTTCGTTAAACGTCAAGAAAAGCCATATTTGGTCATCAGTAACTTTGTACTCAAAGGAAATTAGAAAGAAACGCACAAAATGGTTTTTTGATTTTTTAAAAGACAAAAAAGACATCTCACCCTCTGAAATGATCGATTTTCATCGCAATACGGAGAAGGATGATTCTGAAAACGGTCTAATAATTAATAGAGATAATTTACTAAAAACTTTGAGTGTAACTCAGGTTATGATAGAGCAAAATAAAGGGATGATGAAATATTACGACTTAGTTAAAACAGAAGATTTCTCGAACTCTTTTATAAGTATTTAAAAAAACTATAATGAAACTATTTATTCATAAAATAATCAATTGGGAGTATTGGCCCTATCAGATTTTATACGTTCCAATTTATTTTCTTTGGGCGTATTATGCAATTAGAGCGAGATCATTTTTTTTCTTTAATGCATCAAATCCCAAAATTAAGAATGGAGGATTTATCATGGAAAGCAAGAAGCAGATTTATGATCTTCTTCCTAAAAAAAACTACCCAAAAACTATTTTAATCAAAGAAAATACAAAGTTGAAAGAAATTTTGGAAGCCGTTGAAGATCAGAAAATTTACTTTCCATTAATTGCAAAACCGGACATTGGGCTGCGAGGTTCTGGAGTAAAAAAAATTAAAACAGTTTCAGAATTGAAAAAGTATGCTGAAAAAGCAAATTTTGATTTTTTAATTCAGGATTTGATTCCTTTTAAAAATGAAGTAGGTGTTTTTTATGTACGTCATCCACTTCAAAATATGGGAAAAATTACCGGAATAGTTTCTAAGGAATTTTTAATTGTTACCGGTGACGGAGAATCAACTATTGCACAATTAATTAACCAAACGCCAAGATTTCAGCTCCAGTTTGATGTTTTAAAAGAAGAATACGGCGAACAATTGTATCGAACTTTAGAAAAAGGCGAAACAATAAATTTGGTTCCGTTTGGAAATCATGCCCGAGGTGCCAAATTTCTCGATGGAAGCCATTGGATTACTCCAAAATTAACGGCAATGATTAATGAAATAGCAACTCAAATTCCGGAATTCTATTTTGGGCGTTTTGATATCATGTATCATACTTTTGAAGAATTAGAATGCGGGGAAAATTTTCAAATTGTAGAACTTAATGGAGCAGCCAGCGAACCTACACATATATATGATCCAAAACATTCGGTTTGGTTTGCCTGGAAAGAGTTGGCAAGACATATTACTTATATGTATGAAATTAGTGTTCAAAACCACAAAATGGGAGTTCCATACTTAGATTATAAAGTTGGAATGCGGGAATACAGATTGCATTTGGCACAGAATAATAAAATAATAAATTTTTAAAAATGAAAAGGGTGAAAAATATCTCTGTCGGATTTCTTGTTAGTTTTCTGGGGTCAATTCCGTTGGGATATTTAAATATAGCAGGATTGGAAATTTATTCAAAATTAGGAATCCATAGTTTGATTTTCTTTTTGTTAGGAGTGATTTTTATTGAAACCTTCGTCATTTATTTTACATTGCTTTTTGCAAAACAATTGGTCAGGAATCAGAAATTAATGAAAATTATTGATTTTTTTTCAATTGGATTTATGTTTGTCCTGGCTTTTATTTTTTTTTCGAATTTCAATCAAACTGCAAAATCAGATCATGATCTGCATTTCTGTTTAATGTATTCACCCTTTATAATTGGTGTCGTTTTGAACTGTTTGAATTTTTCACAATTGCCTTTTTGGACAAGCTGGAATTTGTATCTTCTCAGCAGAAAATATATTACTATTGAAAGAAAGTTAAAATATTATTATATTGCAGGAACTTTGATGGGCGTTTTTTTAGGAATGTTTAGTCTGATAGTGTTATTGCAGACTATTTCTCAAAAATCAGATCAGTTTTCAAAGTATATGATGCCTGTTTTTGTCCCTTTTCTTTTTATAATCTTAGGAAGTGTGCAGGTAGCTAAAGTGTATAAAAAATATTTTAAATCGTCTACTTTAGAAATGTAATTTCTGGAGTTTATCTAAATCTTTATTTATGAAAAAGTTTTACTTTTTTCTTCCGTTAATTTTATTAGCCTGCAAATCAACTCTGCCAATAACCCAAAAAACTTCAAAATCAGTTTCAAAACCAATTGAAGCTGCTTACAAAGTGAATCAAAATGAGGTTTCAGATTTTTTAAAATATCTTTCTTCAGATGAATTGGAAGGTAGAGAAACAGGAACATCAGGAATCGAAAAAGCAGCTGTTTTTTTAGAAGACTTTTTTAAGGAGAAGAAAGTAAAGCCGTATTTTAGTACTTATCGTGATACACTTACTAATTTTAAATCACCTGCGTATAATATTGTTGGTTTTTTAGAAGGAAGTGATCCCGAACTCAAAAAAGAGTTCGTGGTTTTAAGTGCTCATTATGATCATATTGGATTAGAAAAAAACAAGCAAGATGATCAAATTAATAATGGTGCAAACGATGATGCGTCAGGAGTGACAGCTGTGGCAGAAATGGCTAAATATTTTGCTAAGACAAAATTGAATAAACGAAGTATTCTTTTTGTGTTTTTTGCCGGAGAAGAGAAAGGGCTTTTAGGTTCTAAAAGTTTAGTTCAAAAACTGGAAAAGCAAAACTTTAACTTATATGCCCAGTTAAATATCGAAATGATTGGTGTGCCAATGAAACGGGATTATCTGGCTTATATTACAGGTTTTGATAAGTCGAATATGGCAGAAAAAATTAATGAGTATACAGGAAAAAATACTATTGGTTTCTTACCAAAAGAGGCTGAATACGAGCTTTTTTACCGTTCTGATAATTATTCCTTCTATGAGGTTTTCAAGAAACCCTGCCAATCAATCAGTACGTTTGATTTTGAAAACTTTGATTTTTATCACCATGTTTCAGATGAATTTAAAGCAATGGATATTTCACACATGACAAATTTTATTCAGGAATTTTTGCCTGCAGTTACTCAAATAGCAACAACTCCAACGCAGGAAATTACAATGACTAAATAAGATTTGTTTATTTTTGTTTTATGAAAAATATCATCATTACAGGAACTTCAAGAGGAATTGGTTATGAATTGGCTTTGCAGTTCGCCAATACAGGCCATCAGGTTTTAGCCATTTCCAGAAAAACGCCACAAGCTCTTTTAGAACATCCAAATATTATATGTCTTTCTGTAGATTTAGCAGATGAATCTCAACTGAATGTTGTAAGTGATTTTCTTTCTTCAACATGGAAGAAAGTAGATGCCGTTGTACATAATGCCGGAGCTTTGTTATTGAAACCTTTTGCAGAAACAACCCAGGCAGATTTTGAAAGTATTTACAAAGTAAATGTTTTTGCCGTAGCAAATCTTACCCGAATTTGTTTGCCGTATCTCCAGAAAGGAAGTCATGTGGTAACTATCAGTTCTATTGGTGGTGTACGAGGGAGTTTGAAATTTGCCGGATTAGCAGCGTATAGTTCAAGTAAAGGAGCTGTAGGAACTTTAACCGAATTACTCGCTGAAGAATATAAAGAAAAAGGCATTTCGTTTAATGTTTTAGCCTTAGGTTCCGTTCAGACTGAAATGTTAAATGAAGCTTTCCCGGGTTATCAGGCGCCCATCTCTGCACAAGGAATGGCAACTTATATTTATGATTTTACACTTAACGGAAATAAATATTTTAATGGTAAGGTTTTGGAAGTTTCTTCAACAAATCCTTAGCTTGTTTTCAATTTAATCCCCAATTTATATCTTAAATTTATGAAAAGAAAATTTTTAGTTTTTGCAATTGTTTTTTACTGCGTTTTTTTTTGTTCAAAGATTTCAGCCCAGGCTTATAAGTCAGAGAACATTAATTTTAATACTTATGTATTTCCTACAAGCTACATTCCCAAAGATTATCTTAATTATGGGGTAAAAATTAATCTTTCGGAAAGTCCTATTTCAGTGATAATAGATGGAGAGAAAAAGTCATCACGTGACCCACTTAGTTACCATGGCGGTGAATTTTTTTTTTCTGAAAAAGAATTAATACGTTTAATAGTAGGAACAGCTAATGAAGAAAATATTAAAATGGGTTTTGTTCCTACTATATTGGAGTTAGGGCATACAAATCAGCCAATTGAAGCGAAAAATCACTTTATAATAGATGTTTCCTTTGAGAATGTTGTTTATGGTGCTGATATAACTGAAAATAAATCTCTAGAAACCCCTTTTACATACACCATATATTATAGTTATGATACAGTATTTAAAATCATAAATAGTTATAGTAAGGAAGTAATTATGGAAAAAAAAGATAGTACTTATAATAAAGTGCTTTCTTATAGTTTTGAAGGTTACATTCCTGGCTTTAAAACAAAGCCAGAAGCAGTAAATTATTTAATTGCTAATATTGATAAAGGTTTTACTAACGACGTTGTGAATAATATTAAACTATACTTGAGGCCTAAGTTAGACTTTTGGTTAGATGTTCAATATAGTCAGGACAGATGTTTTTTTTCCAGAATTTCGAAAGAAGATAAAAACCCATTGTTCTTAAAATTAAACCAGGATGTTGATGCTATAGAAAAATGGTCACGTCAAAAGACAGAACCAATGTTTGATGATGCTCTTCTTTCTGCTAATACTGAATTTATTCAAAAAAATAATTTGACAATCAACAAAGATCAATCTATATACTTTAATGATCAAACTCGTTTGATGAATTATAAAAACTTTCTTACTGATAAAAAAGTTTTTACTGATTTTATTTTGAAAATGAATCAGTATACACAACAATTAGATGCAAATGATAAAGGTCAAAAAGTAGCTTTATGGGCCTGTTATGCAAATATTGCTTCAGGTTTTTATGTTTTGGGTAATTACAATAGCAGTTTAGAATACATACAGAAAGCAAGAGCATTAGATTATCAGGAAAGACAAATAAAAAATATTGAAGATAAAGTGACAGAAATGCAAAACAAGTATAATATTTTTTTTGACACTAATGGAGAAATAAAAAAAGATGTAAACTATTTATATTTTAGATATTTAAGGCTATAATAAAATAGTTTTTTTGTAATCTATTAATCATTATTACTTTGAACGAAACACTCGCAAGATATATTCCCGAACATGCAGTAAAGCCTGTTTTTGATTTGATAGTGGCCAATCAGGTGCATCTTAAAATCGTGAATGAGCGCCAGACGCGTCATGGTGATTACAGACGCGGACTTAGCGGTAAACATGAAATTACAGTAAATGCAAGTTTAAATAAATATCGTTTTTTGATTACGCTGATTCATGAGATTTCTCATTTGGTTGCTTTTGAAAAGTTTGGACGAAATATAAAGCCACATGGAAACGAATGGAAACATACATTTCAACTTATGATGGTTCCTTTTATACGCCCGGAGATTTTCCCGGTTCAATTGCTGCCGTTATTGGCGAGGCATTTTAAGAATCCATCAGCGAGTAGTGATACTGATACGACTCTTTCCTTAGCATTAAAGCAATATGACGCTGAGAATGATAAAAACTACATATTTGAGATTCCGTACGGAAGCATTTTCCGAATCAAAAACGGTAAAATATTCAAGAAATTAGCAGTCCGAACGAAGCGTTTTGAGTGTATTGAGATTAGTTCAGGTAGAACGTATCTTTTTAACCCAAATGCTGAGGTGGAATTAATAAATATTCAATAAACATTTTAAGTTCAATTTAGAATTTGCTTCGTATGTTTCTTTACAATTTTTTAATTTATAGTAATCGAATGTTTGCCTTACATTTATGCAATACTTTTTTCATTATTAAATTATTAGTTTCTACTTTATGATAAAAAAACTACTTAAGGTTTTCATGGTGTTGTTCTTTTCAAATTCAATGTTTAGTCAGCAAAATGATGATTTAGAAACGAAAGAAAAATTAAATCCAGTTATTTATTTAGAAGGCTTTGGTGGGCCGGCAATTGTACAAAATGTTGGTATTGTCGGGGGTGTTGAAATAAACTATCAGTATCAAAAAAGCCTTTTTAGTTTCAGATTTACAAATGCTGTAGGATATACAAAACAAGAAGATTTTATTATATTTCCAACGTATAGGAAATCAGAAGATTTTAAAGAATATAGTTTTTTATATGGCAGACGATGGTTGTATACTAATCATTCTTATAGTATTTCTGCGGGAATAAGCTATAATAATTTAGAGTTAAGTGTTATTATTGATGAAGAAGGGAATCATTATGAGCATACTAAATATTTGTATGGTGTCCCTTTTGAAGCTAACTATAAATGGTTTTACAGGAAAAAGAAATCAAATCTAATTTACAATATTCTAATTCCAAGTGTTGGGGTTAAATTTTTTGGGAATATAGGAGAATGTAGTTATGTTGGTGCAGGAGTATGTGTTGGTTTTGGACTTAGTAAAAATTATAAATAATTATTCAAATAAAAAATCCCAAATCCAATTTTTATAATAATTGGGAATCTGGGATTTATATTTTAAGGTTTGAAAAATTAACCTTTCAAATAAGCTTCTCGTACTTTTTTAAATAAATTAGAAGAGTACACAAACTTCACAATGTCTTTATTGTCTGTTCTAAAGATTTCTTCTTTGGTTCCCTGCCAGGCTTTTAATCCTTTTTTCAGAAATACAATATTCTCACCAATTTCCATTACGGAGTTCATGTCGTGCGTATTGATTACAGTGGTGATATCATATTCTTCGGTAATTTCTTTAATTAAGTTATCAATCAAGGTTGACGTATTTGGATCCAAACCTGAATTGGGTTCATCACAAAATAAATATTTTGGTTTGTTAACAATTGCACGCGCTATCGCTACACGTTTTTGCATACCACCGGAAATCTCAGAAGGCAATTTTTTATGGGCATCAATTAAGTTTACTCTTTCCAGAACAAAATCAACACGTTCTTTAATTTTAGCCCGATTATCTTTTGTAAACATTCTCAACGGAAAAGCTACATTTTCTTCAACAGTCATCGAATCAAATAAAGCGCTTCCCTGAAAAACCATTCCGATTTCAGTTCTTAATTCTCTTTTTTCTTCGTCATCCAGATTGGAATAAATGCGGCCGTCAAACTCAATTGTTCCTACTTCAGGATGATGAATTCCGAGTAAACTTTTAAGCAAAACTGTTTTACCGGAACCACTTTGTCCGATAATCAGGTTCGTTTTTCCCGTTTCGAAAACGGTTGAAATTCCTTTAAGGATTTTGCTTTCTCCAAATGATTTTTCTATATTTTTTATTTCTATCATGATCCTAGTAACAACTGAGTTAGTATATAATTAAAAAGTATGATGGAAACTGATGTCCAGACAAAGGATATTGTACTTGCTTTACCCACTTCTAATGCGCCACCTTTCATGTAATATCCGTGAAAAGATGGGATTGTTGCTAACAACATGGCGAAAATTAAAGTTTTTATGAAAGCATAAGTAATATGGAAAGGAATAAAATCCATTTGAGCACCCTGAATAAAATCCTGACTAGTCGAAAAACCTCCATATGCACAAGCAAGCCATCCGCCAAAAATACCCAAGAACATACTAATTCCGATTACGAAAGGATACATAAATAAGGCTACTATTTTTGGAAAAACAAGATAGTTTAATGAATTAACTCCCATAACTTCTAAAGCATCTATTTGTTCTGTAACGCGCATTGTTCCAATACTCGAAGTGATATAAGATCCCATTTTTCCGGCCATAATTACCGAAATAAAAGTAGGGGCAAACTCCAAAATCACAGATTGACGTGTTGCAAAACCAATTAAATATTTTGGAATTAAAGGATTAGTTAAATTTAGGGCTGTCTGTATGGCCACAACACCTCCAATGAAAAAGGAAATAAAGCAAACGATGCCAAGAGAGTCGATTATTAAATCATCGATTTCTTTGAAAATCAATTTTTTCATAACAGACCATTTAGTCTGTTTATTGAAAATTTCTTTCAACATTAAAAAATATCTTCCTATTTGAGATAAATAACGAATTAGCATCATAGTTTTTGAAATATTGGCTAAGGTAAAAAGAAGTTACGAGTTTTGTGTAATGAGTTAAGCTTTTTCGGTAGCTTTCCGATTCAAATTAACTTTTGTTTCATTTTTTGAAAACGATAATTTCGGATAAATTTAGCTTGTTCCGGTGTTACTAATAAAGGCGTTTTAGCTTTTTTAGCTTTCCAGAACCCTTTAATGTAGTCAAGAAACAGAAAAGGTTTTTTCTTCATCATCGCTAGTTTAGCCGAAGCAATTGCCGTAATCCAGAAACCATATCCTAATGTATAAAAAGCTTCACCTTGTTTGTAACGAGCTGTTTTGTTATAATTTGCCCCTGTTGGTTTCAGGTGTTTTACGTGTAAGGAGGCATCAGTTACAATTTTCCAATCATAATATTTGCAAAGTAATTCGTCTACCGTGTCCCAGCCCATAGCCGGTTTTAAGCCGCCAATTTGCTGAAAAGCTTCTTTTCTATACGCTTTCAATGCTCCCCGAATATGATCTTTATCGGTCAGGTTTTCTAAAATCCAGTCGCCATTTTTTTCGATGTAACAAAATCCGCCAGCCATTCCAATTTTTGCATCGGACAGAAAATGTCTGATAATGGTTTCAAAATAATTGTGAGGAAAAATTAAATCGCCATCTATTTTTACCATAATATCGTATTCTGAATCCAGGGTTTCAAAACCTTTCTGAAATGCCTGAATTACTTTGCTACCCGGCATGTGAATCGCATCTGAAGTTTTATTTACAATAGAAATAAATGGATTGTCTTTGGCAAAACCCAATACAACTTCTTCTGTTTTGTCAGTCGAGTTGTCGTTTACAACCACAACTTTTGTTGGTAAAACAGTTTGTGAAACCAAAGATTGTAAAGTCAGGCCAATTAAGTCCTGTTCATTGTGTGCGGGAATGACGATGTAGTATTTCATAAATTTTAATTTAAATTCCAATTTTTAAATTCCAAATTCCAATTCTTACCAATATGGCTTAAATTGGAATTAGATTTTTTTTGGAATTTACTGCTTGGCTTTTTCAGCATAAACAATATAATATCTATTGGTAAAGCTTCTTAAAAATGGACGGATTCCAAATTTTTTTACCGGGTTTGTCCATTTCTGCCTGTCGATGATTTTCCATCCGGTTTTTTCTAAAAGCCAGTCTAATTGCCAGTCTTCAAATTCATGATAATGCCTGTCCCACATATCAGTTTTGGAACGATATGCCGGAGAAAACCACAAACGCATCGGAATAGAAATTAAAAGTTTGTCTGACTTTATTTCGTTTAAAATGGTAAACGGATTCAATAAATGTTCGAAAATTTCGAATGCCGTTACCACATCCTGACGATCTGTTTTTAAAACGTTTTGATCCAAATCCAAATCTTCTCCGCTTGTGTTTTTTACTAAATAACCAGCTTCTTTCATGATTTTTGAAAACGGATTTTTAACTCCTAAATCAAGGATTGTTTCAGAAGTTTTAATGTGCTTTTGTAAAAATTCTAAAGTCAGTTTGAATCTTTTATTTGGAAATGTTTTTTCGTACATAGTTATTGAAGGGAACGATGCAGACTATCGTTCTTAATTTTTTATTAGGTCGCAAAGATACAAAGTTATCTTCTTTTTTTGGTGTTTTTTAGCCCAGATGGAAATGAAAAGCCCACGACTTAAAAAGTGTAGTTTTTATAGGTTTAAAGAAGCGACTAAAAGAAGCTTTTTTAAAGCGTAAAAAAACACATTTTTTAAGTGTGGACTTGTAATGGACAGCTGGATTAGCTTCTAAAAATTAATATCTGTAAACAAATGCATTCACATTCATTCCGGCTCCAACTGAAGCAAAAATAACGACATCGCCTTTGTTGATTTCATGATTCTCAATTTTACCCTGCAGTAATAAATCAAACAAGGTTGGTACTGTTGCAACGCTGCTGTTTCCTAAATCATGGATGCTCATAGGCATAATATCTTTAGGAGCTGTTTTGTCGTATAGTTTGTAAAAACGATCTATAATAGCTTCGTCCATTTTTTCGTTAGCCTGGTGAATCAGGATTTTTTTAACCTCATCAATAGGAATCCCACTTTTATCTAAACATTCTTTCATGGCGCATGGTACCTGGCTTAGTGCAAATTCGTAAATCTTGCGACCATACATTTTGATGTATTTAATGTCTGGATCTAAATCCGGATTGTATGATTTTCCAAAGTAAAGGAAATTAGCTTCGTCATTTGCAAAAGTGGCACTTTCGTATGATAATAAACCGGCTTCATCATCTGAAGCTTCTAAAATGGAAGCACCAGCACCATCCGAATAAATCATCGAATCGCGATCGTGGTCATCCACAACTCTTGATAAAGTTTCGGCCCCAATGACCAAAACTCTTTTTGCCATTCCTGATTTGATAAAAGCATTGGCTTGCAAAACTCCTTCAATCCAGCCCGGACATCCAAAAAGAATGTCATAAGCCACACATTTAGGGTTTTTAACATCCAGTTTATTTTTGACACGCGTTGCTAAACTCGGAATCATATCTGATTGATTGGTTCCTGATTTTACATCGCCAAAATTATGTGCAAATATGATATAATCTAAAGTCTCTTTGTCAATATTAGCATTTTCGATTGCTTTTTCGGCAGCAAAAAAAGCTAAGTCAGAAGTAGTGTGATGATCTTCGGCATAACGTCGGTTTTCTATTCCGGTAATACCTTTAAATTTTTTTATTACAACTTCGTTCGGGTATCCAAAAGGAGTTCCATCATCATTTAAAAAAACATGCTTATCAAAGTCTGTATTGCTAACTTCTTTATTAGGAATATAACTTCCTATACCTATTATTTTGATTTTCATTATTCTTTAATTATCCGATAAATTTATGGCTAAATTATAAATAATTTTATGATAACTATCATAAAAAATACTATGCACGCATATAATTGTGAAATAATAATTTTTTATGGAATATATTGTTTATTTTTTAATGAATTTTAAGTTTTGTCGAGATTTCAAACGTTTGAAATAAGAAGTTGGTTAAAAAAATGTTCAAATTTCAGGTTTCACGTCAGACTGAACCTGGAGCAAAAAATAAAAAACACAAAACCCGACAGGTTTTATAACCTGTCGGGTTTTGGATTGATATAAAAAAATATTTCTTAGTTTTCCATGTAAGCTTCGATAGGAGCACAGCTACAGATTAAGTTTCGGTCACCATAAGCATCATCAACACGACGAACTGATGGCCAGAATTTATTTTCAGCAATGTATTCTAACGGGTAAGCTGCTTTTTCTCTGGTATAAGGGAAATCCCAAGAATCTGTAGTTAACATTGCCAATGTATGAGGTGCATTTTTCAACACATTGTTTTTATCATCGGCTGTTGCAGCTTCAATCTCTTTTCTAATTGAAATTAGCGCATCACAAAAACGATCTAATTCTGCTAAATCTTCAGATTCTGTAGGTTCTATCATTAAAGTTCCTGCTACAGGAAAAGAAACCGTTGGAGCGTGGAAACCGTAATCCATTAAACGTTTCGCAATATCACCAACTTCAATTCCGTTTTCTTTAAACGAACGGCAATCTAAAATCATTTCGTGAGCCGCTCTTCCACATTCTCCGGTGTAAAGAATTGGGTAGTGTCCTTCGAAACGTGCTTTCATATAGTTGGCATTCAAAATAGCATGCTCTGTCGCACTTTTTAATCCTTCGGCACCCATCATGGTGATGTAACCATAAGAAATTAGGCATACTAAAGCAGAACCGTAAGGTGCAGATGAAATTGCTGTAATAGCTTGTTCACCTCCAACTTTTAAGATTGGATTTGTTGGTAAAAACGGAACCAGTTTTTCGTTCACACAAATTGGTCCAACTCCAGGTCCACCACCACCGTGAGGAATAGCGAATGTTTTGTGTAAGTTTAAGTGACAAACATCAGCGCCAATTGTAGCAGGGTTTGTTAAACCTACCTGAGCATTCATATTGGCACCATCCATATATACTAATCCGCCATTGTCATGTATTAGTTTCGTGATTTCAATAATTGAAGATTCGAAAACGCCGTGAGTAGAAGGATAGGTTACCATTAAACATGATAAATCGTCTTTATGTTCAATAGCTTTTGCTTTTAAATCTTCTACATCAATATTTCCTTCCGGAGTCGTTTTAGTAACAATGATTTTCATTCCGGCCATCGCTGCAGAAGCAGGATTGGTTCCGTGAGCCGATGATGGAATTAAACATACATTTCGGTGACCTTCGTTTCTTGATAAATGGTAAGCACGAATTGCCATTAAACCAGCATATTCTCCCTGTGCTCCAGAATTTGGCTGTAATGTTGTTCCGGAAAATCCGGTAATTACATTTAATTGCTCTTCTAATTTTTTAAGCATTGTGATATAACCTTCCGCTTGTTCTACTGGCGCAAAAGGATGAATGCTGTTCCAGTTTGGCATTGATAAAGGCAGCATTTCCGAAGCTGCGTTTAATTTCATCGTACAAGAACCTAGAGAAATCATCGAATGATTCAACGATAAATCTTTACGCTCTAATTTTTTGATATAACGCATAATCTGACTTTCTGAATGATGATTGTTGAAAACATCATGCGTTAAGAAAGGCGAAGTTCTTTCTAATGAAGCCGGTAATTGACTTGCAGTAGCTAATTCAGAAACAGTAAAAGTTTCTTTGCCTAAAGCCTCAGCAAAAATGGCAATAATTTGGTTGATGTCAGTAATTGAAGTCGTTTCGTTAAATGAAATCGAAATGGTATCTGCATCAACATAGTAGAAGTTTACTTCGTTTCTTTCTGCAACAGCTTTTACTTTTTGAGCATCTGCTTTTACCAGAATAGTATCAAAGAAAGCAGTATTGGTTTGATAAACACCTAATTTATTTAACGCTTCAGCCGCAGTAACTGCAGATGCGTGCACTTTATTTGCAATGTATTGTAATCCTTGTGGTCCGTGATACACCGCATACATTCCGGCCATAACCGCTAATAAAACCTGGGCAGTACAAATATTTGAAGTTGCTTTTTCACGTTTAATGTGCTGCTCACGAGTACCTAAAGCCATACGTAAGGCGCGATTTCCATTTACATCGATAGAAACTCCGATAATACGACCAGGCATGGAACGTTTGTATTCATCTTTAGTTGCAAAAAAAGCCGCATGAGGTCCGCCGTAACCCATTGGGACACCAAAACGCTGAGTAGTTCCAACCACTACTGCTGCTCCCATTTCTCCTGGAGAAGTTAAAGTCGCTAATGATAAAATATCAGCAGCAAAGGCAACTTTGATTTCATTTTCTTTTGCTTTAGCAACAAAAGTACTGTAATCGTTTACCTGACCATACTTTCCTGGGTATTGTAAAATAGCTCCGAAAAACTCATTTGAAAAATCAAAGGTTTCGTGGTTTCCAACAACTAATTCAATTCCAACAGGAGTTGAACGTGTTTGCAGAATTGATAAAGTCTGAGGTAAAATTTCTTCAGAAATGAAGAACTTGTTTGTATTGTTTTTCTTTTGGTCGCGCGTACGAACGTCAAACAATAATGCCATTGCTTCGGCAGCAGCTGTTCCTTCGTCAAGCAAAGAAGCGTTGGCAATTTCCATACCAGTTAACTCAATAACAGTAGTCTGGAAATTTAAAATTGCTTCCAGACGACCTTGAGCAATTTCTGCCTGATAAGGTGTATAAGCTGTGTACCATCCCGGGTTTTCAAAAATATTTCTCTGAATTGGAGCCGGAACGATTGTTGGGTGATAACCCAAACCAATATAGGATTTGAATACTTTATTTTTCTTTCCTAGTTCCTGAATATGATTTGCGAATTCGTATTCTGTCATCGCAGGATCTAAATTCAAAGGCGCTTTTAAACGAATATCGTCCGGAAGGGTTTCATAAACAAGTTGTTCAATCGAATCAACTCCAATAGTTTTCAGCATGTGCTGAAGATCAGTTTCTCTTGGACCAATGTGTCTTAAAGCAAAAGCATCTGTTTTCATTTGTAGCTATCTAATTTTTAAAAGAGAATGTAATCTGCAAGGTATATTTTCCGGTTTAATCGTAACTTATACAAGGTTTATTACATTTAATGGTAAATGTGTTGTTTTTTTGTGGCGCAAAATTAAGTATTATTAATAATTTAATGGGTATTTTTAACTTCAATTTTTATGAATTTTTCAACTAACGAGTTGATTTGTTAACAATTGATTAGATATAAAGCATGAAACTGTTGAAACATATATTCGATTTTTATCTCAATAGTAGTATTCACGTGGCTTTATCGTGTTATGCTCTGGTTCGGATTACATTTCATGTGTTTCATATTGAGTACGATGAACCAATGGCTTTTTTTGTTTTTTTCGGAACAATTGTGGGGTATAATTTTGTTAAATATGACGCCTTGGTCAGGGTCAAGAGAAAGCCGGTTGGGATTCAGTTAAAAATTATTGCTATATTAAGTTTTGTTTCGGTGATTTTAGTGGGTTATTATTTTTTTCATCTTAAACGAATTACACAAATTGTCTCTGTCGGGATTTTTGTCATAACAGCACTTTACACCCTTCCTTTTTTTCCAAATCGTAAAAATGCCAGAAACTGGGCTGGAGTAAAAATTTATATTGTAGCACTTTGCTGGGTGGGAGCAACATTGGTTTTACCGATAATAAATGCTGAAGTTGCATTTGATCCTAACTTCTTTATAAAATGTATTCAGCGGTTTATATTGGTTTTTGTTCTGATTTTGGTATTTGAGATTTTGGATCTGGCCAATGATGATCCGCATTTAAAAACTGTTCCTCAAACAATAGGTGTGAGGCGTACTAAAATTTTAGGTTTTTCACTTATGATTCCGTTTTGGATTGTTGGGATATGGACTTTTAGTCTTCATGAGCTTATAATTAATCTTATTATGGTAATCATGCTAATGTTGTTTATTCTTTTCGCCAATCCAAACCGATCTAAATATTATACTTCTTTTTGGGTCGAAAGTGTACCGATTCTTTGGTGGCTGATGATTGTTTTTCTGTAGAATCTGAATAAAAAATCCGATGTAATGATATCCGATTTTCTTAAATTTATCTGCAATAGCATTTTATTTAGGGCGTGTCCCTCCGGGTCTGGCTATCCGCTCCAAGTCCTAGCTCTTCCTTCTTCAGGCTGTGGGCTATCCGCTCTTATCCCTCACCAAACCTTAAAAAGAGAAAATTCATTTCAAAAGAATTATTGATTATCAGGTTATAAAAAAATACAAAACTAATCTATAGCACTATTTTGTCTTTCTCACACCTAAGAATCTTCATCCCATACCATTTTTTTATTTATAGCTCTATTTCTGATTTAACTTTGATATAGAAAATAAATATTATTTCTATCTGAGATATAGAAATAATGAGGCAAATAAGTGGAGCAGAACCCACTTAAAAAAACGAGGCGGTTCTGAAAAGCCTTATGAGTAAGAAGAAAATGTAAATTAAAAAGTCATGTCAGATTTATTAGCAGGTGCTTATTTAGCAAAAGGCACAATCGGAAATGTTGGAACGCCAGGTGCTCCAATCGCAAATTTTAGTTTAATAGTTGTACCATCACAAAATTCAGTTTCCGGTACAGTAGTAATTACTCAGGCTATACAAGGTCCTGATAGTCACATTGTAGTTCCGGTAAAAGGGAAAATATATGCAACCGGGTTTGGAAGCGTAACAAAAGTAGTTAGTCTTCACGGAGAATATGTCCATTCAGTTCCTCCACCAGCTATTGGATCTTTTCTAGCTGAATTTGATGCTCACTTAGCAATCGACAACGCATGGAACGGTAAAGGAGGCTTTTCTTACTACCAACACCAGGTTGAAAATGTACCGGTTGCTGCAACCAAAAATTTGCAGGAAGAATTAAATTAGTATAATGTAAAATTCTTAATTAAAATTCTATTTTGGGGAATGGAGTTGTAAATAAGAGTTTTGTTTATGTAAAAGATCATCTGAAAAAGATGATCTTTTTTGTTTGACTGACTCTATGATAATGGTTCTTTAAAGCAATTTTAATTATCAAATGATTGTATTATCCTCTGAAACTTCTTTGAGAATTTTATTTCTCTCTAAAAGGAAATTAACCATATGATTTTTTAAAAACAAAGTGTCGAATAATTTCCCAATAATGCCAAACGGAATTTCATATTGCAGTTTATCTGTCATTATGGTAATTCCGTTTTTTTCTTCAAAATAATGTTTGTGTTTGAAAGTTTTAAATTTCCCTTCTTCCATTTCATCCAGAAAATAGTCATACAAAACCATTGCAGTAATTCGGCTTTTATGTGTGAGATAAAATCCAAAATGTTTCCCACGCCAAGTTACAGTTTCGTTTAAATTGATTAAGCCTGAAGTCACGCCGTCGATTGCAGTTTCGTTTGATTTGCTGGCAGATTGCTGATGAATATCAATATTTCTTGAAGCATCGAAACGGTTTTTTGAGAAGCTTTTATTTTTGTTGTTAGGTTTATGGTTGTCATTTGTTCAATAAATTTTGAAAAGCATCATCAATATTTCCAAACTTAAATTGAAAACCATTCTCCAAAAGTCTTTTCGGAATCACATTTCGACTTTTCAAAACCAATTCGGCTTCAGTTCGAATGATATAAGAGCCAATTTTTAACAGAAAAGTATTCATCGGAATCCCGAAAGGAAAGCGCGTTGCTTTTCGAAGCTTTTTCATAAAATCTGAGTTCGGAATCGGTTTTGGAGAAACAACATTTACAAATCCTATAATTTCTTTTTGGATGATAAAATCGACCGCATTGGCAAAATCCTCTTCGTGAATCCAGCTGACAAATTGATTTCCTTTTCCTTGTTTTCCTCCAAAGCCAGTTTTTGACAACGTCTTCAGCGGAATAAAAGCCCCGCCGTTTTTACCCAGAACAATTGAAGTTCTTAAGGCAGTTTTTAAGGTATTTGGCGTTTCAGTTTTAAAAAATGCTTTTTCCCACGAAAGCGCCACATTTATAGAAAAGTCATTTCCAATTTCACCATTAATTTCATCCATTTGTTTATCCAAAGAAAAACGATAAATGGTTGCTGTTGATGAATTCAGCCAATGTTTTGGCGGATTTTTGCAATTTAAAACCGCTTTGTTTAAAATCTTTGTACTTTCAATTCTGGACAACAAAATGTTTTTTTTATTTTCTTTAGTATAACGGCAATCCACAGATTTTCCGGCGAGATTGATTAAGACGGTTGCGTTTTCCAATTCTTTCTCCCAGCCAGAAAACGTTCTGGCATTCCAGTTTACATATTTAATTCCGTCAATTGTTTTTGAATTTCCTCTTGTCAGAATTACAATTTCTTCAAATTTATTTTTGAAATGATTGACTAAGACCTGTCCTAAAAAACCAGTCCCGGCTGCGATGATGAGTTTTTTCATTTTAGAAATTTAAAATTAACAGTAGTGCAATAATTCTGTAAAGTATCCAGGTTAAACAAAGATAAAAAGGAAGTTGTAACACTTTAATTCTTCTAAAATGCTCTGTAAACATAATGAAAACGGTTAAGCCAAACCAACCTAGTACAAATGTTTGAGGAAGACTCATGTACTTATTGAGAATTAAAATCGGTATCAAAATTAAAGATCCCATTATAGAAACCGTCATTAGATTTCCTGCATAGTTGATGATTGTTTTTCTGTCTAATTTTAAAATAAATAATATTTGAAATAATATTTGTCCTAAAGCTAAAACAATTTCTCGCGTAATATTTGATTTTGGTAAAGTCTGAATCAAATTAGAATACTCAAATAAAGTAAAACTCGTTACCGTCAAAGCAAATCCGATAAAAAGGAATCTGTATTTATGATTGAAATCAGGTGTACATTGCAATTTGTTTTCTTCTTTTACATTTCCTGGATAATTACTTTTCTATTGTATGAAATAAAAGAATACATTTTTTTCAGGATAAAATGAAAGGGTTTTATTATTGCTATTTTTTCAATTATAGGAAAAGAAAATCCTACTACTTTTATTAAACTGTCAATTCCGTATATAACGGTTTTGGTTGTATTGTCAATTAAGGCAATTTCATTTGGTGCACGTTGTAAGTCCACAAAACGTTGTTCTTCGGCAGATAATTGACAATAAGATTTTCTTCCGTTTTCATCTAACATACCACTTTTTACAAATCCGGTTGTGTACAAACTACAAAGCGGACAATCTTCATCATAAAGTAAAGTTTGGTTTTCGAGCGTTTTCATAATACCTCATTTTGTTAATTAGTAATTGTTGTAAAGTGTTAATTTACAATCTCTTATAAAATTGGTTTTAGTTTCAGTTTTCGTTTGTTTCTAACGCTAATTACAGAACCTTTAACCAGGATAACGGAAGTTGGATTTGTATTTTGTAAAAATTCAAAACCTTCTCCATATATTTTTTTGAAATCAATATCAATTTTATGATTTAGAACTTCAAGTTGTTCCCATCTCGGATGTTGAACTTCATACTCAAAAGCTGTTTCTTCGTCAATTTTAGTATATCCAAAATAATGTTCCGTAATGAAATCAGCTTCAGAATCGACTTCAATTTCTTTTAGAACATTTGTAGTTTCTAATTGAATGGTATTCCATTTTTTGTCATTCTTCCATTGATAAATAAATATATTGGTGTTTTTATTTTCGATAATTTCATGTCTCATTTTTTGAGTTTCATAATGCTCCTGATACCAAGTATTGGCAATAAAAGTAATGGCTTTTTTTGGAACAATTTCTTTTATGAAAACTACACCGCGTTTCCATTCATCATTTTCAAAACGTTTTACGTAAAATCTCAAATTGACTTCTTCAAAATCGACATGAAACGGAACTTTAATTCCAAGAACTTTGGTGTTTTTAAACATAAAGCCCACTAAGCTTACATAACATTTGTTGTCCCAAATATCTATTTCTGTTCCTGCCGGAAGATATTTTTCTAAGATTTCAGCATCGACTTCGTAATTGAAAAGTGCTAAGTTTTTCCATTCTGCTTTTAAGAAGTTCATGTGGTCAATTTTTTTTATAGATTATTACTGAGATGTAGATAGCAAGAAAAAATGGAGTCGGAATTATACTGTAAGTGAGTATGTTGTTATAACCAATAAAAGCATTAAAAAACCAAAGGATAAAAAATAGTGCAACAAAAGTTATGTAAGTAATAAGATTTTTGTCTTTTGGATTATCAACAAGCATTTTAACTCCTATTGAAAATTGAAGAAAACCAGTAATCATTGTTGATAGTAAAGCTAATATTATAGCACCTTCTCCAAATATAATAGCACTCAGTAAAATTGTGAAAGGAAGAGCAATCGCGAATGTGTTGATTTTCTTTAAGGCTTTCATAGTTATTGATTATTTTAAACTTTCAGAAAAAAATGAAAGTTTTGATTAAATTTTTTTGAGGTTAAGATTTACTTCATGATTTTCAAAACCAAACGGCCTAGCCAGTTTTCGTTGAATTCAGTCATTTTGTCTAACATATTATCAGCTTTTAAAACAAAATCATACAATTTAGAAGTCTGATCAATAAAGTGTTTTTCTTCTGCAGCATCTTTTGCTTCGATAGTCGAAACTTCTTTCAAGATTTTAAGCGCAGGTTTAATTTCTCTTTTACTTCTTTCTCTGGCAATTTTCACAGCCAGTTCGTCCAGATCTTTTTCGGCAGTAAAAAACTCTCTTCGTTCTCCGGCTTTGTATTCTTTGTAAACAATTCCCCAATCTATTAAAGCTCTCAGGTTCATACTGGCGTTTCCGCGCGAAATCTGCAATTCTTCCATAATGTCTTCCATCGAAACAGGTTCGTTTGAGATCATTAATAAAGCATGAATTTGCGCCATGGTTTTATTAATTCCCCATTGAGAACCTAACGCTCCCCATGTTTGTACAAACTTATTTTTTGCTTCTTTGAATTCCATAGATCAAATGTAAGTAAAAGTTTTTAAACTTTCAAAAATAAATGAAAGTTTATTATAAATGAAATGATTTTTTATAATAATAATCTTATGTGAGTGATTTTATCTCTCATGCCAAAGAATCTTCATTTTATGACATTTTTTTATAAGGATCTGATTATCAGGTATAATTTTGATTGAGATAAAAAAGAATAACTTGATTTAATCATTAAAGTAATGGCTGGATTGTTTTTAGGCAATGCAGGATTAGAAGGCATATCCTAAAAATTATCTGTTTAATTATAAAAAAGAAATCATGAGCCGGTACTGCAGATTGGTAATGTGATTGAATCCAAAAATATTTTGATTGATTAAAGAAATGTATGATAAATTTCAAGTTTAACTAAAAAATTGTAAATCAGCTTAGTGGAGCAGAACCCACTGAAAAAAACGAACTGTTTCGCACAGTCTAAAAGCGAAGGCGTAACCTGAAAAGCCTTATGAGTAAGGACCCAAAAAATACTTTATCATGGAAACTTTACAAGAAATTTTACAAGAAAATGCAACTGTAAAAACTATTGGCACACCAGCAGAATATGATGTTTATGCTGAATATATGTCTAATATTATTAAACAGCTACCAAATCCGGGCAAGTTGAAATTATTAACCAATACTTCAAGCGCACAAGCATCATTCTATTTTTTAGATGACACAACGAGTGCTGTTAACTCAACTTTGTATAATAATTTACTGAACCAAAGAATTGAAGGTGAAGGAACAATTAACGGTGTTGATCAGGTTGCACTTACACAAGATGCATTTACGAACAGTTACCTTAGTGTTTATACAAAATTGAGATACCAATTATCGCCAAATGACAAAGCTACACAGCAAAGAGTGAATTCAGATGTTGCTTCAACAGTTAGAGCACTTATTCCAGTTTGGAATGCCTGGTTTGAAGCAATTGAGCCAAAAGATGTCAAAAAGCTTAATGCAACAAATACTGATATAGCTTTGATTCAAATGACCAATACTTTAAATACAGTTTGGCTAAATCCTGAATATAAAGAAACTTTACAAAAAGATTCTGCTTTTCCTTATACGCATTTAAATGATTTTAATACTATTTACAATAACATACCTCTTTCAGTTTCTAAACAAATGAGAGATTATATGATTGAGGTATTTAATAAATCAGGTGCAGCCGGGGCTATCACAGCCGATATCGCCAATGCAACCCAAACTTTAGCAGGTATTATTGATAACATTCAAAAACCAACAACAGGAGATGATGGAAACGGCGGAATGTCTATTACAGAATCTGATAAAGCAATTCCGGGATTAAAGTTTGAACCTGCGAGACCAAATGCTTTAGTGCAGCAGCTAAGTACTTATCCTGTTTCTTCAGTATACAGAATTTCAAAAAGAGTTACTAAATCCAGCGAGACCACATTGAATGTTGAAGCGTCTGTAAGCGCAGGAATATCAATTCCAATTTTATCATTCTTTTCAGTTGGAGTAAGCGGAGGAGCAAAAACGAGTATTTTTGAAAGAGATTATTCAGGATCAGATTTTAATGTAGAAATAGTGGTAAATAATGCAACCCTTAGTCCGCTTATGAGCAGCAGTCCATTACTTTATAATATCTCAACCAGACAAGGCTGGATGTCAACTTCGCCGGTAAAAGATGCTATTAAAAATGGGTACCCAGCTCCATCAGGTGTAACAGGATATGTATTTAACAGTGAACCGAATTTTAATTTTGACAAGGGTGCAGATTTTGGATATATTAACTCATTAATATTTAGCCAATTTCTTGAAATCAATATCAGTTTTGATAAATGTGATAGCAAACAAGTTAGAAAATATTTTGAAGAGCATATTGATACGGGAGTTTATTTCTTAGGAATTCGTTTAGGAGGAGCAAGTCAGTCTGCAAGTTATACTTATTCTTATAGTGAAGAAACAGCCACTTCTATTAAAGTTACTGTTAAACCTCAGGCTCCAGGATATCTTCCCGGAACCGATAGTATCAATCAATCATTATCTCAATTAGTTGCTGTAGGAGTAGAATATCCTTTTGCCTAATTTATTAGATTTAGAATAACAGAAGAGGGTTGTTAATCATTGACGATTGATAACCTTCTTGTTATTAAACTTTGTTTTTGTTGCTTTTTAAAACTTAACAAAGAACTGTTCATTAATTAGAACTTAAAAGGAATATTTATGGAGGCTTTTGTATCGAATATCTGTAATAAAAAAATTGCTGAAACTATATCTGATACTAATGCTGAATATCAGATCTATGCAGAATATATGTCTAATATTATTTTGCAATTGCCAAATTCAGATAAGCTGCAATTTTTAATAGGATCATCCAGTGGACAAGCCTCATTTTATTTTAAAAACAACCAAGGATTTGTAAATGCCAGTTTATATAATAATTTTTTAAACCAGAGAGTTTCAGGAGAAGGAGTTCAATACGGATTAAGGCAAGTAGGATTAACTTCAGATTCGTTTATAAATAGCTACTTAAGTGTTTATTTGAAATTAAGATATCAATTGTCTCAAAGTGACAAGGCTGCACAACAAAAAATAAATATTAACGTAGCCTCTACAGTCACACAACTTGTTCCAATTTGGAATACTTATGTAACTCAATTTGAGCCTAAAAGCATTAGTAAATTAAATGAAACGAATAATGATATTGCCTTAATTCAAATTACAGATGCATTAAATACAGTATGGATTAATCCTAAATTTATTTTAAAATTAAAAGAAAATCCTTCCTATCCTTATGAGCATATTGATGAATTTGCAGCTATTTATAATCAAATTCCAAAAACAGTTCCCAATGCGATGATCGAATTAATGATAAACATTTATAAAGTATCAGGAACTGCGGGAGAAATAACATCAAGTATTGCGTATGCCATTCATACTTTAGCAGTGATAATTAATAATTTATTAAGGCCTAATAATGAAAACAAAGGACTTTCCTTAACAGGGACAACGAAGTTTATTCCCGGATTGATATTTGAACCAGAGAATCCTCAAAGCATTATTGATCAGTTAAATGAAAATCCGGTTATTTCGTATACTAATAATAACAATGTAGTTAAATTGTCCTCAGGTTTTTTAAAAGTAAATTTATCAGATTTAGATGAAATCATAATTCCTCCATTGCGATTTTTATCCAATACTTTAGAAAACGGAACCAGCAGCAGTGTTTTTAAAGAAACATTTTCAGGAACATCCTATGTTGTTGAGGCAATTGTTAATAATCCTGTTATTAATCCACAGTTAAGAGTTACTCCGCAACCTTTTGATATCCTGACAAATACTGGCTGGATGTTTAGTGAACCCATAAAAGATGCAGTAAAAAATGGATATCCAGCCCCAACAGACATTACAGGATTTGTATTTAATAGTGAACCAAATTTTAATTTCAATGAAGGCGGGGATTTTGGATT
The DNA here is from genome assembly GCF_052113665.1 of Flavobacterium sp. W22_SRS_FK3. Lineage (NCBI taxonomy): Bacteria > Pseudomonadati > Bacteroidota > Flavobacteriia > Flavobacteriales > Flavobacteriaceae > Flavobacterium > Flavobacterium sp. W22_SRS_FK3. The sequence continues at coordinate 140,139 of NZ_JBGQOF010000004.1, read as the reverse complement.
TATAAATTCATTTGTATTTAGTCAGTTTCTTGAATTGTACATAACATTTACAGATTGTAATGTAAGTAAAGTAAAAAAATATTTTGAAACAAATAAGTCGTCAAAATTTAGCTTTCTAGGGAAGCCTTTTGGAAATTCATCGGAAACATTAAATTATAATTATGAGTTTGGAAATCAAACTGATAATTGTATTGTAGTGAAAATTAAACCAGAACCACCAGGATACAGACCTCCGGAAGTTAGTGTAGAAGATTCGTCCTGTCAAGTAGTTGCTGTTGAAATTGTTTATCCATTTGCTGAATAAGTTTTAAAAACCAGATACATTTTAATATTGCTTTTAGTTTTTTATTATCGCTTATCTTCTCTGGAATAATTAGATGGCCCATTAATATCAATAGAATTTCCTAAAAAACGAGGCTCCCGATTTCTCAAAACATCAAGAAAAGATTTAAAAGTTGAAAGATACTCTCTGAAACAAACATATTTATAACCTTTATATTCTCCTTTATTTGCAGCATAACCTGCCGATTTTATTCCGAGTTCCTGCCCAATATAAACGGCACGGTTCAAATGATATTTTTGAGAGATTAAAGTCGCTTTTTCGATTTTAAAAATATGTTTGGCACGATACATAGTAGAGTAGGTATCAAAACCAGCATAATCGATAAAAATTTTAGTGGTGTCAACGCCATGTTGAAAACAATAATTTTTCATGACAGTCAATTCATCATATTCATCACTGCCATTATCTCCGGAAAGTAAAATCTTGTTGATTCGCTTTGCTTTGTATAACAAAATTCCGGCATCCAGTCTGTCCTTTAAATATTTACCGGGTTGATTTCCATTAATTCCGGCACCAAAAATAATTCCAACATCATTCTTTGGGAATCTTCTCAGTGAATGATGAATATCTTTTCGGGTAGCAGACTTTATATGTGAATTTACACCCAAAATTAAGATTAATACAAGAATAAAAAGATAAAGAGCTATTTTGAAATACTTTTTCATGGAATAAATTGTATGATTTAAATTGGTAATTAGTGAAGATAAGTAAAATTAATTTAGTCTTCAAATTCAAATCCAATAAAAAAACCGAAGCAAAATACCTCGGTTTTATATCTAATCTAAAAAGTCTAAAATCTAACAATCTTAAAGAAGTCCCGCTCTCTTCAATAAAGCTTCCGGTTTTGGTTCCTGACCTCTAAAACGTTTGTACAAAATCATCGGATGTTCTGTTCCTCCTTTTGAAAGTACATTGTCTTTGAATTTTGTGGCTACTTCTTTATTGAAGATGCCATTTTCCTGAAAATATTCAAAAGCATCGGCATCCAGAACTTCTGCCCATTTGTAACTGTAATAACCGGAAGAATAACCTCCTTGAAAAATATGCGAAAAAGCGGTGCTCATGGCGTTCTCTTTTACATCCGGATACAATTGAGTGTTAGCAAACTGTTCCGTTTCAAAAGTTTTTAAATCGGTGATGTTTGTTGGATCTTGCCCGTGCCAGGCCATATCCAGTAATCCGAAACTCAACTGACGCATCGTTGCTAAACCTTCCTGAAAACTTGCACTTTCCTTGATTTTCTGCACATATTCCATCGGAATAATTTCTCCGGTTTCGTAATGATTGGCAAATAGAGCCAGCGCTTCAGGCTCGTAACACCAGTTTTCCATAATCTGACTTGGTAATTCTACGAAATCCCAATAGACCGAAGTTCCGGATAAACTTGGATAGGTTGTATTGGCCAGCATTCCGTGTAAACCGTGACCAAATTCGTGGAACAAAGTCGTTACTTCATTAAAAGTCAGTAATGAGGGTTTCGTTTCTGTTGGTTTTGTAAAGTTACAAACATTCGAAATGTGTGGTCTTTCGTTAACGCCGTCCTTTACATATTGTGATTTGAAGGAGGTCATCCATGCACCGTTACGTTTTCCTTTTCTTGGGAAAAAATCGGCATAGAAAATCGAAACCAACTCGTTCTCTTCATCTCTTATTTCATAAGTCATAACTTCTTCATGGTATTTGTCGATGTCAAAAACTTCTGTAAAAGTCAAACCAAATAATTTATGAGCCACAGTAAAAGCACCTTCTAAAACTTTCTCTAATTGAAAATAAGGTTTCAGTTTTTCATCATCCAACTGAAAAAGCCGTTGTTTTAATTTTTCAGAATAATAAGCACCATCCCATTTTTCTAACTGCTCAATTCCGTCCAGTTCTTTGGCGAAAGCGGTCAGTTCAGCAAATTCTTTTTGAGCCGCAGGTTTTGCTTTTGCTAATAAATCATTCAAAAAAGAGAAAACTTTCTCGGGATTTTGCGCCATTCTTTCTTCCAGGACAAAATGCGCATGTGTTTTATATCCTAATAAATTCGCTCTTTCGAAACGTAATTTGGCAATTTTCAAAACATTTTCCTGATTGTCAAATTCATTATTTTGAAATGATCTTGCACCAAAAGCAATTGCCATTTTTTTACGCAGTTCACGGTTATCTGCATACATCAAAAACGGAACATAACTTGGGTGATCTAAAGTGAAAATCCAGCCTTCTTTGCCTTTTTCCTTTGCTAATAATCGGGCTGCTTCAATGGTTCCTTCCGGCAAACCAGATAAATCTTTTTCGTTGGTTAAATGCAATTCGAAAGCATTGGTTTCAGCCAGCACATTTTCTCCAAATTGCAAACTCAACAGGGATAATTCTTTGTCAATTTCGCGCAATTGATCTTTCTTGTCTTCAGCTAAATTGGCTCCGTTTCGGGAAAAACTTTTGTATTTTTTATCTAAAAGTGTCGTTTGCTCCGAATTGAGATTGAAAGTTTCTTTTTGATCGTAAACCGTTTTTATTTTCGCAAATAAAGCCGCATTTAGTGTAATGTCATTTCCAAACTCCGAAAGTAAGGGCGAAACTTCCTGGGCAATTTTCTGCATTTCGTCGTTCGTTTCAGCCGAATTCAAATTGAAGAAAATACTCGAAAGACGATCTAATACATCACCGGCGAAATCCATTGCCACAACAGTATTCTCAAAAGTAGGTGCTTCCGGATTATTTACGATGGCATCGATTTCGGCTTTAGCCAAAGCAATTCCTTCCTGAAAAGCAGGAACATATTCTTCGATTTTAATTTTTGAAAAAGGGGCGGTGTTATGTTTAGTTATAAATTTTGAAAGTAAAACACTCATTAGGATATACTATTTTTTATTAATTGAAGTCAATTTTTTGAATTCCAAAGATAGCGATTTATAAAAATCTAATAGGCTATGTGAAATGGTTTATCAGCATAAAATCCTCTTAAAATGTGTTATAGATATGTTATTTATTCCTTTAGGCAGTTTTAAAAGCGTAAATTGAAAAAATACGATTGGTATTATAAACTACTAATCATAATTGAAAAAATAAAAAAGTATGAATTATCAAGTTGTAATAAAGAATATAGATACGGTGAATGAAGTAGAAGGATATTGGTCTGATGAAGATTTTATTCAGTTATTAGAAAAATTCAACTATCCGGATGGGGCAATAGCTGAGAAAAAGAATTTGCCGGAACTGCTGGAAATGGCAATTTCAGACTACGAACCAAATGAAGCTGCCGCAATAGTTTTGGAATATAAATTAGGGGATGAATTAAATGAAGGACAGATCGAGCAAATATCGCACAATATGTTAATTGATAAAGTTTGCGAGGAATACCCCGAAATACACATGCAAGGCACAATGTTTCATGTCAATCAATTGCTTTTTAAATCCTATAACGGAAAATTTCCAAATGCAAAAGCCTCTGTAGTTCATTTTTATATGAAACCAACGGATAGTGACGTACAAAAGCTGACAGCTGAAAACGTATTGAAATTATTGAATGATGGCTTGTCTGACAGAAATCTTATCAAAAGATTATTTGAAGATCAAATGTCTCAAAACATTCCATTTCCTGAAGCAGAAAGTATTATCTGGGAATTGACAACAGAAGATGACATTAATTATAATCTGGTTACTTCAGAGAATTGGATAAATAAAGAAGACATAAGGGAATCTGAATTTGAATCTGTTTTAGAAGAAGTCGAAGATGAAGCGTAATTTATAAATTTTTGTTTCACAGAGATTCGCTAAGAAAGCACAGAGATTCACAAAAAAAATCTTCGTGAATCTCTGCGTTTTATCTTTGTGTATCTCTGTGGAATAAATCTTATTTATTCAATCCTTCTGCCGCTTTACTAACCGCAGCTTTCAATTCTTCTTTATAAGCGATAATGGTATCAAGTACTTTTTTATCGTGGCTTCCGATGATTTGTGCAGCTAAGATTCCCGCATTTTTTGCACCATTCAAAGCAACAGTTGCAACCGGAACGCCGCCCGGCATTTGCAGAATCGATAAAACTGAATCCCAACCATCAATTGAATTGCTTGATTTTACAGGAACTCCAATTACTGGAAGCGGTGACATCGAAGCTACCATTCCAGGTAAATGCGCAGCTCCACCAGCTCCGGCAATAATTACCGAAATTCCGCGAGTATGTGCATTTTTACTAAAATCGAATAATTTTTCCGGCGTTCTGTGTGCCGAAACGATATCTACTTCAACTTCAATATTAAATTGTTTTAATATATCAATCGCATCCTGCATGACTGGCATGTCTGAGATACTTCCCATGATGATGGCTATTTTGCTCATGTGTGTTTTATTTTTGTTGTTTTTTGTTTGCTTCGCCAATTCGGCTAAAGCCTCGTCTCAGGTTGAAAGTTTCAAGTTGTTGGAAACTGAAAACAGTGACTGCGACTGAAAACTAAATTACTGACCACTGATCACTCTAATAGTATTTTTAACTTCTTCCGCAATTTTTCTGGCCTCCGCCATATCTTCGTTGACAATCGTAACATGCCCCATTTTTCTAAAAGGACGCGTTTGTTTTTTACCGTAAATATGAGGAGTAACGCCGTTCCATCCTAAAATGGTTTCGATATTTTCATAAACTACATCTCCAGAAAATCCTTCGGCACCTACTAAATTTACCATTATTCCGGCCACTTTACTGTCTGTGTTTCCTAAAGGGAGATCTAAAATAGCACGTAAATGATTTTCGAATTGTGAAGTGTAACTTGCCTCAATTGAGTAATGACCTGAATTGTGTGGGCGAGGAGCAACTTCGTTTACTAGAATTTCATCGTCGTTGGTTTGGAACATTTCAACTGCCAAAAGACCAACGTGGTTGAATTTCTCCGAAACATTCAAAGCGATTGCTCTGGCTTTTTCAGCAACTTTTTCATCGATTCTTGCAGGACAAATTACATATTCTACTTGGTTGGCTTCCGGATGGAATTCCATTTCAACAACCGGATAGGTTTTTATTTCGCCTGATGGATTTCGGCAAACAATAACCGCCAGTTCATTTTTGAACGGAATCATCGTTTCGGCAATACATTCTACGTTAGGTAAATTGTCTAAATCTGATGCTTGACGAATTACTTTTACGCCATTTCCGTCGTAACCAAATTCGGTGCATTTCCAAACAAAAGGTAATTGTAGTGTACTGATCTTCGATTTTAAACTTTCTAAGTTCTTAAATCTTTCAAAAGGAGCAGTTGGGATATTATTTTTATCGTAAAAATCTTTTTGAATTCCTTTATTCTGAATTCCTTTTAAAGTTTTTGGAGAAGGATATACTTTTAAGCCTTCATTTTCTAATTGGGTTAAAGCTTCCAGATTTACCAATTCAATTTCGAAAGTCAAAACATCCACTTGTTTTCCAAAATTGTAAACCGTGTCAAAATCCATCAAATCGCCCTGAAAGAATTTGTTGCAGGCAATTTTGCTCGGAGCTTCGTCACTCGGATCTAAAACGTAAGTTTGTATATCAAATTTTCGCGTATCAGACAATAGCATTTTGCCTAATTGCCCACCGCCTAATATTCCTAATTTAAAATCAGAAGAAAAATAATTCATTGTTGTGTTTTTGTGATGCGCAAAGATACTTTATAATGATTGAATAGGAAAATGCTATTTTATTTTCTTCAAAACTTCGCGTGCAACCGCTTTATATGCGGGAGAATGATCGCCGTAATCTTTATCCAAAATAATTTTTAGTTCAGGATGAATCCAGTCGTAATGATTTCCTAAAATATACAAAGTTCTAATCGAATAAGCTTTTGTGGCCACTTTTATATCATTAATAAGCCAGTCAAAGGAAGCTTCAATGCAATTCTGAAGATTTTCTTCAGAAAGAATGATGCCATTTTCGTCTTTTTTATAATGTGATTTTACTAGAAGCTGTGTCACTTTTGCAACGGGTCGAATGGCACTTTCATCTTTCAAATTCTTCAAATTGCAGAAGAAAAAATCAAGATGAGGTTGCAGCCAAAGTAACTCTTCATAAGAAACAAATTCTAAAATCCAGCAAGCTTTATGACTGTTTTTATCAAAAGGCGAAAAGCAAATGTTGATTAATTTGCTAAAAAGAGCTTTGTTTTCCAGAATTTCCTGCGCTAACATTAATCGATTTTCTCGAAATGCAGTTACGTAGTTTAATTTGTTTTGTAATTCTGAAGACATCTTTTTGAATTTTAGACCTCTAAAATAAGTAATTTAATGAAATGGTTCCGTAATAATTAACAGGAAGGCCTGGGTAATAATATCTCGGAGATGAAGTCCCAACCGGAAGTGCATTTGGCAAAATTAAAGAAGCATATTTTTCATTAGTCATATTGTTGATTCCAAAAGCTAAATTGGTATTCAGATTATGAAGAATTTCAAAACGATAACCGGTTTTTAAGTTTACAATAGTATAGGAATCGGAGAAAGATGAATTAGCATCATTCATCGGAATTTCATCCACAAATTGATAATCGGCATTAAAATAAATTCCAAAACGAGTATTTAAAATTAATCCGCTATTGACTTTATTGGCAGGAACTCCGGTTAATTTATTTCCGGAATAATCATTTCCGCTGTCGACGAATTCTTGAAATTCATATTTTCCGATGGAAGTTCCAATATAAGAATTGAGATTAAAAAGTCTATTGATTTGCCAATTGTGCTTCAACGTAATTTCAATTCCTTTATGCAATGTTTTCCCTGCATTCACGCCTTCGTATTGATCATCGCCGATTCTTTTGGCAACCAGTAAATCTTTAATTTCCATTCGGTAAACAGCCATTTCTGCATAAAGATTTTTGTTGAAGAAATAGAATTTTCCACCTACTTCAAAGTTATAGCCATTTTCAGGTTTGATGTCCGGGTTGATGGCTCCATTGCTGGTTAAAGTTTCTTCGGTTGCCGGTAAAGAAAATCCACGGCTGGCTGAAAAATAGATCGTTTGCTGTTGATTTGGTTTGAATAATACAGAAAGCTGTGGCGAAAAGATTCCGTCATAACTGTATTTTTCAGTTGAAGTTTTTTGAGGAAGAAAGTTTGTCAGTTCAAAATGCGTTTCATTATAATTTAAACCAAATTGAAGCTCCAATTTTTCAGAAACCATCGACCTGATTTGTGAAAATAAGTTGTAAAAATGTCTTTTCTGATCGGTTTCAGTCAATGGATTTCCTTCTAAACTGCCTTGCCCGTTATTTTGTTTGTATAGGTTTTCAAAAGTATTTCCGTTGTAATTATCGGAGAAATATTCCATTCCGAAAACGAATTGATTTTTAAGTTTTCCCATTTCAAAATTCCCTGAAAATTGCATTCTGGCACCAGTTGCAAAAGTATATTGGCGCAAAATATCAAAAGGTCGGGGTTCGTTACTGTCTTTATAATTGATGAAAACCGAAGTTGAATTGTTCAGATTATCCATTACCTTAAAATCATAAGCCAATCCGGCCAAAGTCGTTTTGTATTCTTTAAATCCTTTTGATGCCACCCAAGTCGAAGCACCCAATTTCGGGTTGTTTTCGTAATCCTCTTTGTTAATCGAACTCGGAATAAAACCTTTTAAATACGTGTAGTTAGAAAAATAAGTCAGTTTGCTGTTTGGTCTTCTGAATAATTCTCCGGCAAGCGTAACACCTTCTCGTTTGTAAGAGCTGTTATCACGCCAGCCATCACTTTTTAAATTGTGATAGCTTAAATTAAAGCTTGATTTTTTTTCATCTAAACTATAATTCAAACTATTTTTCAGTAATCCAAAAGAACCAAAAACAGAACTTATTCCGGCATTTTGTCCATTGTTTTTTGAAAGCTGTGGCGAAATCAAAATCGCTCCGCCCAAACCAGAACCGTAAATACTTGAAAGCGGGCCTTTGATAATTTCAATCTGGTTGAGGTTTTCTAGGTCAATATCATCAATAACCGTTTCACTATTTCCTGAAGTCAGCGGAATACTGCCGTAAAAAGCTCGTATTTTATTAGTTCCATAAGGTGTTCTGGCGCCAATTCCACGAATCGAAATTCGGGTAGTCGTAAAGTTGGAGGACTGCATAAAAACGCCCGGAATCGTATTCATTACAGTGCTAATATCGGTTGCATTATTTTGAAGAAGATCTTTTTTGGATAAAATTCCAATAGATGCCGGTGCATTTTGAAGACTGTCATTAATATGAAAAGAACTGATTATAACTTCTTCAAGTTTTTCAGTTTTTACAGCATTAGTAGATTTGCTTTTTTCTTTTTGGGCAAAAGTTTTTTGATAAACTATGATAAGAAGAATGAAAAAGCAATATTTTTTTAAAAGCATAAAGGGATAGTTAAGTTTTTGAGCATAATTAAACACATAGAAACATCGTGTTTCTATGTGTTTAAAATTTATTTGCCCAGAATTGGAATTTATTTCTTAGAAGTAACTTTCCAAATCGTATTTCCACTATCATCATTTACTAAAAGCGATCCGTCATTCATGACCGTAACGGCCACTGGACGTCCATAAACTTCAGCCTTGTTGGCATCAGAGATAAATCCGGTTAAAAAATCCTCTGGTTTTCCAGAAGGTTTTCCGTCTTTAAAAGGAACAAAAAGAACTTTATACCCCGAAATTACAGAACGATTCCACGAACCATGCTGTCCCACGAAAGCCCCATTTTTATATTTTGTAGGGAATTTATCTTTCGTATAAAAAGCCAATCCCAAAGAAGCAGTGTGAGCACCAACCGGAACATCAGGAACAATTGCTTTTGCTGCCAGATCCTTACGTTCACCTTTCATTCTCGGATCTAGAATATTTCCGAAATAAGAATAAGGCCATCCATAAAAACCATCTCTTTTCACACTTGTAATGTAATCCGGAACTAAATCGTCGCCCAATTCATCACGCTCATTCACGGCTGTCCAAAGTTCCTTAGTTACTGGATTCCAATCCATACCAACCGGATTTCTAAGTCCGCTTGCGTAGATTTTTTCACCCGTTCCATCAGGATTGATTTCAAGAATATCTGCCCGGCGAACTTCTTTATCAATTCCGTGTTCCGCAACATTGCTGCCTGAACCAACTGAAACATAAATTTTTGAACCATCGGTATTCGAAATTATATTTCTGGTCCAGTGATTGTTGTAACCGCCGGCAGGAAGTTCCAGAATTTTTTTACCTTTGGTTTCTAATTTCAGCGGACTATTTTTATACGGATATTTGTATAATCCATCTGTGTTTGCAATATAGAAAAAGTCTTTTAAAACAAGCATTCCAAAAGGTTTGTTCAGATCTTTAATAAAAACTTCACGAGTTTCAAACTTTCCGTCTTTGTCTTTGTCACGAAGCACGGTAATTTGATTTTTACTGGATCTTGTTCCGCTTTCTACTACAAAAATATCTCCGTTTGGCGCAATATAAGTCCAGCGCGGATTTTCAAAACCATCTGCAAATTTTGTTACCTTGAAACCTTCCGGTGCTGTAGGTGTTTTTCCTTCCGGCCATCCTATAACTTTGCTGTTGTTGCTTTTAGATTCGGTAGCAAAAGGAGGTGGTAACGTAATATCGCCAATTGCAGTTTTTACAACATTGGCAGGCTGTTTTGCCAGAGCTTCTTTTTCTTCCTTTTTTACTTGCCCGTTACAGGCTGTCATTATGGTTAATAATGATATAGATAATAATTGTATCGTAGTTTTCATAGGTGCTTTAGAGTTACATTTTTATAAAACAACAATTTAGTGAATTTTCGAATGGCTGTAAGAAATGATTTGTAGATATTAACTGATATTTAACATTTCAAAAAAGAACTTTTTCAGTACTATTTTCATACTGACAATTTGGTTGTAATTCTGTATCTTTGCCCATTATTTTAAATGTAAAAATAATGATACAACTTCACGATAAACAATTTGTTCCGTTTATTTCGGCTAAGGAAATTGATTTTGCTTTAACCAAAATAGTAGCACAGGTTGAAGATGATTTTGGAGATGATACTCCCATTTTTATCGGCGTTTTGAATGGTGCATTTATGGTTGTTGCAGATTTTTTAAAAAAATACAAAAAACCATGCGAGGTTTCATTTATCAAAATGGCTTCGTACGAAGGAACAGAAAGTACAAATGCCGTTAAAGAATTAATAGGAATCAATCAGGATCTTTCAGGTAGAACCGTGATCATAATTGAAGATATTATAGATACAGGAAATACAATCGAAGAATTAAAACACTTGGTTAAACAACAAAACGTAAAGCATTTTAAAATTGCGACTTTGTTTTTTAAACCTGAAGCATATAAAAAAGACATTAAAATAGATTACATCGGAATCAGGATTCCAAATAAATTCATCGTTGGTTACGGATTAGACTATGATGGTTTAGGAAGAAATCTAACCGAAATATATAAGTTAGCCGAATAATTTTTAAACAAACACACTAAATATTCATTTTAAACTTCTTACATGAAAATAAGAAGTCAAGTAACACTCACATTATGATTAACATCGTTTTATTTGGAAAGCCGGGAGCAGGAAAAGGAACTCAGGCAGAATTTTTAAAAGAGAAATACAAATTAACACATCTTTCAACAGGAGATATTTTTCGTTTTAATTTAAAAAATGATACAGATTTAGGTAAAAGAGCAAGAGTTTTTATGGATAATGGTGAACTTGTTCCTTGCGAAGTTACCACTGCAATGTTAATTGATGAAGTGAACAAACATCTAGATTCAAACGGATTTTTGTTCGACGGTTATCCAAGAACTTTAGATCAGGCTGAGGCATTAGATAAATTTTTGCCAACAATTGGCTCAAGCGTTACTGCAACTATTGCCCTGGAAGCTGATGATGAAATTTTGGTAGCCCGTTTGCTTGAAAGAGGAAAAACAAGCGGAAGAGTGGATGATCAGGACGAAGAAAAAATTCGCGTAAGATATCAGGAATACAACGAAAAAACAGCGCCATTAATAGGATATTATAAAGAACAAAATAAGTTTCATGCCGTAAATGGTATTGGAACGATTGAAGAAATTACAGAACGATTAACGTCAGTTATAGATAATTTGTAGAAGCTTATTCCAGCTGTACGTTTCAAGTCCTCACTAAAAAAACTATTTTTCCACACCATAAAACGAGCTTCCGCTGGTCGCTGTTTTCTGGCAGGAAAAATTAGTTTTTTTAGCTCTGGGCTTTTCACTGCCATCTGGGCTACAACACGATTGGGTTACAAATTACATTAACGAACTATTAAATAACAAATAAACTACAAATTGGAAATACTAATAATATTTTTTCTGATACTATTAAACGGAGTTTTCTCAATGTCAGAGATTGCATTGATTTCGGCCAGAAAAAACAGATTGGAGACTGCCGCAAAAAAAGGAAATAAAAGTGCCAAAACCGCACTCGATTTAGCCAATTCTCCAAACAAGTTTTTATCAACTGTACAGATCGGAATCACATTAATCGGGATTTTGACTGGTATATACAGTGGAGATAAAATTACGATGGATGTTGAGGCTTTTGTGGCCGGATTTTCATTTTTAAAACCGTATGCACATTCAGTTGCGGTTGGAATTGTAGTTGTTGTTTTAACCTTTTTCTCTTTGGTTTTAGGAGAATTACTGCCAAAACGTATTGGTTTAAATTATCCTGAATCAATTGCCAAAATGGTAGCAATGCCAATGAAAGTAGTTTCAATTATTACAGCACCTTTTATTTGGCTGCTTACATCTTCGACAGATTTTTTATTGAAGGTCCTGCAAATTAAACCATCAGCTGACGGAAAAGTTACCGAAGAAGAAATAAAAGCCATCATCAAAGAAGGAACAGAAGTTGGAGAAGTTCAGGAAATTGAACAGGACATTGTAGAACGCGTTTTTCATATTGGTGACCGAAAAGTAAATTCGTTAATGACCCATCGTAAATCGGTTGATATGTTACCATTAAATGCAGATAAAATCAGAATTAAGGAATTGGTTTTAGAGGATTTGCACACTATCTATCCGGTATATAATGAAAATTACGACGATATTGTAGGTATAGTAACACTTAAAAACATATTCGCTACTATTGAAAGTGATCATTTTGATTTGTCAGTAATTATGGTAGAAGCTCCTTATATAATGGAGCAGACAACGGCGTATAAAGCATTGGAAAATTTTAAAAGAACAGGCGTTCATTATGCTTTGGTTTCTGATGAATATGGCATTTTTCAGGGTATAATTACGTTAAATGATATTTTAGAAGCTTTAGTAGGTGACGCATCAGATTTTTATAAAGATGAATTCCAGCTTGTAGAAAGAGAAGATGGATCGTGGATAGTCGACGGACATTATTCGCTACATGATTTCTTAACCTATTTTGAGTTGGACGAATTAATAAATGATTATGATGTAAACACTGTAAGCGGAATGATTATGACCGAGCTTTCTCATATTCCAAAAGAAGGGGAAAAACTAATCTGGCAGAAATTTGTGCTCGAAGTCCTCGATATGGATGGTGTAAAGATTGATAAAGTGTTGGTGAAAACACTTAAAGAGTAAAGAGAATATAGTAGTTTTCAGTCACAGTATTCAGTCGCAGTTTGCACTGAAAAATGAGACTGAGACTGGAATAAAAATTTGTTTTAGGTTTTATTATGTTTCAGGTTTAAAGTTAAGTGGGTTGCGCCAACTTGAAACCTGAAACCTGAAGCTTTAAACTATACATAAACAAAAAGAAAATGACAGAAGGAAATTTTGTAGATTACGTTAAGATATATGTTTCTTCCGGAAAGGGAGGAAAAGGATCTACGCATTTACATAGAGAGAAATTTATTGAAAAAGGAGGCCCGGATGGTGGTGATGGTGGTCGCGGTGGACACGTATATTTAGTGGGAAATAAAGGTTTATGGACATTATTTCACTTAAAATTTGCGCGTCATATTAAAGCCGGACACGGTGGAGATGGAGGAGGAGACCGAAGCACAGGTGCTGATGGAGAAGATAAATTTATAGAAGTGCCTTTAGGAACAGTTGTAAAAGACAAAGAAACCGGTGAAACCTTATTCGAAATTACAGAAGATGGTGAAAAAAGAATCCTTTCAAAAGGAGGAAAAGGCGGATTAGGAAACTGGCATTTTAGAAGCTCAACCAACCAAACTCCACGTTACGCTCAGCCAGGTTTGCCGGGTGTAGAAATGGATGTGATTCTGGAGCTTAAAGTTTTGGCAGATGTTGGATTAGTAGGTTTTCCAAATGCCGGAAAATCAACTTTATTATCTGTTTTAACTTCAGCTAAACCAAAAATTGCCGATTATCCTTTTACAACCCTAAAACCCAACTTAGGAATTGTAGCTTACAGGGATTATCAGTCTTTTGTAATTGCTGATATTCCCGGAATTATCGAAGGTGCCGCAGAGGGGAAAGGGCTTGGACATTATTTCCTTCGCCATATCGAGCGTAACTCAACATTACTCTTTTTAGTTCCTGTTGACACACCGGATATAAAAGGAGAATATGATATTTTGGTTAATGAGTTAACGAAATACAATCCTGAAATGCTGGATAAAGAACGTCTTTTGGTAATATCAAAATGCGATATGCTGGACGACGAACTGAAAGCCGAATTGAAAACAGAATTAGACGTTGCTTTCAAAGATGTTCCATACATGTTTATATCATCTGTAGCACAACAAGGTTTAACCGATTTGAAGGACAAACTTTGGAAAATGCTTAATGAATAAAAAATGCTTACCAAGTATAAAAAGGTGTTCTAATTTTTAGAACACCTTTTTTGTTTTATAATGTTAAATTCTTAATAGATTGATGAAACAGCATTGGTATATTTAATTTTAGAATCGTTTGACATGAAATAATTATTAAAATAAGTTATATTCGCATCACTTAAATAAAATAACATGAAAAAAATAGTTTTATTCTTGACGATGTGTCTCATGGCTTTTCCTGCAAGAGCTGATGAAGGTATGTGGTTTTTGATGTTTATCGAAAGATTGAACCATAGAGATATGGAAAAAATGGGCTTGCAGCTAACAGCCGAAGAAATTTATAGTATCAATCATCATAGCTTAAAAGATGCTATTGTGCAGTTTAATGGAGGTTGTACGGCAGAAATTGTATCAAAGACAGGTTTGGTTTTAACCAATCATCACTGTGGATATAGTGCGATTGCTGAGCTTTCTACTGCTGAGCAAAATTACCTGAAAGACGGATTTTGGGCAAAAGACCGCAGTCAGGAAATGAAACCAAAATCGTTATACGTTCGTTTCTTTGTTCGTATGGATGACGTTTCTAAAAGAATTTTATCAAAGGTAAATGATACAATGACAGAAACGGAAAGAAACAAAATCATTCAGCAGGAAATGGCTTTAATCGAAAAGGAAAATAATGAAGGAGGAAAATATACCGTTTCAGTGCGTCCTTTCTTTCAGGGAAATGAATATTACTATTTCGTGTACCAGGATTATACAGACGTTCGTTTAGTAGGGACACCTCCGGAAAGTGTGGGTAAATTTGGCGGCGACACTGATAATTGGGAATGGCCTCGTCAAACAGGAGATTTCTCAATGTTCAGAGTATACGCTGATAAAGACGGAAATCCTGCAGCCTATTCTAAAGAAAATGTACCATTACAGCCAAAACATTATTTACCTGTAAGTATTAAAGGTGTAAAAGAGAATGATTTTGCTATGATTCTTGGATATCCTGGAAGAACAAACCGTTGGATGCCTGCTGGCGGAATCGAACAAAACATAAAATTTGCTTATCCTGCCTGGGTTGAGGGTGCTAAAACCGGAATGGACCAAATGAAAAAGTATATGGATAAAGATGCTACTGTCCGTTTACAATATGCGTCAAAATATGCTTCGACAGCTAATTACTGGAAAAACCGTCAGGGAATGATTGATGCTTTAACAAAAGCAGGAACTGTTGATACAAAAGCTGAACAGGAAGACAAATTCTACGAATGGGCCAGTAAACCTGCTAATAAAGAAAAATACGAAAATGTAATTCCGACTATTAATGAGTATTATCGAGCAACAAATTTAAAAGCAACCCACGATAATTATTTAATGCAACTTTTGCGTACCTCAAGCTATGCAACGGGACCTGCGAATTTAGGAAACGCATTGATTGCTTACTATAACGAAAACGAGGCTAAAAAAGCAGAGATGTTGCCTAAAATTAATGCGCTGATTGATAATATTTATGGAGAATTTTATGCGCCACTTGAAAAAGATGTATTGACAGCTCAATTGAATTTATATACAGCAAAAGGTGCGGAATATGGTTTACCTGTACAGATAGCAAAAATGAAATCAGAGAACAATGGTGATTTTGCTGCAGATGTCAACAAAGCAACTGAAATAAGTTATTTTACGACTAAAGAAAAAGTATTGGCATTTATGGCTAATCCAAAACCATTGGCGATTGTGCACGATCCTTTGTATATTATTTCTAATGATCTGTTGACAAAATACCGTACTAAAACAGATGACCAGATCAAATCTGATGACAATTTTGCAACGGCTTACCGTCTATTGGTAGAAGGTTTAAGAGAGTCAAAATTAAATGCAGTGAAATATCCTGATGCTAACTCAACATTGAGATTAACATACGGAAAAGTTCGTGCCTTACCTGCAGATTCACGTAACGATGCTAAAATCAATAATTATACGGATATGGCAAGTATGGTGAAAAAATACAAAGCAGGAGATGCTGAATTTGATTTGCCAGCGCGTTTATTAGAGTTAAGTAAAGCAAAAGATTTCGGTCAGTATGCTGATAAAGCAGGATATATGCCTGTTAACTTTTTAACTGATAATGATATTACAGGAGGAAACTCTGGTTCACCGGTTCTTAACGGAAAAGGAGAATTAATCGGAATTGCTTTTGATGGAAATATCGAAGCGATGGCCGGAGACGTAATTTTTGATTCTAATTTACAAAGAACTATCAATGTAGATATTCGTTACGTACTTTGGATTATAGACAAATATGCCGGAGCAAAAAATATTATTGATGAATTGACTATTGTAAAATAATCTCAATTTATTAATAGAATTAAACCCGACAAGTTTTAAAGCTTGTCGGGTTTTTTTGTTGCAAAAAATTTTGGAATTTGGAATTTTCTGGCTGGAATTTTATAACACTTACTTATTGAACTTTTACACGTATTCCTTTGGTATGACTTGTAAATTCAGGAGCGTACATACTTTGAATTGTTGTAATACCGTTTGAGAATTCACCGATGTTATTGACTCTTATATCGTATTCAATTACATAAGTTCCTTTGTCAATTCGATCAAAGAAGAAATGTGTTGCAGCATCTTTAGTACTCATATAATAACCTAATCGGTCTTTGTATTGATATTGAGAAAGCACATTTACGGGTTCAAAACAGGAAGCTCTCATATCTTTTAAATGAACATATTCCATATCTTCTTTTGCTGAAATAATTAATCGTACGGTAACTAAATCACCAGTTTTTAATTCATATTTGGAAGTTATTTTTTGTAATTCATCACCTTTCATGGTGTTTTTCTTTAGATATAATTCTTTTGAAACCGATAAAACAGCACCGGAATTAGTTTTTATTTTATCTAAATCCTCAAAATATTGCCAGTAAACCCCGCCAAACCCCGGAACTTTTGATTTGTTTTGAATGTTGATGGTTGCCATTTCTTTTTTCACTTCATCAGTTTTCCAGTTCATTTTGATATAGCCCGTTTCAGCTTCTTTTTCGTTTTCGGCTAATTTTTTGGTTAGGATTTTTTCATTTCCAATTTTAATAACGGTATTGTCCTTTATAGAAAGCCAGTCATTTCCTTGCATCAATAAGGCATAAATAGCTTCGGTACTAGATTTTGTGGTTGGCCAGTTTTTGGTCTGTTTGTTTTTTAATAACCAGACTTTCATGGCATCAACAGATTTTGTGTCGTGAGAAACTTCGGCGAAAGCCTCAATCAGCAAAGCCTGTGTTTCTATTGGTGCCTGATACCAATACCATCCTGCTTTATTGGCAATCCAGTACATTCCCCAATCTTCATTATTGGATGCCGTTTCTTTTAAGCTTTCAATAATTTTCTTAGCAGCATCTTTTTCTTCAAATCGATTTAGAGTTAAAGCCGCTAATCCTTTTTCATAAAGAGAATAATTCAGCCAATCTTTTTTGGCAGTCTCTGTATATAATTTCACAGCTTTTTTTAGTGTATCAGACAAAGGATATTTATCTAGATAAAAACTTCTGGTATACAGATAATGCAAATCAGAATAAGGATTGATCCAGATTAATTTATCGTTTGTTTTTAAATTCTTGGTTCTGGATTTATAATATTCTAAGAATTTATCATCCAGAAACGGAATCCCGGTTTTAGCGATTTCATCGATTTTTTCATCATTATCTTCTGTTTTGTTCAGTTTTGATAAGTGACCCAAACCAGCCAAAATATGTCTGGTTATATATTCGCTTTCACTACCTCCGTCAAACCAGGCAAATCCTCCGGATGGTTTTTGTTTTTGTTTCAGTTTTTGGAATGTATCTTCTTGCGAGGTTTTCATTTTCTCTAAATCAAACAAAAGTGCCAGATTTTTTTTCTTTTCGTCTTCGCTTTGGGCATCATTTAGCCAGGGAGTTTCTGCCAGAATAATTGATTTTAATTCTTCGTTTTCTTCCAGTTTCGAATTCAATTTTCTATTTTTTCTCCAATCTTCAAAAACCGCTGCTATTTTGGGGTTACTTGTAATAATATCTGACGCCAGAGCATTGGCATAAAAACGGGCAAAAGTCTGTTCAGCACATTCGTGTTCGTATTCCATTAAATAAGGCAACGACTGAATCGCAATCCAGGCTGGATTCGAGGTGTATTCGAATGTAAACTGATGGTTTTTTAAAGTCGATGAAGTATTATTTTTTAAATTCTCAAACGTATATTGTTTCGTAGCATTCTCCCGAACCCAAATCGGAATACTCTCTGTAACCAGCATATTATTTGTCAAAACCGGAAGTATATTTTCTTCTCCATCAGAGAAATTACCTGATTTCGCCAAAATTTTATATTGAACGCCTTGCAAACCTTCCGGAACTGAAATTGTCCAGGTTGCTGTTGTATTTCCAAAAGGACTTACGGTAAAGTTTTTAATGTTTTTTGCATTCATCATTTTGGCATCTATAGGCTGCATCGTTGTCGCATCAAAGAATTGTAAGATGGCAATTCCGGTTTTAGCTTCAGCAGTAACATTCGAAATTTTAGCACTGATTACAATCGTATCTTTTTCTCTAAAGAAACGAGGAAAATTAGGCATGACCATTAATTCTTTTTGAGTCACAATGCTTTTTTCCAAATAGCCTGAAATCGCTTCTTTGTTATGTGCCAATAAACGAAGTTTCCAGGCTGTCAAAGCTTCAGGAGATGTAAAATTGAAACTTACTTTTCCTTTAGAATCAGTTTTTAAATTGGGCAAAAAGAATGCTGTTTCAGATAAATTTTTTCTGGCTTTTACCTGTGTTAATTCTTCAAGTGCTTTTTTGGTTGTGATCATTATTACGCCGTTTGCTGCTCTGCTTCCGTAAATAGCGATAGCTGATGCATCTTTTAAAACATTTATTGAAAGAATATCTTCAGTATTTAAATTGTTAGCCTCATTTTCAGTAGCAATTTCTCCATCAATTATAAACAAAGGATCAGAAGAAATTTTTTCATTACCTTTTATTTTGAAAGAAGATTTTTCTGAAAGACTACTATATATTAAGGCTTTTTTTGTTTTGTATGTTGCTGCTGACATATATACTGAATCTTTCTCAATTACAATAGCATTAGGAGCAGCACCCACAGGTTCATCAATAGTTAAAACATCATCTGCATCACCTTTAATAGTTTCACTGCCTACTTTTTTGTCTTTAATTTCGGCTATAGAGTAGAGAAGAGAATCGCCATATCGACTATTGTTGAAATCAAATCCAAACCAGTTTAAATGTGTTTCTTCTCTATAGAATTTAGTCAATGGAAGAATTTGATTTAGATTTTCAAGAGATGAATATACGCGTTCAAAACCTAAACCAGATTTGAAATTAGAAGAATTATAATGATAATTATTTATGTTTAAAGTATTCCAATTTGTTTTTGTAAACTGGTCTAAAGAGCTGTCGTACATAGAGGCTAAAACTTCCGCTTCGGTTTTGGCATTGATTGATTTTATTTTAAACGACCAGGTTTCTTTACTTCCGGGCTCGATTTTATTTCTAAAACTTTCTACCAGTAATTCTAGTTTAGATTCTTCTGTTTTTAGTGCAATTTCTATTTGGTCATCAAATATTTCGTTCTCAAAAATGCTTTGAAAACTTACTCGTACCGATTTTTCGAATTCTTTTTTTATTGGAATTTTTATCGTTATTTCATTGTTTTGCAAATGATACGTGTTTTCAAAATAGGTTTGATTGCCATAATTTCCACTTGTATTAATATAAAGATCCGGAATTACAGAAGAAAGTTTAATTATTATAAATCCATCCTTTTTTGGATCTGTATTTATTTGTTCTGCCGTAAATAATTTACCTAGATTGAATTTGTCTTTACTTTGCCTGATTTCAAAAGGTGTAACAGATTCTATATAATTATCAAAAGTATCTTTTGCTGAAAATACAATTTTATAGTTTCCTGATTTATAATTTGAAATAAAATCAAGCGCTATTTTTTTGTCTTTTTCGGTGTCTACTTTCTTCGAAAACAATAAAATTTCGCTTGCTTTATCCGTTTTGATTTCTCGATTTTCGTAAGGAAACAATCTTTCAAAATCTAATGCCGAAATAGTCTCGATTTCAGGTTTTGGAAAAGCTTCTTCTTTAAATTTATTGGAAAAAGGGCTAGCGAAATACAATTTGATTTCGCCTTTTGCGGCTAAAAATTCTTCGTTTAAGTTCGTACTTGTAAGTATGATTTCATTTTTGTTTTTAGTTTCAATACGATTTGTAATACTGGCATTGATTATCAAATCATGGTAACCCACTTTTACGATGGTTTCTGAGGTATGCGTTTCGCCATTAATGTCTGTTACATCTGCAGTTATACTATAATTAAAAACAGGCAATTGTTCTTTTACTGCATTTTTTGAAGGTTCAGCAGTAAATTCAATTACAAATTTTCCTGAAGCATCTGTTTTGGTTTCTCCGGTTGCAATAATTTCATTTTGTTCCTGACCCCAATAATCACTATAATTTCTTGAATAATGCATAAATCGATTTACAGTGTAGCTTACTTTTGCATCAGAAATATTGCTTCCTGAAAATGCTTTTGCAATTCCATTTACTTTAATGGATTGATTTACTTGAAAACTTTCTTTTTTAGAATCAAAATCTACCTTAAATTTAGGACGCTTGTATTCTTCGACTCTAAAACTTGTTTGAGAATTTTCAAGTCTTACACTTTTCCAAAACGATGCATTTGGTTTGTTTTTAAGCGTAGTGTCTTTATCTGCATAATTATCTGGTTGTGCTGTGTAAATATTAAAGTTGCCTGTTAAGCTGTTTTTAGGTAAAATGAATTCACCTGTAAATGAACCAAACTCATTAGAAATAACTTCAAACTCTTTTAAAGGTTGATAATTAGCGTCTCTAACAATGATTTTAAATGCGGTATTTGAGACAATACTGGTTTTGTTTTTTTGTTTTTGAATTGCAATTCCTTTATAATATACAGTTTGCCCCGGGCGATAAATGGCACGGTCCAAATAAAATTCGACTTTACCGGTTAAGGTTTTGTCTTGGTTTTGATTGTATTGCTGGGTATATCGAATATAATTTTTCTTAGTTAAAATTGTATCATTTGCTAATGAAAATTCTATATGCTGACCGTAATCGTTGCTACTTGAGCCGATATAAGAAGCTAATCCGTTTGAATCTGTTTTGAGGTTATAGTGTGATGATTTTATGATCACATTTTCAAGAGGTTTTCCTGTTTTTCGATCTAGAACCTGAAAGTTTTCTTTATTATTTTCCTGAGATGCCAGAATGCTTAGGTTTGAAACTGTAATGGTTTGAGAAGAAGATGCTTTCTCGTTTTTTATATCAGAATCACTTTCAAAATAAACTAGATAGCTCCCTGTTTCCAATTGTGGTAAAAGAACTTCTGTTGTATATTCAAAATAGTCTTTTTTGTTTTGAAGCTGATAGTCTTTAGAAGCTATTTTAACTTGATTTCTTATAATGGCAGATACTAAACTATCTTCGTCGGAATATGAATCTAGAAATATTTTCAGTTTTTTTTGGTCTATTTTGTAAAATGATATTTTTAAGTGATCAAGATTTTTATACCTGATAAAAGCTCTTATATTCTCTTTATTGTAAGTGAATTTTTGAAGCTGAATATTCAATGATTTTGAAGTAACATTATGTTTTTGCTCCAAAGCATTTTGAGATGTAGATGTCTTATCATTAATTTTTATGATATGATCGTATATTTTTAAGGCTTCGATATTGTAATCCGGATGTGACTCCTTTGAAGCCTGACTAAGTAGGATTTCTGCCTTTTTTAATAGAATTTTTTGAGTAAGCATCGGCTCATTTGAAAGTTTTTGGAAATCATTTAAATACTTTGTTAGATCTTCATTAGATTCCGGCAGAAAATCAGTGCAAAAAACAATACGGTTAAATTGATTTTCTAATGAAGGATTCCCTGATTCGAGCTTTTGATATAAAGAGAGTACTTTTTTAAATTTTTCTTCTTTTATAAAATTGAGATCAAGTTTCAAAAAAGCTTCTGAATCTCCTAAAAGTTCATTTTTATATGCTGAAGTTTGACTATTTTCAATTTCCCATCGCTCAATTTTTTCAGTAAAAAAATCTATATTTTCCTTTAGTAAATAATCATATAAATTTTCGTTTTTTAGTTTTTCTAAAGTCAAAAAACTAAAAATAGCTAGATACTTAGTTAAAGATGTCTTTTTGAGTATTGATTCATTGTCCAGTGTTTTTTCAAAAAGTGCAATTATTTCTTTTTCAGATGTAAAATTAATGCTAGTCTCACTTGATATTGGAACCGCTATTCCGTCAACAGCAGAAGTATCTATTGTTGCAACAGCAGAATCTATTAATGAAGCTGCATCGTCTACTGCTACCGCAGCACTATCTACAACTACGACATCATAATCATAATTTGAATAATTATTTAAACATTTCGCATAAATCAGGTTCAATATAGCCTTTGATGGAATTGAAACACGATTAATATCTGTTTTAAGATTGTTTAAGATTTTGGTTTTTGCATTTTCATCAACAACCTGCAAATATTTGGATTGATAAAAAAAACATTTTATCATTTGAACTTCGTCTTTTCTTGAAACTGCTTTTTTATAAATTTTATCAACTATTTCATTAGCCGATTTTATTTTTCCTTCATTTTCATAAGAGGAAACTTTGCCCCATCTTTTATCAGTTTTTTGAGCAAATAAAGTAGAAGTAAACAATAAGAAAACAAATAATATTTTTTTCATAAAGTAGTTTTAGTATATAGAGAGTAGTTTTTGAAAAAAGGTTGGGCGATGGTTAAATGATTTTCGTACAAATTAGTAATTTATCTCTAAAATCAAATAATGCATTTTATATTTCCTTATTTTTGAGAAATGAGAAAATTAATATTTTTTTTCGTTTTGACACCTTTTTTTTTATGGTCACAATCTACTTTTGAAAAAGGGGAGAAGTTATTTTATGCCAAAAAGTACAAAGAAGCCGAAGTGATTTTTCAGGAAAACTTAAAGTATTACCCCAATGATGTTAAAACACTTGAACGTTTGGGTGATATTGCTTCAGAGGAAAAGGAGTGGGAAAAAGCTGCATCCTGTTATAAAAAACTAAAGCAGTTAAAACCCAATGAAGCTGATTATTTTTATAAATATGGAGGATGTTTGGCTATGAGAGCTATGGAAGTGAATAAGTTTAAAGCCTTAGGGTTGGTAGACGACATGAAAGAGGCATTTGAAACAGCAATTGATTTGAATCCAAAACATATTCCGGCCAGATGGGCATTAATAGAATTGTATCTGCAGTTGCCCGGAATTGTTGGTGGCAGTGAATCAAAAGCAATTTCATATTCAAATGAATTAGCTAGGATTTCAACTGTCGACGGGTATTTATCTAAAGGCAGAATAGATGAATATTTTAAGAGATATACATCGGCAGAAAAAAATTATTTAAAGGCGCATGAAATTGGCAAATCAAAAATTACATTTCAAAAATTATATAATTTATATTTGAATAAATTAAAAGACCCTAAGAAGGCACAGGAATTGAAACGAAAATTTGAAGCGTAAACAATCAAATCTCAAATACTGAATTCTGATAAATAATTGGAATTCAGAACTTAATAATTGGAATTTTAAATGAAAACACATTTCATCGCCATAGGCGGAAGTGCCATGCACAACTTAGCATTAGCATTACATAACAAAGGATATCAGGTTACAGGAAGCGACGATGCTATTTTTGAACCGTCAAAATCAAGATTAGAAAAAAAAGGAATTTTACCGGCCGAAATGGGTTGGTTTCCTGAAAAAATCACTTCAGATATTGAAGCTGTAATTTTAGGAATGCACGCAAAAGCAGACAATCCCGAATTATTAAAAGCACAGGAATTAGGATTGAAAATTTATTCATATCCGGAATTTTTGTATGAACAAGCCAAAAATAAAACACGTGTTGTTATTGGAGGTTCTCACGGAAAAACAACCATAACTTCAATGATTTTACACGTGATGCATTATCACAATATTGAAGTTGATTATATGGTAGGAGCACAGCTCGAAGGTTTTGATACGATGGTGCATCTTACCGAAGAAAATGATTTTATGGTTTTAGAAGGGGATGAGTATCTGTCTTCTCCGATAGACAGAAGACCAAAATTTCATTTATACCAACCCAATATTGCTTTAATTTCAGGAATTGCATGGGATCATATTAATGTGTTTCCAACGTATGAAAATTATGTTGAGCAGTTTGAAATTTTCATAGGAAAAATTACCAATGGCGGAATTTTAGTTTACAATGAAAATGACCCTGAAGTAAAACGTGTTTCAGAAGCCGCAACAAATCCAATTCGCAAACTACCTTATCATACTCCTGAATATAGTGTTAGTGATGGTGTAACTTTATTAAAAACTCCCGAAGGAGATATGCCAATTGAAGTTTTTGGAGCCCATAACCTGAATAATTTAGCCGGAGCCAAATGGATCTGTCAAAATATGGGCGTTGATGAAGCTGATTTTTATGAAGCAATTGCTAGTTTTAAAGGTGCTTCAAAGCGCTTGGAAAAAATTGCCGAAGGAAAAGGAAAAGTAGCCTATAAAGATTTTGCACATTCGCCAAGTAAAGTAGCAGCGACAACAAAAGCAGTAAAAGAACAATATCCAAACAGAAATTTAGTAGCTTGTCTAGAGTTGCATACGTACAGCAGCTTAAATGCGGAGTTCCTCAAAGAATATGAAGGAGCATTAGAATATGCTGATGTTGCCGTTGTTTTCTATTCGCCGGATGCTGTGAAAATTAAACAATTGGAAGAAGTAACTTATGAACAAATCGCAACTTCCTTTAATAGAAAAGATTTAATTATTTATACCAATCCAACGGAATTTAAAAAGTATTTATTCAATTTAAATCTTGATAATTCTGCATTATTATTGATGAGTTCAGGTAATTATGGAGGTTTGAATTTTGATGAGGTCAAAACTTTGATTGAGTAAATTAATGTGTCAATTAGAATTAGATAATGTGCCAATTGCTTTTAAGTAATTGGCATTTTTTTTTATTATCTAATTTAAGTTTGTATAACGATAATGTCCCGCAATTTTATATTCAAACAAGCAATCTTCTAAAACTTGCCCGCCGCCAACGTTATGAACAATAAGATTTCGTTTGCCGTCTTCTGATTTTTTGTTGGTGATAATTCCAATATGAGGCAACTTTCCGTTAATCATCCAGGTTACAATTTCTCCTGTTTTATACTCTTTAGCATCTTCAGTAACTGGCAGTTTTGTTCCTTTTCTGTCAAAGAAAACTTCTAAATTAGGAACTCTGCGGTGGTCGATATTGGTGTCCGTTTTTGTCATTCCCCATTTTTTTAAATTTGGATATTTAGAAAAGTTGTCGACCATATCTTCATGGACTTCTTTTTGTAAATCAATATTTAATTTTCGATAGGTACGAATTACAACATCTGAGCAAACACCTTTGTTTATAGATATATCTCCGTTTGGATATTTTATCGAAAAATAGGCTGGATCATAATCTATTGAAGCATCAATTATCGATATTGCAGCTTCCGATAATTTTTCTTCAAAAGTTTTTACAGCAGTTTTATGCGTATCTGTAAAAGCTAATTTTTTGTTTTCTTTTTGGCTACAAGAAATAAATAGTAATAAAACTAAAGTGATGCAGATAGATTTCATCCTTTTTGTTTTAAAATTAATGATTATAAAAATAACAAATGAATTTTAATGAATGATTTTTCTTATTTTTGAAAACATTGATAAAAACTATATGCCTGAAAAAATTAAAGTTGTCCATACGACAAGCGAAAATCATGATTTCATATTTTTATACGGCACCTTCGATACTTTTTTGTGGGAACGTTATTCCGAATTAAAAACGGATTATTGGAATAATAATGTAATAGAATTTACTCCAAATGTAGTTGTTGTTTATTTAGAAAACAAAGCGGTTGGTTGTGGCTGTTTCAAACAATACAATGATACGACAGCCGAATTCAAAAGGATGTTTGTTTTACCTGAAGCAAGAGGACTTGGTTTGGCTCAGCTCATTATTAAAGAAGTTGAAAAGAAGGCAATTGAAGACGGTTTCAAAGTTTTGATTTTAGAAACTTTATATAAACAAATTGAAGCCATTACTTTATATCAAAAAGTTGGATTCGAAATAATTGACAACTACGAACCTTATGTGGGCTTGACAAATAGTATTTGTATGAGCAAAAACATTAATATTTAATTCTGATGGAATCAACTCATTTTCCTATTCCAAACTGGTCCGAAGACGACAGGCCACGTGAAAAATTAATGCTAAAAGGCAAAAGTGTCTTAAGTGACGCCGAATTAATTGCCATTTTGATTGGTTCCGGAAGCCGGAATGAATCGGCAGTGGATTTAAGCAAAAGAATTTTGGC
This sequence comes from Flavobacterium sp. W22_SRS_FK3, assembly GCF_052113665.1. Classification (NCBI taxonomy): domain Bacteria; kingdom Pseudomonadati; phylum Bacteroidota; class Flavobacteriia; order Flavobacteriales; family Flavobacteriaceae; genus Flavobacterium; species Flavobacterium sp. W22_SRS_FK3. The sequence continues at coordinate 113,662 of NZ_JBGQOF010000004.1, read as the reverse complement.
CAGTGTTGATACTTTGAATTCATTAGGCAAAATGTCTATTTCGCAATTAATTGATTTTAAGGGAATAGGCGAAGCTAAAGCCATTACTATTATTGCTGCATTAGAATTAGGAAGAAGGCGCAGGGCAGAAGATTCAGTTGAACTGACCAAAATTACATCTAGTAAAATGGTTTTTGAAATCATGCAGCCTATTATTGGCGAACTTCCGCATGAGGAATTTTGGGTACTTTTTCTGAATAATTCAAATAAAGTAATTTTAAAGTCTCAATTGAGTAAAGGAGGTATTTCAGGAACTGTTGTTGATGTCCGCCTGGTTTTTAAATTAGCACTTGAATCTGGCGCTACTGGCTTGATTTTATGTCATAATCATCCATCAGGCACGTTAGTCCCAAGTGAAGCTGATAAACACATAACCAAAAAGCTAAAGGTGGCAGGAGATAGTTTAGATGTTAAAGTTTTGGATCATTTGATTATTACTGAAACAAAATATTATAGTTTTGTAGATGAAGGAATTTTATAAATTATGCACACAAATATTACCGATATATTTTTTGATTTAGACCATACGCTTTGGGATTTTGATCGAAATTCAGAAAAGGCTTTTGACCGAATTTTTAAAAGTAAGTTTCCGGAAATTAAATGTCAGGATTTTATTGAAAAATATATACCTGTAAATCAGGCTTGCTGGAAATTATATCAACATGACAAAATTTCACATCAGGAACTGCGTTATAAAAGATTGAAGTTGTCTTTTAACGCTTTGAATATTACTATTTCTGATCAGGATATTGATCAGATTGCAAATGATTATATTGAATTTCTAACCGATAATAATCATCTTTTCGAAGGTGCAATTGAAATTTTAGATTATTTAAAATCAAAATATACATTACACATCATAACAAATGGTTTTGCCAGTGTGCAGGAAAAGAAAATAAATAATGCTGCATTAGGAAGTTATTTCAGTACAATTACAAATTCTGAACTGGCAGGTGTAAAAAAGCCAAATAGTTTTATCTTTGATTATGCAATTAATTCGGCAAAGGCTTCAAAAGAAAATTGTATTATGATTGGAGATTGTTTAGATGCAGATGTTAATGGAGCACTTAATGCAGGGTTAGATGCTATTTTTTTCAATGATAAAAAAATTGAAGCACCACAAAATATTAAACAAATAAATCATTTATTAGAACTCAAAAAATATTTATAATTATGAGAATTAAAATTTTATTAATCATCTTCCTCTCTTCCTTTGCTGGTTTTTCACAATCAATCAATGATTACAAGGCTGTTATTGTGCCTATTAAATTTGATTTTGCAAAAGGTGTCAATCCATATAGGCTGTCCACTATGACAAAGGCAAATTTAATAAAAGCAGGTTTTGAAGCTTTTTATGAAAATGAACAGCTTCCTGCAGAATATGCAAATCGTTGTGATTTATTATATGCTGATGTAAAAAGAGATAATGCTTTTTTAGTAACTAAACTTTTTGTTGAATTTAAAGATTGTTATGGAAAAGTAGTTCATACCTCTGAAACCGGAAAAAGCAAAGAGAAAGAATTTGATACAGCTTATAGAGAAGCTTTAGATATGGCATTTGTGTCTATATATAGTTTGAATTACAACTATAGTGGGAAAACCGCAATAACAACTTCGGGTGGTGCTTCAACTGTTGCTGTTGCCGCGCCGGCTGTTGCTGCAACCTCAGTTTCAACTCAAGTTGCTACACCAGTTGCAGATGTTTCTGATCCAAATTTACTGTATGCACAACCAACAGAAAATGGGTATCAATTAATTGATAAAACACCAAAAGTAGTTATGAAATTACTTAAAACTTCTCGACCTGATTCTTTTATAGCGATAAAAGAGGGGGTACAGGGAACTTTAAATGCTAAAGACAATCAGTGGTTTTTTGAATATTATCAAAATGATAAATTAGTTTCTGAAAAAGTTTCTGTAAAATTCTAAATATAAAATATAGTTTAATAACCATATTTATCCTTCCAACGGTTCTTTAAAAATTCACGGTTGCTATTCTCTCTTGAATTCTGACCTGGATTATAAAGAACCGTTTCTTTTATGGCATCGGGTAAAAACTCCTGTTCTGCAAAGTTATTGGCGTAATCATGCGAGTATTTATAGTCTTCGCCGTAACCCAATTCTTTCATCAGTTTTGTTGGAGCATTGCGCAAATGAATGGGAACAGGCAAATCACCTGTTTGTTTTACCAATTGCTGTGCATTTCCAATCGCCATATAAGATGCATTACTTTTAGGCGAAGTAGCCAGATAAATAGCGCATTGACTTAATAAGATGCGACTTTCGGGATAACCAATAGTAGACACGGCCTGAAAAGTATTATTTGCCATAATAAAAGCTGTAGGATTGGCATTTCCAATATCTTCACTTGATAAAATCAACATTCTTCGAGCTATAAATTTCACATCTTCACCACCTTCAATCATTCTGGCAAGCCAATAAACAGCACCGTTAGGATCACTTCCACGAATCGATTTGATAAAGGCCGAAACAATATCATAATGCTGTTCTCCAGTTTTGTCATACAAAACCGTATTTTGCTGAACAAGTTCGAAAACCCTATCATTTGTAATGATAATTTCATCACTGGCAGAAGCGTTGACAACCAATTCAAAAATATTTAATAGCTTACGGCCATCTCCGCCAGATAATCTTAGCAATGCCTCAGTTTCTTTTAGAATAATATTTTTTGTTACTAATTCTACATCCGTCTTCATGGCACGATAAAGCAAGGCTTCTAAATCAGTTTTCGTAAAAGCATTTAATATATAGACCTGACAGCGTGATAACAATGCAGGAATCACTTCAAAACTTGGGTTTTCTGTGGTTGCACCAATTAAGGTAATCCAGCCTTTCTCGACCGCTGCCAAAAGGGAATCCTGTTGCGACTTACTAAAACGGTGAATCTCGTCAATAAACAAAATCGGATTTTTAGTCGTGAATAACCCACCACTTTGTTTCGCTTTTTCAATCACATCGCGAATATCTTTCACACCAGAATTTATGGCACTCAAAATATAAAAAGGGCGCTTTGATTCCTGAGCAATAATTTGGGCCAGAGTCGTTTTTCCGGTTCCTGGAGGTCCCCAGAAAATTAATGAAGGAATAATTCCTTTTGAAATTTGTTGTGTTAAAGATCCGTTTGGACCAACCAAATGGTTTTGACTAATGTAGTCTTCTAATTTCTGTGGGCGTATGCGTTCTGCTAAAGGTGCTTCCATTTTGTAAAATTACGAGTTTCAATTTTAATTTAATTTTTTTTAGGAGCTATTTCCTGCTGTCCGCTATATCTTTTTTGGCAGAAAAAGCCAAAAAAGGATGTCGTTTCCATCAGGGCTATAAATCGTATCTTAATAAATCAATTTTTTGCTGACAAATTATCAGTAAAGTGTATTTGGATAGTTTTTTGATTGAACAATTATTCAATTGATTATAAAAACATGAACGATAACCACTTTAAATTTTCAACCGCTGTTGTTGGACTTCCGGTATTTTTTGTCCTCTTTTTGTGGATTGTGTATTGGATTCAGATCCGGTTTGATTTCGATTTTTATCAAAACGGAATTTATCCTCGGGATTTATCAGGTTTGCAGGGTGTTGTGTTTAGTCCTTTTATTCATGAAAATTTAAATCATTTGTACAACAACTCTATTCCGCTTTTAGTATTATTGGCAGCTTTGCAATTTTTTTATCCAAAACAATCTTTTGCCGTTATTGGTTATGGAATTTTATTTTCCGGTTTAATAACATGGATTATCGGAAGAGGAAATTATCATATTGGAGCCAGCGGATTGATCTATGTTTTGGTAAGCTTTATATTTTTCAAAGGGATTCAGAGTAGATATTATCGTTTAGTAGCATTGTCATTCACTGTAGTTTTACTTTATGGAGGAATGATTTGGTATGTTTTTCCTGATGTAGATCAAAGCATTTCCTGGGAGGGACATTTGGCAGGTTTTATAACCGGTTTTGTAATATCGTTGTTTTATAAAACGCCCGAGTATACAAAACCAGTTGTGTATGATTGGCAGAAACCTGATTTTAAACCTGAAGAAGATGCTTTTATGAAACATTTTGATGAAAATGGTAATTTTGTTAATATTGAAATTGCTCAAGAAAATGCTGAAATAATATCATACAATTTTAACTCTGATGTTTCGGTTAATTATGTCATAACTAAATCAGAATCAGGAGATAAATGATTTAGCAGATGTTCCATTGATTTAAATTGATTATTTTTGTTAAGGTTCTGTAATTTTATTTGATTCTTATGAAAACGATTTGTTTGTTAACCACTTTTACGATTTTTTTAATCTGCTCAAAAACTATTGCTCAATGTGAGATAAAAAATAGGGTACAAGCTGATGGTAGTATGATGTATTATTTTGATCCGGCTGTTTTTTATACTACAAAATCAAAGTCACTAAAAATAAATATAGTTACAGATAAAGAGCACTACTTTGTTGCATTACAGCCTACACCATTCCCGCCTAAAAAGGAAGGCAAAGAAATTAAAGACGATTTAACTATAGAATTAGCAGACCAAAAAAGATACAAACTGAAACATTATGATACACAATATAGGCATAACGATTCTATAATGCAGGTGCTGTATTTAATGGATGAAAAAGATATTGAAGCTTTTTCAAAATTCGAAGCGGTAATAGCTCAAATTAATATGAAGGGAACAGAATTCGTTCGAAGCTATAACTTCAAATTGCATAAACATGCTATAATGCAACAATTGAACTGTTTTTTGAAAGAGGAGGACAAGTAAAAATTATTCGTCACTTGTTGTCGTTTCGTTTTTATGTAGTTTTTTGCTGATATTTTTATAAAGATTATTAAAGGAAATTGTTAAAGCTGCTGCATTAACAATTTGGTTTCCATTATCCCTTGGCAGGTATTCATTTGCATAAGTCAATTCAATCTGTATGTCATCAGTTAGTAAATATCCAGCGCCTATATTTAATCTATTTCGATCAAAAAAACGTAAACCCGTGACCTTAGTGCCGGATTTGAAGAACAATTCATCCGAAGCTACTGCGTATATAACACCTTCTCTTAAAACTTTACTGTTAATAGGTTGTAAATATTTAATTTGCTGCCGATATCTCAAAACATTCTCATACTCCTCGTTTCCGTTTCTCATGTGCCTGAGCTCTAATCTCATTCTGGTGCTTAAAGTGTATCCCGTTTTATGAAAATAATAGATGCCCTGTAAAGCAAAACGCCATTCGGGAGATTTAAATTGTCCTATCTCCGGGACATCTTTATTGTCAAAATAAGCTATAAACGTAGAAAGCTTCCAGCGAGGCGATAAATAATAATGCCCCCAGCCTCTAAATGTTTTTTGAATGTTTTTTTCAAAAATATTAGGAGAGGATTCAGTACTGCTGTAACTGCCTCCAATGTTTAATTCTGCAGACCATTTGTCATTTAATGTTCTGTTAAATTGTATTTCATTCCAAAGTTGATTATAAGTGGTAGATTGTCCGTAACATATACCTGTAGTAACAAGTGTCGCAATGAAGCAACAGATGTTTTTAAGTACTATGTTTGAAGTAGGATTACAAGACATTCGATTAATAATTAAAAAATCGTTTACTCACCATACATTCTCCATACTATTTAAATTCTTTGTCTGACAGTTTCATACAGGAAAGCACCACAGGCAACAGAAACATTTAAAGATCCAATTGTGCCAAACATTGGCAGTTTTGCTTTTTCATCTACAATTTTTAGAACAGAAGGATTAATTCCTCTGTCTTCAGATCCCATGATGATTGCTAAAGGTTCATTCAATTGTAAATCATAAATATTTTGCTCTGTTTTTTCAGTAGCAGCTATAGTTTTTATTCCTGATCCCTGTAGGTAGAAAATAGCATCTTTGATATGTTCAACTTTACAAATTGGAACATTAAAAACAGCTCCGGCTGAAGTTTTTACAGTATCTCCGTTTACAGGAGCTGAACCGGCTTTTTGAACTATAATTCCGTTAACACCAGTACATTCTGCTGTTCTGATAATGGCACCAAAATTTCTTGCATCAGAAATTTGGTCTAATATTAAAAATAGAGGTTTTGAACCGGATTCAATTGTAGATTCTACCAGATGTTCTAATTCTATAAATCCAATAGGGGATATGGTAGCAACAGCACCCTGATGATTATTTGGTGTTAAGCGATTCAGTTTTTCAACAGGAACGTATGAAAAGTTAATGTTCGCACGTTTCATCACTTTCATTAAATCTTTCATTAACTCACCCGAAATTTCCTTCTGGATGAATACTTTATCTACTTCTTTTCCTGCCTGAATGGCTTCTATAATGGCTCTGATTCCAAATATTTGATGTTCTTTTTCCATGGGGACAAATATAGGGATAATGTTTATATAAAAAAACCATCCCAAGTAATGGGATGGTTTAAATAAAATTCTTTATATATAATTTTAATGTTCGTCTTCAAGAAACCCAGTTCTCTTATAACCTTTCACCTCATAAATAGTTCCTGGATCATCTGAGAATTCAGCTTTAAAAGAGATACCATCAACAGTATGGCCTCCAGTAGATGTAGCGCCATTCTTAGTAATTTTACCTTCTGTGATGTTTACATTAACGTCATATGTTTCAATAATATCAGGTGTTGAAGCAACATCGTGAACAATACTACTAGCTAAATTATCTCCTGCAAATGACAACGAACTAAGAGTTATGGGTGACTTAACTTTAAAATCCCAAAGGTTGCCATGATCATCAATCCACATGTCTTTTCCATCATTTGCTGATGTGTTGTAAGTAGAAAGAACTCTATAGTTTACTACTACTGCTCCATCAACGAACATTTGAACGTACCAGTCTCCTGACATACTCTTAACAGATGTTTCTCCTGGATCAGTATCTCCAACTTCGTCACAAGATGTAAATGAAGTAAGCACAAGTATTACTGCAAGCACACGTGTTATATTTAATTTTATATTTTTCATTTTAATATTTTTAAATTATCGTTTAAATATTCTATCAGCAGTGCCGAAGAATGCTGTAGCAGTAATAGACCATTTCCAGTTGTCTTTATCTGTAATTGTTCCAATGTTACTTTCAGCATCAATACCTGTTTCAGAAGCGTCTGCTTTGAAAGGAGCATAAATTTGTTTGTCATCTATATTGTAGAATTCCATCTTTAAATTGTTAGGATCATCTACAGTATAACCAGTAGCATTGTCTGTGAAATACTTTCTGTCTCCTAGTTTAGTAACATTATTAGCATTACTGCCTCTGAAAAAGGTACCAGACAAGTCAATTGTACTTGGTTTGTTACTTAGTACCACTACAGTACGAGTTAACGAAGCAGGATAACCATCGCTATTTGTTGCAGAATATTTCAGTTTATAAACTGTAGGCTTACTAGTGTCAACTGTACCGTCAATTTTTACTTCAAGAACTTTTCCTTCAGCTTCAGCTTCAACGCCTGCTTCTGTATATGTTTCTCCTTGAGTGAGAACAACTAATGGATCACCATTCATGGTTAAGTTAGCGTATGCAGTCACTTTTGATACTCCATCGGTAGATTCTTCACATGAAGTTAATAATAGTCCTGAAACCATCATTAGGGATATAAATATTTTTTTCATTGTTTGTTTTTTTTTAGTTAGCATCCCACCAAACTGGAGCAGTTATTTTTGCTAAAACCGGAGCGTTAGGATTACGTGTTTTTACAGTATTTGGTAAAACAAGTCTTCTAGGGAATAATTTTCCTGTTACATTTTCAACAGATACTCTAAATTGTCCAGGAATGTAATCTTCGTCATCCTGATCAACAGCAGACTCTCTTGGGAAGCCCGTTCTGTTCTGCTCTAAGAAAGATTCGTAACCGTTTCCAGGAAAACTTGCTATCCATTTTTGAGTTATAATTGCTTCAATTTGAGCGGTAGCTCCTGTTGCAGGAAATTCATACTTCCCTCCCGCAGCCAATAATGCGTTAGGGCTTCCTACTGGGGCAGTTATTGGGGCAACGGTAGTAGTACTGTTGTATTTTTGGAAATTTGCAGCAACTCCTAAATCGTATTTTTGTTTAGCATCTACACCACCATAATATCTAACAAGGGCTTCTGCCTGCAAGAAATAGCTTTCTTCAGCACTCATAAAATATAAAGGAGTTTTAGCGTATAGAGTTACTAATGAAAGTCCTGAAGCTCCATTTTCAAAATCGCCTTGGTTGTTTGGATTTCCTGTGCCATAGTATTTGTTCAAACGTGGATCACCATTTGTTTGCAGGTAAAGGTATAAGGTTTTACTAGCTCTAAGATTCAAAGTAGTGTTCAACTGTCTTCTGTCAGTTTCATATAATGGGTTGCTCCTATCTGCAGCATCTTCGAATTGAGTCATTGCAGCATCAACATCTAAAAATTGTGCACCAGAAGCAAATAATGTTTTGATTCCTGATTCTGCTAATGAAGGATTAACTTCTGTAAGTCTAAGGTGTAATTTTAATAATAATGAGTTCCCAAATTTTGTCCAGTTAGACATTGTACCATTGAAGATAAAATCATCATTTCCAGGAGCAGCTCCGACAGATGAACTTAAGTCTTTAGACAATGCTAATTTTAAATCAGATATCATTAAGTCGTAAGTTTCTTTTCCTGTATTAAATTTAGGCTGCAAAATATTAGGGTTGTTTGCTTCTGCATATGGAATGGCATCATATAAATCTGTCATTATCTGTGATGCTTCAACTTCAAGGACAGTAGCAATTAAATAGTAATTCCAGTTACCTTCTGCCTCTGCTTGTCTTTTTACAACTCTGATGTCGTTTAAAGCATCGTACATTGCGGTCCAGGCAGTTTGGAAATCATTAGTCCCAATGCTATATTGATCAATGTTTTTGTATTGGTTTGAAGTAGTGTTCTGTGTCCAGAATTGAGACCAAAATCCTCCAATAAGAGCATAGTATGATCCTTGTGCACCTGCTAAACCTGCAATTCCTGCTGGTAAAATAGTGCTATTGGCTTGTCCGGGAGGCAGAGCATCCGGGTCTCTATTAATGTCAAATGATTCATCACATGACACTAATAAGAATAGTGCAGTTATTATTGTTGCTATCTTTTTCATTTTTATCTATGAATTATATTTTTAGAATGATAATTTTAAAACTCCACCTACTGATCTCTGTGATGGATTAGCTCCAAATTCTCCAAATTCAGATATTACTCCTGTTCCAAAAGTTCCAACTTCAGGATCAACATATGGGTTTTCTCCAGGAGTCCACATGAAAAGGTTTCTTCCGTAAATACCAACAGTGATTTTGTTTAATCCCATGTTTTTAGTAAGAGTAGAAGGGAAGTCATAATTTAAATTAACCTCTCTTAATCTAACAAAAGTTTTGTCAATTACATGTGTTTTCTCTATTCCAGGGTTGTTTCCTGTATTGTAGAAATTAGTTACAGTACTAAATGTAAGTGGTGTTGTGTTCTCTGTATAGGTAACTTCTTGTGTTGTTGGGTCAATCTTTTCATTAACAGAATTTGGTATGATAAAAGAATTTCTATCATTATAAGTAGTTTCTATTCCATTTCCTACGAAATGTGATAGCCTTTTTGTATAAGAGTAGAAATCGCCTCCTTGTTTCCAATCTAAAGAGAATGCCAGATTAAAGTTTTTGTATTTGAAAGAGTTTTGCAATCCCATAACAAAATCACGCTGAGCGTTTCCGATTTTTTGGATATCATCACTTACTTCATACATACCTGTTGATGCGTTTACAATATATTGTCCTAAAGCATTCGTTTTAGGAGTTTGAGAGTAGAACGAACCAATAGCCTCTCCTTTAGTGGCTCTCATAGTTACACCATATGCACTTGTTAAATCAATATAATTTCCTCCTGTATTTAATTCAGTTACTTCATTCAGGTTTTTAGTGAATGTGTAAGTAATGTTCCATGAAAAATCTTTGTTTTTAATTGGACTACCGGTTACAGAAAGTTCAATTCCTTTATTTTCTACATCCCCAGCATTGATTGCTTTTATTGTATATCCGGTTGAAGGATCCAATGGTAAGTCTACAATAAGGTCGCTGGTTGTTTTATGATACAATGCAATATCATAGCTAATTCTGTTTTTGAAGAATGATCCCTCGGCTCCAACTTCGTATTCTAAGGTGCTCTCTGGTTTTAAATCTGGATTACCAAGTCTTCCTGAAGCTTCGAAGAAACTTACACCTCCAACTGGTGACGCAATTATACCGAAGTTTGCGTTAGCTATACCTGAAATGTAAGAGTCTTCAGTTGTATATACTCTGGTGTCATTTGCAATATTTGAAACGGCTGCTCTTAGTTTAAGGAAAGTATTTCCGTTGTCAATTGCAATTGCACCTAATGATAAGGATGGGTAAAAATATGAATTTTCTGTAGGCGGTAGAGTCGATGTAATATCGTATCTGCCTGTTACTGTAGCGAAATATCTGTTTTTAAATGAAAGCTCAGCAGATGCATAAACAGCTCCTGTTCTTCTTAGAGAGTTTGACTGATCAATCACCGGTCTTAGAGCAGAGTTTGATAGTTCATAGAACCCTGGAAGACCTAGATTTGTGATTGAGTTTTTTAATATATCACTCTCTCTTTTATTGTAGTTGAAACCTCCTAAAAGATTTAAGGTCCAGTCTTCGCTTAAGTTGGTATTATAATTAAGGTTAAAATAAGTGTCAAATTCACTAAATTCTGACCTTGATTCTGTAACTCCACCTACAACTGGGTTAGCACCTGCGATTGCTTGTGGTGATCCAGGGGTATAATTCACGATTGCACCGTAACTCTTAAGTCTTTCTGTTCTGACGTTACCACCAATTTGCCATGAAGCAGTAAGTTTTTCTGTTAATTTGTAGCTTAAATTAACGTTTCCAAAAAGATTATGTCCGTATACTTTTGTACTATTCTCGTTTATTGAAAAATATGGGTTTGTTGCATAAGGTGTAAAATAGTAATCAGGAGTGTTAAAGACATTGTTTTTGTAATCACTTAAGTCTACTACACTAATATCTCTTGGGATTTGTAATAGATCTTGTTGTAAGGTTGAACCTTGACCTGCATCATCACCTTGACCTGTATTAACTATACCTTGGTCTTTATATACATAGTTTATCGATGTTCTTAATGTGAATTTTTTTCCTTTTAATCCACCATTGAAACCTAAGGATTGTTTTTTGTATAAATCGACTGATGTTGGCACAACTCCATCACTGTTTACATTTGAGAATACCAAAGAGAAGTCTGAAGTATCTCCTCCACCACTAAGTGTAACAGACTGTGTAGATAATACACCTGTATCGTAAAAGTCTCTTATGTTGTCATTTAATCCAACGTAAGATTTAATTTGTTGAGTGTTGTTGTATATGGTTCCCCAAGGTCTTGATTCGCCATTAAAAGCTGGTCCCCAGGAACCGTTTTCGTTACTGGTTGTGCTAGATCCAGAAAATCCTAGACCATTCCATCCTTGTCCAAAACTATTTTGTAGATGAGGTACTCTGGCAACTTCACTAAATTCTGTTGAAGCTAACATGTCTACTTTAATTCCTGAGTTTGCTTTTCCTTTTTTAGTTGTAATAATGATTACACCACCACCAGCTCTTGAGCCATATAAGGCAGATGCTGCAGCTCCTTTAAGGACTGTCATACTCTCAATATTGTTTGGGTCAATATCACTTATACCACTACCAGAATCATAGGATCTTGTAGAAGTAGCTACTCCATTATTTCCTGTACCAGTTGGAGTATTGTTAATTGGAGTTCCGTCAACAACATAAAGTGGTCCATTACTATTTGTAATACTGTTTAAACCACGAATAACAACTTTTGTGGAAGCACCTGGCTGAGATGGTGCAGTAATATCTACACCTGCAATTTTTCCGGAAAGTGTTTCAAATGGGTTAGTATTTACAACCTGAGTAAGTTGGTCTGCTTTTAAAGTTGTTGTCGCATAACCCAGAGATTTTTTTTCTCTTTTAATACCAAAAGCCGTTACAACAACACCTTCTAGTTCTTGTGCTCCTGCATCTGCTAATTTAACGTTTACAGTAGAGGAACTTGCTGCTACCTCTTCAGTTTTCATACCGATGTAGCTAAATACCAAAACCTGGCTTGTTGTTGCTCTGATGGAAAATTTACCGTCAAAGTCTGTTTGTGTTCCGGTTTTTGTTCCTTTTACCAATATGCTGACACCTGGAAGAGGCATTCCTGCATTGTCGGAAACAGTTCCTGAAACAACTCTTTCTTGCGCAAAAGTAAGTTGCGCGACTAGTACTAAAATTAGCACTAAGAATCCATTGAACTTTAGTTTCATTTTTAAATATTTTGAATTAGTATCGCAAAACTCTTAATAATTTGTTAACTATCCTAATAAATAAAAATCTTTTTTTGGTAAACATCAAAATTTAACATTATAACATATGTTTATGATAGTGTTATATAATTTTAAATTTTGATTGTGCGCAATGCCATTTGTAAGGTTAATCTTTAGTGTTCCATTTGTGGTTTGTATTGATGTTCCAAATCCAATTCCTGTTAATTTATTAATTTTGGTTTTGTTCTCATTTCTTGTTAAGTCTTGATATATTCCATAATCAAGAATAGAATTTACATAGAGGTTTTTAGAAGCAACGTATCTGTATTCTGTAAGAATAGAAGAAAATAAATTTGCTTGTAAGCTGTTTTCTAAAAATCCTCTTATTGAATTCATTCCGCCAAAACGAAATAATTCATTGATAATGTAATTTTCACTGTTTAAGTAGAAATTTTGTGAATTTATGTTAATGAAATTCTTTTCATTCAATTCGAAGTTGTAGGAGATGTTTAAGTTTGTGTAAAATTGATTGCAGGAAGCAGCTGTTTTGGGTTGATTTGTTGTATTTCTTTTTCCAAATCCAAATACTAAGTTAACATTAGCTTTTTTTGGTAACAAATAATTAACTGCATCAGTTCTGATGTACTCAAATGTTGTGGCTAAGAAGGAATTTTTGAAATCGCTTATGTTGGTATTGTTTGTGTTTTGAATATCACTTGATTCAGTTGATTGATATCCTAAATATACTTTAGAATTATAATTTATATAATAGCCTAAGTCAATTTGTGTTTTTGCATTTTGAAAAGTACTGTCTTGTTTAAAGATGTTTAACTGAGCTTTAATTCCAAGTGGTGATTTAAAGATGTATGGGATTTCTAATTTTGTATTAAAAGTTTTTTGTTGGTTTCCGTCGCTTTTCCAATATAAAGAAAATTGTTCTCCGGCTTTAAGAATGTTTTGCAGGGTGATGTCAAGGTATCCGTTTAAGTTTAGTTTTTTGTTTTCATCATTTGAAAATCCTACGTATCCATCAAAGGTGTTTGCTTTTCTTTTTTCGATATAAACGTAAACTTTTGTCGAGTCGTTTGTGAATAGTATTTCAGGATATTTTGTCTGATTGACGAATCCAAAATTATTTATATCATTATAAAGCTCATTAATAGTTTTTTTATTATGGGTTCTGCTGATGTATTTTATATGGAGTCGTTTTAAATGACCTTTGGGAAAATAATCCCTACGATTGTTATCTGTGTAATTTAGTATAATGGAATTTACACTGCGTTTTTTTTCGGAATTAAAATTTAAATCGGCATAAATTATCAAATCCTTTCTTCGTATATTCTCTAATTTTATTTTGCTTAATGCAAATCCTTGTTTTTCGGCCTCAATAATTTTTTGATTTATGTAATTTTCGGTTTCTTCATACGGAATAATTAAGGTGTCATTTTTTGTTTTTGATGAGCTAAAAAATAAATTATCTCTACCTATATATATATGCGTATATTTTATTTTGTTTCCAAGTGATAATTTGTATGTGTATATTGAGTCATTTTCTTTTTGATTTTCAAGGGTTTTAATGTCTAAATAACCTTTTTTATTTAGCTTTTCTATAGCGTTGATAAGCTCGTTATTAAGTGATTTTATGTTTGTATGTTTTTGGATATAATTTAATGAATCTAAAATTACATCTTCTGTTTTGTTAGTCCCTCTTAATTTTAAATTAAAATCTTGAGCATTCGCAAAAATACTTATTAAATAAAAAGTGATTATTAGTAATGACTGTTTCAAGAGCAATTGTTTCATTTATTAAAAGTATTGCAAATATCTATTATTTGTTTGTAAAAGTTTAAGCTTAAATAATGTTATTGAAAATTAATGATTTAACGTTTGTATAGTGGAAAATATTTTATACATTTGCAACCCCGTAAAAAGCGGGAATTTAATATACATAATAAATTTTTAGTATTAATTATGCCAACAATTCAACAATTAGTAAGAACAGGAAGAACTCAGATCACTAAGAAGAGTAAATCGGTTGCTTTAGATTCTTGTCCTCAAAGAAGAGGGGTTTGTACGCGTGTTTACACTACTACACCAAAGAAACCAAACTCTGCAATGCGTAAAGTTGCGCGTGTACGTTTGACAAATGGTAATGAAGTGAATGCTTACATCCCTGGAGAAGGTCACAATCTGCAAGAGCACTCGATAGTATTAGTGCGAGGTGGAAGGGTAAAAGATTTACCAGGTGTTAGATATCATATCGTTCGTGGAGCGCTTGACACGTCAGGAGTTGCAGGAAGAACGCAAAGAAGATCTAAGTACGGTGCTAAACGCCCAAAAGAAGCAAAAAAGTAATTTAAAACTTTTAAGAAAAAGACATGAGAAAAAGAGCGGCAAAGAAAAGACCACTTTTACCAGATCCAAGGTTTAATGACCAATTGGTAACGCGTTTTGTGAACAACTTAATGTGGGACGGTAAGAAATCTACAGCTTTCAAAGTATTTTATGATGCAATTGACATCATTGAGTCTAAAAAGCAGGATTCAGAAAAATCTTCATTAGAAATTTGGAAAGATGCTTTAACAAACGTTATGCCTCACGTAGAAGTACGTAGTCGTAGAGTAGGTGGGGCTACATTTCAAATTCCAATGCAAATTAGACCAGACAGAAAAATTTCTATGGCAATGAAGTGGTTAATACTTTATTCCAGAAGAAGAAATGAAAAATCTATGGCACAACGTTTAGCGTCAGAATGTTTAGCTGCTGCTAAAGAAGAAGGTGCTGCGGTTAAGAAAAGAATGGATACTCACAAGATGGCAGAAGCTAACAAAGCTTTCTCTCACTTTAGATTTTAATTCGTAAGAAATGGCTAGAGATTTAAAATATACAAGAAATATCGGAATTGCTGCTCACATTGATGCTGGTAAAACAACAACAACTGAGCGTATCCTTTTTTACACTGGAAAGTCACACAAAATTGGTGAAGTGCACGATGGTGCTGCAACAATGGACTGGATGGCACAAGAGCAAGAAAGAGGTATTACAATTACTTCTGCTGCGACAACTTGTGAGTGGAATTTTCCAACTGAGCAAGGTAAGCTTTTACCAAACTCATTGCCTTATCACTTTAATATTATTGATACTCCTGGACACGTTGATTTTACTGTAGAGGTAAATCGTTCTTTACGTGTACTTGATGGATTGGTTTTCTTGTTTAGTGCTGTTGATGGTGTTGAGCCACAATCAGAAACTAACTGGAGACTTGCTGATCAGTATAGAGTTCCTCGTATGGGATTTGTGAACAAGATGGACCGTCAGGGATCTAACTTTTTGGCAGTTTGTCAACAAGTTCGTGATATGTTAAAGTCAAACGCTGTTGCGATCACTTTGCCAATTGGTGAAGAAAATGATTTTAAAGGTGTTGTAGATTTAGTAAAAAACCAGGCTATCATTTGGCATGATGCAACTCAAGGGGCAACTTTTGATATTGTTGAAATTCCTGCTGATATGGTTGCAGAGGTTAAAGAATATAGAGATATCCTTATTGAGGCAGTTGCTGATTACGATGAAAACTTGCTTGATAAGTATATGGAAGATCCAGATTCTATTACTGAGGAGGAAATTAACAATGCTCTTAGAGCTGCTACTATGGACATGGCTATCATTCCTATGATTGCTGGTTCTTCTTTCAAAAACAAAGGAGTTCAATTCATGTTAGATGCAGTTTGTAAATATTTACCTTCTCCAATGGATAAGGAAGGTATCGAAGGAATTCATCCTGATGATGCTGAATTATTAGAAGAAGATCAAACTAAAATCTTGCGTAAGCCAGATGTAAAAGAGCCATTCGCTGCTTTAGCATTTAAAATTGCTACTGACCCATTCGTAGGTCGTTTGGCTTTCTTTCGTGCTTATTCTGGGCGGTTAGATGCGGGTTCTTATGTTTTGAACACACGTTCGGGAAATAAAGAAAGAATTTCTCGTATTTACCAAATGCACGCTAACAAACAAAATCCAATCGAATACATCGAAGCTGGAGATATTGGAGCTGCTGTTGGATTTAAAGATATTAAAACTGGAGATACATTGTGTGATGAGAAACACCCAATTATTCTTGAGTCTATGAAATTCCCTGCGCCGGTAATTGGTATTGCAATTGAACCTAAAACTAAAGCGGATGTTGATAAAATGGGTATGGCTTTGGCTAAATTAGCTGAAGAAGATCCAACATTTACTGTTAGAACAGATGAGGCTTCAGGGCAAACTATTATCTCAGGTATGGGTGAGCTTCACTTGGATATCTTGGTAGATCGAATGAAACGTGAATTTAAAGTTGAAGTAAACCAAGGTGAGCCTCAAGTTGAATATAAAGAAGCGTTTACAAGAACTGCAACTCATAGAGAGACTTACAAGAAGCAATCAGGAGGTCGTGGTAAATTCGGTGATATCGTATTTACACTTGAGCCAGCTGATGAAATTGATGGTAAAGTTCCTGTAGGATTGCAATTTATTAATGCAGTAAAAGGTGGTAACGTTCCTAAAGAATATATTCCATCTGTAGAAAAAGGTTTCCGTGAAGCTATGAAAACTGGTCCTTTGGCTGGTTATCAAGTGGATAGTTTAAAAGTAACTTTGACAGACGGATCTTTCCACCCTGTCGATTCAGATGCTCTTTCTTTTGAATTAGCTGCAAGAATGGGTTATAGAGAAGTAGCTAAAGCTGCTGGAGCAATTATTTTGGAACCAATCATGAAAATGGAAGTTATTACTCCTGAAGAAAACATGGGAGATATCGTAGGTGATATCAACCGTCGTAGAGGTCAGGTTAATGACATGGGTGACAGAAACGGTGCAAAAACTATTAAGGCTGATGTGCCTTTATCAGAAATGTTTGGATATGTAACAACATTAAGAACATTATCTTCTGGTAGAGCTACTTCAACAATGGAGTTTTCTCACTATGCAGAAACACCTTCTAATATTTCAGAAGCTGTAATTAAAAAAGCAAAAGGTAACGCTTAATTCTTAAGAAAATGAGTCAAAAAATCAGAATAAAACTAAAATCTTACGATCACATGTTGGTAGATAAGTCTGCTGAAAAGATCGTAAAAACAGTAAAAACTACTGGCGCGGTTGTAACAGGTCCAATTCCGTTACCAACTCACAAAAAACTTTTCACTGTACTGCGTTCTCCGCACGTAAACAAAAAAGCGAGAGAGCAATTTGAAGTAATGTCATACAAGAGATTGATTGATATTTATTCATCTTCATCAAAAACAATTGATGCATTAATGAAACTTGAATTGCCAAGTGGAGTTGAAGTAGAGATCAAAGTGTAATTTTATTATATTTTTATAAAAAAAAGCGAGACAGGAATGTTTCGCTTTTTTTTGTATTTGTAGATTTTTATTCTTTTGATTTTTAATAGAATAAAAACAATAATTTAATGCCGTTTTGTTAAAAAAGCCTTGTATATAGCTTGTTGGCAAGGATTGAGAGGTTTTTCTAATAATTCATTTTGTAATATTAATCTGTAATAATTATTCATTAAAATATTTTCACTTTGGAACTAAAATAAAAATATGCTGATTTTTTTGGGCTTGGATTTTGATAATGAGCGATTTAATTTTTGTAACCGTTTGGTAAATTGAATTTTAATACCTACTTTTGCACTCCCTGTTTGGAAATTTATGTGATTTTCAAATTGAAGGGAGTTTTAGTAATCAATAATTAATATTTATGTCTGGGTTAATTGGTAAAAAAATCGGCATGACTAGTATTTTCGACGAAAACGGGAAAAACATTCCTTGTACAGTAATCGAAGCTGGGCCATGCGTTGTTACCCAAGTCAGAACCAAAGGTGTTGACGGGTACGAAGCGTTGCAACTTGGTTTCGATGACAAAAACGAGAAACATTCCACTAAAGCGGCTTTAGGTCACTTTAAAAAAGCTGGAACTGTTGCTAAGAAAAAAGTCGTTGAATTTCAAGATTTTGCAACTGAACAAAAATTAGGAGATCTTATTGATGTTTCTATTTTTACTGAAGGAGAATTTGTGGATGTACAAGGTGTATCTAAAGGTAAAGGTTTTCAAGGGGTTGTTAAACGTCACGGATTTGGTGGTGTTGGGCAAGCAACTCATGGTCAGCACAACCGTTTAAGAGCGCCGGGTTCTGTAGGAGCTTCTTCTTATCCTTCCAGGGTATTCAAAGGAATGCGTATGGCTGGAAGAATGGGAGGAGATAATGTAAAAGTTCAAAACCTTAGAGTTTTAAAAGTAGTAGCTGAAAAGAACCTACTTGTTATTAAAGGATGCGTTCCTGGACATAAAAACTCTTATGTAATCATTCAGAAGTAATGGAAGTAAAAGTATTAGATTTCAACGGAAAAGATACTGGGAGAAAAGTTCAACTTTCTGATTCAGTATTCGCAATTGAACCAAACAATCACGCTGTATACCTTGATGTTAAGCAATATCTTGCAAATCAAAGACAGGGAACTCACAAAGCTAAAGAAAGAGCTGAGGTGACAGGAAGTACGCGTAAGATTAAAAAACAAAAAGGAACTGGTACAGCTCGTGCGGGAAGTATCAAAAATCCATTGTTTAAAGGTGGTGGAACTATTTTTGGACCAAGACCAAGAAGCTATTCATTCAAATTGAATAAAGCCTTGAAAAGATTGGCGAGAAAATCAGCTTTCTCAATCAAAGCAAAAGAGTCGAATATTATCGTTCTTGAAGACTTTGGATTTGAAGCTCCAAACACTAAAAATTTCATTAACGTTTTGAAAGCTTTAGGGTTAGAAAATAAAAAATCTCTATTTGTATTGGGTGAAGCGAATAAAAATGTATATTTGTCGTCACGTAATTTAAAGTCTTCTAATGTCGTAACTAGCTCGGAATTAAGCACTTACGCTATATTAAACACTAATAATTTAGTGCTTTTAGAAGGTTCTTTGGAGTTAATTGAAGAAAATTTAAGCAAATAATAGGAATATGAGTATCATAATTAGACCTATAGTAACAGAAAAAGTAACCAAAGAAAGTGAAGTTTTAAACCGCTTCGGATTCGTTGTTGACAAAAAAGCAAACAAAGTTCAGATTAAGAAAGCTATCGAAGCTGCTTATGGAGTAACTATCGTTTCAGTTAACACGATGAACGTAAGACCGGACAGAACTACAAAATACACTAAAAGTGGTTTGATCAGTGGAAAGACAAATGCTATCAAAAAAGCAATTGTACAAGTACAAGAAGGAGAAACAATTGATTTTTACAACAATATCTAAGATAAAATGTCAGTAAGAAAATTAAAACCTATTACCCCAGGTCAGCGATTTAGAGTTGTGAATGGTTATGACGCCATTACAACTGATAAGCCGGAACGCTCTTTGATAGCGCCGATAAAAAACTCTGGAGGTAGAAATAGTCAAGGAAAGATGACCATGCGTTATACGGGTGGTGGTCACAAGCAGAGATATCGTATTATTGATTTCAAACGTACAAAAGAAGGAATTCCAGCTACAGTGAAATCAATCGAATATGATCCAAATCGTACTGCATTTATCGCATTATTAGCTTATGCTGATGGTGAGAAAACTTATGTTATCGCTCAAAACGGATTGAAAGTTGGTCAGAAATTAGTTTCTGGTCCAGAATCTCAACCTGAAATTGGTAACACATTACCTTTAAGCAGAATTCCTTTAGGAACTGTAATATCTTGTATTGAGTTACGTCCAGGTCAAGGAGCAGTAATTGCTCGTTCAGCTGGTACATTTGCTCAGTTAATGGCAAGAGATGGAAAATATGCTACAATTAAAATGCCATCTGGTGAAACAAGATTGATCTTGTTAACATGTTCGGCTACAATTGGAGCTGTTTCTAATTCAGACCACCAATTAGTTGTATCAGGAAAAGCTGGTAGAACAAGATGGTTAGGAAGAAGACCTAGAACAAGACCTGTTGCAATGAACCCTGTTGATCACCCAATGGGTGGTGGAGAAGGACGTTCTTCTGGTGGACATCCACGTTCAAGAAATGGAATACCAGCAAAAGGTTATAGAACTCGTTCTAAGAAAAACCCGAGTAACAAGTATATCGTAGAACGTAGAAAGAAATAATAAGATATGGCACGTTCATTAAAAAAAGGACCTTTCGTTCATTATAAGTTAGACAAGAAAGTTCAGGAAAACGTAGAAAGTGGTAAAAATAGTGTAGTAAAGACTTGGTCTAGAGCTTCTATGATTACTCCGGATTTCGTTGGACAAACAATCGCAGTTCATAACGGTCGTCAATTTGTACCAGTTTACGTAACAGAAAACATGGTAGGTCACAAATTAGGAGAATTTTCACCAACTAGATCTTTTAGAGGTCATGCTGGAGCAAAAAATAAAGGTAAAAAATAAGAAGCAATGGGAGTTCGTAAAAGAGAAACAGCAGATGCGAGAAAAGAGGCTAATAAGTCTATTGCTTTCGCGAAATTGAATAACTGCCCTACTTCACCTAGAAAAATGCGCTTAGTAGCGGACTTGGTAAGAGGTCAGAAGGTAGAAAGAGCACTTAACATCTTAAGATTCAGTTCTAAAGAAGCTTCAAGAAAATTAGAAAAACTATTATTATCTGCAATCAACAACTGGGAGCAAAAAAATAGTGAAGGTAATTTAGAAGAAGCTGGATTATTTGTTAAAGAGATCAGAGTAGATGGTGGAATGATGTTGAAAAGACTTCGTCCAGCTCCTCAAGGTCGTGCACACAGAATAAGAAAACGTTCTAATCACGTAACAATCGTGCTTGGAGCTATCAATAACACACAAAGCAATTCTTAAGCAGCATGGGACAAAAGACAAATCCAATTGGAAATAGACTTGGTATCATCAGAGGGTGGGACTCTAACTGGTATGGTGGAAATGATTACGGTGATAAACTTGCCGAAGATCACAAAATCAGAAAGTATATCCACGCCCGTTTATCAAAAGCTAGTGTATCAAAAGTAATCATCGAGAGAACTTTGAAGCTTGTAACCGTTACTATCACTACTGCAAGACCTGGTATCATTATCGGGAAAGGCGGACAAGAGGTAGACAAGCTAAAAGAAGAACTTAAGAAAGTTACTGACAAAGAGGTTCAAATCAACATCTTTGAAATTAAAAGACCTGAATTAGATGCTTATCTTGTGGCGACAAGCATCGCTCGTCAAATCGAAAGCCGTATTTCTTACAGACGTGCAATCAAAATGGCTATTGCTGCTTCTATGCGTATGAACGCTGAAGGTATCAAAGTTTTGATTTCTGGTCGTTTGAATGGTGCGGAGATGGCGCGTTCAGAAGGTTTCAAAGAAGGTAGAATTCCTCTATCAACTTTCAGAGCTGATATTGATTATGCTTTGGCTGAAGCTCACACTACTTATGGTAGAATGGGTATCAAAGTATGGATCATGAAAGGTGAAGTTTATGGAAAGAGAGATCTTTCCCCACTTGCAGGAATGGATAAAAAACAATCCGGAACTGGTGGTGGTAAAGGTGGAGATTCTCCAAGAGGAGACAGAAAACCTTTTAATAAAGGTGGAAAACCAGATGCTCGTAAAAGAAAGTAAATTTTTAAACTAAAGAAAAATGTTACAGCCTAAAAGAACAAAATACCGTAAGGTACAGAAAGGTAAAATGAAAGGTAACTCTCAAAGAGGGCATGAACTTTCTAATGGAATGTTTGGTATTAAATCTGTACATGAAGATGGAATGTTCTTAACGTCTCGTCAAATCGAAGCTGCACGTATTGCTGCAACTCGTTTTATGAAGAGAGAAGGACAATTATGGATCAAGATATTTCCAGACAAACCAATTACTAAGAAGCCTCTTGAGGTACGTATGGGTAAAGGTAAAGGTGCCGTTGAATATTGGGCTGCCGTTGTTAAACCCGGAAGAATTATGTTTGAAGTTGGAGGAGTTCCTTTGTCAGTTGCAAAAGAGGCGTTACGTCTTGCAGCTCAAAAGCTTCCAGTAAAAACTAAGTTCGTCGTTGCTAGAGATTTCGAAGCATAATTAAATTTATATTATGAAACAATCAGAAATAAAAGATCTTTCTGCAGCGGAGTTGCAAGAAAAACTTAGTCAAACTAAGAAAGTATATGCTGACCTAAAAATGGCTCACGCTATTTCTCCAATTGAGAACCCACTTCAAATCAGAAGTGTAAGAAGAACAGTTGCAAGATTGGCTACAGAGTTAACTAAAAGAGAGTTACAATAATTGTATTCTGCTGAAAGATGGAAGAAAAAAGAAATTTAAGAAAAGAAAGAATTGGTGTTGTTACTTCAAATAAAATGGATAAGTCTATTGTTATTGCTGAAGTAAGAAAAGTAAAACACCCATTATACGGTAAGTTCGTGTTGAAAACAAAGAAATACGTTGCACACGACGAAACAAACGACTGTAACATTGGAGATACTGTAAGAATTAGCGAAACGCGACCTTTAAGTAAAACAAAATGTTGGAGATTAGTTGAAATCTTAGAAAGAGCTAAATAATTATGGTACAACAGGAATCAAGACTAAAAGTAGCAGATAACACGGGAGCAAAAGAAGTTTTAACTATCCGTGTTTTAGGAGGTACCAAAAGAAGGTATGCCTCTGTTGGTGACAAGATTGTAGTATCTATTAAAGATGCAACTCCAAACGGAAACGTTAAAAAAGGAGCTGTTTCAACTGCAGTTGTTGTACGTACCAAAAAAGAAGTGAGAAGAGCTGATGGTTCTTATATCCGTTTCGATGATAATGCATGTGTTCTTTTGAACGCTGCAGGGGAAATGAGAGGAACTCGTGTTTTTGGTCCGGTAGCAAGAGAACTTCGTGAAAAACAATTCATGAAAATTGTATCATTAGCACCAGAAGTGCTTTAATTCGTTTTAAGATGATAAAGCTAAAAATAAAATCAGGAGACATCGTAAGAGTTATTGCTGGAGACCATAAAGGTGCTGAAGGTAAAGTATTACGTGTTTACCGTGAGAAAAATAAAGCGATAGTTGAAGGTGTAAACATGGTTTCGAAACATACAAAACCAAGTGCAAAAAACCCTCAAGGTGGTATCGTTAAGAAAGAAGCTTCTATACAAATATCTAACATTTCACTAATTGATCCTAAAACTAAGGAAACAACTAGAGTTGGTATTAGAGTAGAAGGAGATAAGAAAGTAAGATTTTCAAAAAAATCTAATCAAGTACTATAGTAATGGCATATACACCTAGACTAAAAGAAGAATATAAGAGTAGAGTAATTGCTGCTCTTAAAGAGGAATTCGGATATACAAACGTGATGCAAGTTCCAAAACTTGAAAAAATCGTTTTGAGCCGTGGAGTTGGTGCAGCTGTATCTGATAAAAAACTTATCGACTATGCGGTTGATGAGTTAACAAAGATCACTGGACAAAAAGCAGTATCTACAATTTCAAAGAAAGACGTTGCGTCTTTTAAATTGAGAAAAGGGATGCCTATTGGAGCAAAAGTTACTTTACGCGGAGAAAGAATGTATGAGTTTTTAGATAGACTTGTTACTTCTGCTTTACCACGTGTTAGGGATTTTAGTGGTATTAAAGCTACTGGTTTCGATGGTAGAGGTAATTACAATCTTGGGGTTTTAGAGCAAATCATTTTTCCAGAAATTGATATTGACAAAGTAAACAAAATTTCAGGAATGGATATTACATTTGTTACTACTGCAAAAACAGACAAGGAAGCAAAGTCATTATTGGCTGAATTAGGTTTACCTTTTAAAAAGAATTAAGATATGGCTAAAGAATCAATGAAAGCCCGTGAGGTGAAAAGAGAAAAAACGGTAGCTAAGTATGCTGAGAAAAGAAAAGCTTTGAAAGAGGCAGGAGATTTCGAAGGATTACAAAAATTACCTAAAAATGCTTCACCAGTTCGTTTGCATAATCGTTGTAAATTAACTGGGAGACCAAGAGGTTATATCCGTCAATTTGGTATTTCACGTGTTACTTTCCGTGAAATGGCTAATAACGGATTAATTCCTGGTGTTAAAAAAGCATCTTGGTAATCTCGCAATAAGTTTGTAGTTTTGCAAACCAAAAAATAATTTTAATTGATTAAAGGTTCGGGAGACGAGTGTCTCCCGAAAACCATAGTCGCAATCAAATACATATGTATACAGATCCTATTGCAGATTATTTGACTAGAGTTCGTAACGCAGTGGCCGCAAACCACAAAGTTGTTGAAATTCCAGCTTCTAATCTAAAAAAAGAAATAACTAAGATCTTATTTGATCAAGGTTATATCTTGAGTTACAAATTTGAGGACAACTCTGTTCAGGGTTCAATCAAAATTGCTCTGAAGTATGATAAAGATACTAAAGAGCCTGTGATTAAAGATATCCAAAGAATTAGTAAACCTGGTTTACGTAAATATGCAGGTGCTGATAAATTACCTAGAATCCTTAACGGATTAGGAATTGCTATTGTTTCTACATCAAAAGGTTTGATGACTGGAAAACAAGCTAAGCAATTACATGTAGGTGGTGAAGTAATTTGTTACGTATACTAATTTTAAAGACTAAATAAGATGTCAAGAATAGGTAAAAGCCCAATTGTAATCCCTGCCGGAGTAACTGTAGAAGTTAAAGACGGTATTATTACAGTAAAAGGAAAAAAAGGTCAACTTACTCAGGAGTTCTCGGACGTAACTGTAACAGTTGAAGGCGATCAAGCATTAGTAGAAAGATCGTCTGATCATAAAGACCAAAGAGCAAAACACGGATTGTACAGATCATTAATCAATAATATGATTATTGGAGTAAATGAAGGTTTTACAAAAGAACTTGAATTAGTTGGAGTTGGTTATAGAGCTTCAAACCAAGGTCAAAAGTTAGATTTAGCTCTTGGATATTCTCACAATATTGTTTTAGAAGTTGCTCCAGAAGTAGTAGTAGAAACAGTATCTGAAAAAGGAAAAAACCCTATCGTAAAATTAACGTCATTTGACAAACAACTTTTAGGTCAGGTTGCTGCGAAAATCAGAGGTTTCCGTAAGCCTGAGCCGTACAAAGGAAAAGGTGTTAAATTTGTGGGTGAAGTATTAAGAAGAAAAGCAGGTAAATCAGCTTAAAAAATAAGATTATGTCATTAACAAAATCTGATAGAAGACAGAGAATTAGATTCAGAATTAGAAAATCGATTAGTGGTACTGCTACTAACCCAAGACTATCTGTATTTAGAAGTAACAAAGAAATTTACGCTCAACTTATTGATGATGTAAATGGAGTTACTATATTAGCTGCATCTTCAAGAGAAAAAGAAATAGGAAAAGGTACTAACGTTGAAGTAGCTGCTGCTGTTGGAAAACTAGTTGCTGAAAAAGCGTTAAAAGCTGGGATTGATACCATCACTTTTGATAGAGGAGGTTATTTATATCACGGTCGTATTAAATCATTAGCAGAAGGCGCAAGAGCGGCTGGACTTAAATTCTAATATATATGTCTAAATACAAAAATGTAGAATTGGTAAAACCAAGTGGTCTTGAACTTAAAGATCGTCTGGTAAGTGTTAATCGTGTTACTAAAGTTACAAAAGGTGGTAGAGCTTTTGGTTTTTCTGCTATTGTAGTTGTAGGTGATGAAAACGGAGTAGTTGGTCATGGTTTAGGGAAATCTAAAGATGTTTCTGAAGCAATTGCGAAAGCAGTAGAAGATGCTAAGAAAAATTTAGTAAAAATTCCTTTAAATGGACAATCAGTTCCTCACGAACAAAAAGGTAAATTTGGTGGTGCACGTGTGTTTTTGATTCCTGCCTCTCATGGTACAGGAGTTATTGCTGGTGGAGCTGTTCGTTCAGTTCTTGAATCAGTAGGTATTCACGATGTATTATCTAAATCTCAAGGATCATCAAATCCTCATAACGTGGTAAAAGCAACTTTTGATGCTTTATTACAAATGAGAAGCGCTTATACTGTTGCAAAACAAAGAGGTGTTTCTTTAGAAAAAGTTTTTAAAGGTTAATTCAGGAAATTATGGCTAAATTATTAGTAAAGCAAGTACGAAGCAAAATCAACTGCCCTCTTTCTCAAAAGAGAGGTTTGGAAGCTTTGGGTCTACGTAAAATGGGACAAGTTGTAGAGCATGATTCAAACCCTGCTATCCTTGGGATGATAAACAAAGTTAAACACTTAGTTTCTGTAGAAGAAGCTAAATAACAAATACTGTTATGAATTTAAGTAACTTACAACCAGCTGAAGGGTCAACACACAATCAAAATAAAAGATTAGGTAGAGGAGAAGGTTCTGGAAAAGGTGGTACTTCTGCAAGAGGTCACAAAGGAGCAAAATCTCGTTCTGGTTATTCTAAAAAGATTGGTTTTGAAGGAGGGCAAATGCCACTTCAAAGACGTGTGCCTAAATTTGGTTTCACAAACATCAACCGTAAAGAATACGAAGGTGTTAATTTAGATACGCTTCAATTGTTAGTAGACAATGGTGTAATTACAGATTCTGTTTCAATGACAGATTTTGTAGCAAACCGTTTAGCTACCAAAAATGAAATCGTTAAGATTTTAGGTAGAGGAGAATTGAAAGCAAAATTAAAAGTAACTGCTCACAAATTTACTGCTACTGCAAAAGCTGCTATTGAAGCTGCTGGTGGAGAAGCTGTAACAATATAATTTTTCTATTCTATGAAGAAATTTATTGAATCAATAAGTAATGTTTGGAAAATCGAAGAACTGAAAAACAGAATCCTGATTACATTAGGATTACTTTTAGTATATCGTTTTGGAGCACACGTTACGCTTCCTGGAATTGACGCGACTCAATTGACTGGTTTAGCGGGACAAACAAAAAATGGTTTAGGATCAATCCTTGACATGTTCACCGGAGGTGCTTTTTCTAAAGCTTCAGTTTTTGCTTTAGGTATTATGCCCTACATATCTGCGTCTATTGTTGTTCAGTTAATGGGAATTGCGATTCCATATTTGCAAAAACTTCAAAACGATGGAGAGAGCGGTAGAAAAAAGATTAATCAAATTACACGTTGGTTAACTATTGCTATTACATTGGTTCAAGGCCCAACTTATATCTATAATTTATACAGAACATTACCAAGCAATGCGTTTTTGCTAGGGTTCAACTCCCCTGAGTTTTTATTTTCGTCTGTTATTATATTAGTTACAGGTACAATATTTGCTATGTGGCTTGGAGAAAAAATTACTGATAAGGGTATTGGGAATGGAATTTCATTATTGATTATGGTTGGTATCTTAGCTCGTTTACCGCAAGCTTTTATACAAGAATTTACAACCAGAGTTACGAATAACAACGGTGGTCCCATGTTATTGGTTATTGAAATTATTGTATGGCTATTAGTTATTATTTCTTGTGTATTGCTTACAATGGCAGTACGTAGAATTCCAGTGCAGTATGCTCGTCGTACAACAACAGGTGATTATGAGCAAGATTTAGCCGGTGGCAATAGACAATGGATTCCACTTAAGCTTAATGCTTCAGGGGTTATGCCAATCATTTTTGCCCAGGCAATTATGTTTATTCCTGCTGCTGTAGCCGGATTGTCTAAATCAGATACATCACAATCTATCGTTGGTGCATTTAGTAATATGTTTGGGTTTTGGTATAATTTTGTATTTGCAACGTTAATCATTGTATTTACATTCTTTTATACTGCGATCACAGTACCTACTAATAAAATGGCTGATGACTTAAAAAGAAGTGGTGGTTTTATTCCCGGAGTTCGTCCAGGAGCAGAGACTTCAGACTTTCTTGATAAAGTGATGTCTTTAATAACTTTCCCAGGATCTTTATTCCTTGCTTTGATTGCTGTGTTCCCGGCTATTGTTGTAAGTATTATGGATGTACAACAATCTTGGGCAATGTTTTTTGGAGGTACCTCATTAATAATTATGGTTGGAGTTGCAATAGATACTATTCAACAAATCAATTCATACTTGTTAAACAAGCATTATGATGGTTTAATGAAGACTGGTAAAAATAGAAAAGCGGTAGCTTAATATATTTATGGCAAAACAATCAGCAATAGAACAAGACGGATCAATCATTGAAGCATTATCAAATGCGATGTTCCGTGTAGAGTTAGAAAATGGACATATTGTAATTGCTCATATTTCTGGAAAAATGCGTATGCATTACATCAAATTATTACCTGGTGATAAAGTGAAACTAGAAATGAGCCCTTATGACTTGTCAAAAGCAAGAATTACTTATCGATATTAAAGGATATTCACTATGAAAGTTAGAGCATCAGTAAAAAAGAGAAGTCCCGAGTGCATCATTGTGCGTAGAAAAGGGAGATTGTACGTAATAAACAAAAAGAATCCTAGATTTAAACAAAGACAAGGATAATTATGGCAAGAATAGCAGGGGTAGATATCCCAAAAAATAAGAGAGGTGTTATAGCACTTACCTATATCTTCGGATTAGGAAGAAGTAGAGCGATTGAGATTTTAGAGAAAGCTCAAGTTAGCCAAGATAAAAAAGTTCAAGATTGGAATGATGACGAGATCGGAGCAATTCGTGATGCAGTTGGATTTTACAAAATTGAAGGAGAATTACGTTCTGAAGTTTCTTTGAACATCAAACGTCTAATGGATATTGGATGTTACAGAGGTATCCGTCATAGATCTGGTCTTCCTTTGAGAGGGCAAAGAACTAAAAATAACTCTAGAACAAGAAAAGGTAAAAGAAAAACTGTTGCTAACAAGAAAAAAGCAACTAAATAATAAGTAATATGGCTAAAGCAACTGCAAAAAAACGTAAAGTTATCGTTGAATCAACGGGTGAAGCTCATATTTCTGCCACTTTCAATAACATCATTATTTCTTTGACAAATAAGAAAGGTGAAGTTATTTCTTGGTCTTCAGCTGGAAAAATGGGTTTCAGAGGTTCTAAAAAGAATACTCCATATGCGGCTCAAATGGCAGCAGAAGATTGTAGTAAAGTAGCTCTTGAGGCAGGACTTAAAAAAGTTAAGGTTTATGTAAAGGGACCAGGAAACGGGCGTGAGTCTGCCATCCGTTCTATTCATAACGGTGGAATTGAAGTTACAGAGATTATCGATGTTACTCCAATGCCTCACAACGGATGTCGTCCTCCAAAGAGACGTAGAGTTTAATAATATATTTAAGTATAACAAGGTAGAATAAACGATTATCGAAGGATATGACCTGAATTCATAATCTCTACCTTAAATTTAATTTTTTAGAAATGGCAAGATATACTGGTCCTAAAACTAGAATTGCTCGTAAATTTGGCGAAGCAATATTCGGAGATGATAAATCTTTCGAAAAAAGAAATTACCCACCTGGACAACACGGGATGGCTAAAAAAAGAGGTAAAAAATCTGAGTATGCTGTTCAGTTAATGGAGAAGCAAAAAGCTAAATATTCTTATGGAATTTTAGAAAAACAATTCAGAGGTTTATTCAAAAAAGCATCAGCTACTAAAGGTGTTACTGGTGAGGTTCTTTTACAATTATGTGAAGCAAGATTAGATAATGTTGTTTTTAGAATGGGAATTGCTCCATCTCGTAGAGGTGCAAGACAATTAGTTTCTCATAGACATATTACCGTAAATGGTGAAGTTGTAAATATTCCTTCTTACCACCTTAAGCCTGGTGATAAAGTTGCAGTTCGTGAAAAATCTAAATCTTTAGAAGCAATCGAACGTTCTTTATCAAATTCAAGTCATGTTTATGAATGGATTACTTGGAACAATGATCTTAAAGAAGGAACTTTTGTTTCTGTACCTGCAAGACTTCAAATTCCAGAAAACATTAAAGAACAATTAATCGTAGAGTTGTACAACAAATAATAATTGACTTAGTCGAAATTTATGGCAATATTTAATTTTCAAAAGCCCGATAAAGTTATCATGATCGATTCAACCGATTTTGAAGGTAAATTCGAATTTAGACCTTTAGAACCTGGTTATGGATTGACAGTTGGTAATGCACTTAGAAGAGTTTTGCTTTCAGCATTAGAAGGTTATGCAATTACATCTGTTCGTATCGAAGGTGTAGATCATGAGTTTTCTACTATTTCAGGTGTTGTTGAAGATGTTACCGAAATTATCCTTAATCTAAAACAAGTGCGTTTCAAACGTCAAATTGAAGATATCGATAATGAAGCAGTTACAATTTCTGTTTCTGGTAAAGATCAATTAACAGCAGGTGATTTTCAAAAATTTATCTCAGGTTTTCAAGTTTTGAATCCAGACCTTGTTATCTGTAATTTAGATTCTAAAATCAAATTGAACTTCGATTTAACAATCGAAAAAGGTAGAGGATATGTTCCTGCTGAGGAGAACAAAAAACAGAACGCTGCAATTGGAACTATTTTTACTGACTCAATTTTTACTCCGGTAAAAAATGTTAAGTATGCAATTGAAAACTTCCGTGTAGAACAGAAAACAGATTATGAAAAATTAGTTTTTGAAATTAAAACTGATGGTTCTATTAATCCAAAAGATGCTCTTACTGAAGCTGCTAAAGTTTTAATTCACCACTTCATGTTATTTTCTGACGAAAGAATTACACTCGAGGCTGACGAAATTGCACAAACAGAATCGTATGATGAAGAGTCATTGCATATGAGACAATTGCTTAAAACTAAGCTTGTTGATATGGATTTATCTGTGAGAGCATTAAATTGCTTGAAAGCGGCTGAAGTTGATACACTTGGTGATTTAGTATCGTTCAATAAAAATGACCTAATGAAATTCCGTAATTTTGGCAAAAAATCTTTAACTGAACTAGATGAACTAGTAGCGGTTAAAAATTTAACTTTCGGAATGGATTTAGCTAAATACAAATTAGATAAAGAATAATTCAATCCCGCTTGCGGGATTAAATTTAAAATAGCAATGAGACACGGAAAAAAATTCAATCACTTAAGCAGACAGACTGGACATAGAAAAGCTATGTTGGCTAATATGGCTTGTTCTCTTATTGAGCACAAACGTATTAACACTACTGTTGCTAAGGCTAAAGCGCTTAAACAATTTGTTGAGCCTTTAATCACAAAATCAAAAGAAGATACGACTCACAATCGTCGTATTGTTTTTGCTTACCTACGTAGCAAATATGCGGTAACTGACTTGTTCAGAGATGTAGCTGCTAAAGTTGGTGACCGTCCAGGAGGATACACTCGTATCATTAAAGTTGGAAATCGTTTGGGAGATAATGCTGATATGGCAATGATCGAACTTGTAGATTTTAATGAACTTTACAATGGAGGTAAAAAAGAAGTTAAAAAAGCTAAAAGCCGTCGTGGTGGTAAAGCAAAAAAAGCTGAGGAAACTACTGAAGCTCCAGCTGCTGAATCAGAAACAACTACTGAAGCTTCTGAATAATTATGAAAGTAATGATTCTATAGAAATCAAGGATAAGCTAATTTTTAGTTTATCCTTTTTTTTTATTTTTTTATAGAGAAAGTATAATTTAACTTTTTTGAGAGTTTGGGTTTTATTTTTGTGAATGAAATTTTTAAAAAATCTTGGAAGCACTCTTTTAAAAAAGTAAATTTGCAAAATATCTAATTATAAATAAATGAGCTATAGCTTGTTTTGAAGACGATAAAAAGAACAATACAAATTAAATAATGAAATACACGACACGACAAAGCGCCATTTTATTACTAAGTGATGGAACTATTTTTCACGGGAAATCTATCGGAATTAGCGGTAAAACTTTTGGTGAAGTTTGTTTTAATACAGGAATGACAGGATATCAGGAAATTTTTACTGATCCTTCTTATTTTGGACAGATATTAGTTGCTACAAATGCGCATATAGGAAACTACGGTGTTAATGATCAGGAAATAGAATCTGATAGCGTTAAAATTGCTGGTTTGGTTTGTAAAAATTTTAGCTTTAATTATTCAAGAGAAGACGCATCAGGGAGCTTAGAAGATTACTTTACTAAACAAAATTTGATTTGTATTTCTGATGTTGATACGAGAGCTCTTGTTAGCTATATTCGTGATAACGGCGCTATGAATGCTGTTATTTGTACAGACGGAACTTCTGTTGAAGAATTGAAAAAAGAATTGGCTAATGTGCCAAACATGGAAGGTTTAGAGTTGGCATCAAAAGTTTCAACTACTGAGCCTTATTTTTTTGGTGATGAAAGTGCTACTTATAAAATATCTGCTTTAGATCTTGGAATCAAAAAGAATATTTTAAGAAACCTTGCAAAAAGAGATTGTTATATTAAAGTCTTTCCTTATAATTCAACTTATAAAGATTTGTCAGAATTTAATCCGGATGGATACTTTTTATCAAATGGTCCTGGTGATCCAGATCCGTTATTTGGTGCTATAGAAGTTGCTAAAGAAATTATCGCAGACGATAGACCTTTATTTGGAATTTGTTTAGGTCATCAGATTATTGCTCTTGCTAATGGAGTTAAAACGTATAAGATGTTTGGTGGTCATCGTGGGATTAATCATCCGGTAAAAAATATTATTACCGGAAGAGGCGAAATAACTTCTCAAAATCATGGTTTTGCTGTAAAAAGGGAAGCTTTAGATGGTCATCCTGAATTAGAGATTACACATGTACATCTTAATGATGATACTGTTGCAGGAATGCGTATGAAAAACAAAAATTGTTTTTCAGTACAATATCATCCCGAAGCAAGTCCTGGACCACATGATTCATCGTATTTATTTGATCAGTTTGTTGAGAACATAAAACAAGCTGCCTCTAAAACGATATAGTTAATAAATAAAGATGTTTAATATCAACAATACGTTTTTACTATTAAATATTTTTATAATTTCGTAAAAAACATATAATTTACTAATAAAAAACAAAAATAATGAGTATTATAATTAAAGTTCACGCAAGACAAATTTTTGATTCCAGAGGTAATCCTACTATTGAAGTTGATGTTGTAACTGAAAATGGTGTTTTAGGTAGAGCTGCTGTTCCATCTGGTGCTTCAACTGGAGAACATGAAGCTGTTGAATTACGTGATGGTGGTAAAGCATATCTTGGAAAAGGAGTTTTGAATGCGGTGAATAATGTAAATACTGTTATTGCTGAAGAATTGGTAGGAACTTCTGTTTTTGAACAAAATACTATCGATCAGTTAATGATTGATTTAGACGGGACTCCAAATAAATCTAAATTAGGAGCAAATGCTATATTAGGAGTTTCATTGGCTGCTGCGAAGGCTGCTGCTAATGAGCTTGGATTGCCATTATACAGATATGTTGGTGGAGTTTCTGCCAATACCTTACCTGTGCCAATGATGAATATCATTAATGGTGGTTCTCATTCTGATGCCCCTATTGCTTTTCAGGAGTTTATGATTTTTCCTGTAAAGGCAACTTCTTTTACTCACGCTATGCAAATGGGAACTGAAATTTTCCATAGTCTGAAAAAAGTATTACACGATAGAGGGTTAAGTACTGCTGTAGGTGACGAAGGTGGTTTTGCGCCAAACTTGGCTGGAGGTACTGAAGACGCTTTGGATACAATTAAATTAGCAGTTCAAAATGCAGGATATTCTTTCGGTGATGAAATTATGATTGCACTAGACTGTGCTTCTGCAGAATTTTATGTAAACGGTAAGTATGATTACTCTAAATTTGAAGGAGAAACAGGTAAAGTTAGATCTTCAGTTGAGCAAGTTGAATACTTGGCTGAATTGGTTGCTAAATATCCAATTATTTCTATCGAAGATGGTATGGATGAAAATGACTGGGATGGATGGAAATTGCTTACTGAGAAAATAGGACATAAAGTTCAATTGGTTGGTGATGATTTATTCGTTACTAATGTTGAACGTCTATCGACAGGAATTGAAAAAGGAATAGCAAATTCAATTTTAGTAAAAGTGAATCAAATTGGTACTTTAACTGAAACGATAGCAGCTGTTAATATGGCTAAAAATGCAGGTTATACTTCAGTAATGTCTCACCGTTCAGGTGAAACAGAGGATAATACAATTGCTGATTTAGCAGTAGCTTTAAACTGTGGGCAAATTAAAACAGGTTCTGCTTCTCGTTCTGATCGTATGGCAAAATACAATCAATTATTAAGAATTGAAGAAGAGTTGGGAAGTACTGCTTATTTTCCGGGATTAAAAGCTTTTAAAATCAAATAATTGTAAGAGTTATATTGTAGAATAAAACCATTCGTATAAACGGATGGTTTTTTTTTGGAGTTTTAACAAATTCATAGTATTATTCTTTTTTTAATTAGTCTTAAATTCCTTAGATTTGATAAATTATTATTTTAAAGAATTATTTCCGATATATTATGTCAAAAACTGCTACATTAGAAGTAGATGGTAAGAAAATTGAACTTCCGGTAATCACAGGAAGCGAAAATGAATCAGCTATCGATATTAACAAATTACGTGATTTAACTGGTATTATTACTATTGATCCAGGTTATAAAAACTCAGGTTCTTGCAAAAGTGAAATCACTTTCTTAGATGGGGAATTAGGAATTCTTCGTTATAGAGGTTATTCAATTGAAGATTTAGCTGAAAAAGCTAGTTTTTTAGAAACCTCTTATCTTTTGATTTTCGGAGAATTACCAACTGCTCAGCAATTAGCACAATTCGAAAATGATATTAAAAAGCATTCTTTGGTTAACGAAGAGATGAAAAATATTATTGACGGTTTTCCAAAAACGGCTCACCCAATGGGAGTTTTATCTGCCTTGACTAGTGCTTTGACAGCATTTAATCCAAAGCCGGTAAATGTTGACAACGAAAAAGAAATGTATGATGCTATTTGTAAAACAATGGCCAAATTTCTTGTAATTGCAACTTGGACCTACAGAAAATCTATGGGCTATCCGTTAAATTATTACGACAATACAATAGGGTATGTAGAAAACTTTATGCATTTGATGTTTGAACTGCCTACTGGGCCTTACAAATCAAATCCAGTTGTTGTTGATGCATTAGACAAATTATTTATTCTTCATGCAGATCATGAGCAAAATTGTTCTACTTCTACAGTAAGAATGGTAGGTTCTTCTCATGCAGGTTTGTTTGCTTCGATTTCTGCAGGAGTTTCTGCTCTTTGGGGGCCACTTCACGGAGGTGCCAATCAGGCAGTTCTTGAAATGTTAGAAGAAATTAATAAAGATGGTGGAGATACTGATAAATTTTTAGCGAAAGCAAAAGATAAAAATGATCCATTTAGATTAATGGGATTTGGTCACAGAGTTTATAAGAACTTTGATCCTAGAGCAAAAATTATTAAAAAAGCAGCTAAAGAAGTATTAGAAACGTTGGGTGTTGAAGATCCAATTTTGGAGATTGCAAAAAAATTAGAGGCTGCGGCTTTAGAAGATGAATACTTCAAGTCAAGAAATTTATATCCAAATGTGGATTTTTACTCTGGAATCATTTACAGAGCGTTAGGTATTCCAACCGATATGTTTACAGTAATGTTTGCTATTGGAAGATTACCAGGCTGGATTGCACAATGGAAAGAAATGCGCGAAAATAAAGAGCCAATTGGAAGACCAAGACAAATTTATACTGGTCATCCATTGAGGGAATTTCAGTCAAATAAATAAAATGAAAGCTTCACTTAACTGTGAAGCTTTTTTTATATTTGCAACAAAATCTAACACTTATGTTGCAGTTAAATATAAAGAACGAAACATCAAGATTACGTGCTGTAGTTTTGGGTTCTGCCGTTCATAATGGGCCAACTCCCTCAATAAAAGAGGCCTATGATCCTAAATCGTTGGAACATATTAAGGCAGGAACGTATCCTCTCGAAAAAGATATGGTTGTTGAGATGGATGCTTTTAATTCCGTTTTTCAAAAATATGATATAAAAGTTTATCGTCCGGAAATGATAGAGAGTTATAATCAAATTTTCACTAGAGATATTGGTTTTGTAATTGATGATGTCTTTATTAAATCAAATATTTTGCCTGACAGAGAACGTGAGCTAGATGCTATTCAATATGTAATTAATCAAATAAATCCTTTAAAAGTTGTTCGCCCGCCACAAGAAGTTCATATTGAAGGTGGTGATGTTATGCTTTGGAACGGCCATATTTTTATTGGAACTTATAAAGGGAGTGATTATAAAGATTATATAACTGCAAGGACTAATATTCAAGGTGTAAATTATATCAAAGAGTTATTCCCAAACAAAATTGTCAAAGAATTTGATTTGGTTAAATCTAAATTAGAAGCTCGTGATAATGCTTTGCATTTAGATTGCTGTTTTCAGCCTGTTGGAAAAGATAAAGGAATCATTTATAAAAGAGGTTTTCGGGAAGAAGCAGATTATCTTTATTTGGTAAATCTTTTTGGAAAAGAAAATTTATTCCATATCGAAAGAAACGAAATGTATAATATGTTTTCAAATGTTTTTTCAATAGATGAAAACATTGTAGTTTCAGAAAAGAATTTTACGAGATTAAATAATTGGTTACGTACTAATGGTTTTACAGTTGAAGAAATTCCGTATGCTGAAATTGCAAAGCAGGAAGGTTTGCTTAGATGTTCAACTTTGCCTTTAATTAGAGATTAATACATGTAAAGTAAAGATGTACAGAGTATGTCTCTACAAAATTAAAATATACAGATATGGAACAAATAACAAATGCTATCGTAATGATTCGTCCTGTTGCTTTTAGGATGAATGAACAGACAGCCATAAATAATTATTATCAAAAAGTATTAGACGGACTTTTGCCAAGTACAGTAAATGCAAAAGCACAGCAAGAGTTTGATGTTTTTGTGGAAAAATTAAGAGCTGTGGGTGTTGATGTTACAGTTATCGAAGATACATTAGAAACAGATACACCTGATAGTGTTTTTCCAAATAACTGGGTTTCATTTCACGAAAATGGGGATGTGGCTTTGTATCCAATGTTTGCCGAAAACCGTCGTCCGGAGCGTCGCGAAGATATTTTGGATACCCTTGAAGAAAAAGGTTTTGAGATTAGTAACATTATGGATTATACTTCGGCTGAAGAGGATGGCATTTTTCTTGAAGGAACAGGTAGTTTACTTTTAGACAGAGCTAACGGAAAAGCATATTGTGCGTTATCACCTCGTGCAGATGAAGAATTGTTTATTGAATTCTGTGAAGATTTTGATTATGCTCCGGTAATTTTTGAAGCTTTTCAAACTGTAGAAGGAGAACGCAAATTGATCTATCATACAAATGTAATGATGTGTCTGGGCGAAACTTTTGCGGTTATTTGTGCAGATAGTATTGATGATAAAAAAGAACGTAAAATGGTTCTGGAAAATTTAAAAGCTGATAAAAAAGAAATTATTTTAATTACCGAAGCACAAGTAAATAATTTTGCTGGTAATATGTTAGAAGTTCGAGGAGCAAATAATAAAAAGTATATTGTTATGAGTTCATCAGCTCATCAAAGCTTAACAGTAAAACAAATTACACAATTAGAAACGCATGCTGAAATTTTAAGCTCAAGTTTGGATACTATTGAAGCTTGCGGTGGTGGAAGTGCCAGATGTATGATGGCTGAAGTTTTTTTACCGAGAAACTAAGTTTAAAATTTTTAATTAGAAAATTCCAAATTCCAAAAACTGAATCACTACAGTATGGAATTTGGGATTTTGTATTTAGATATTCGAAGTATTTACATCAAGTTTCCTTTTATAATATTAATTATAGAGCTAACAATATACTGAATTCCTATTGCAATTACTATGAAACCGACTATTCTGGAAATTGCGACGATACCTGAAGCTCCTAATATTCGAGCCAAATAATGCGCACTTTTTAAGATAGCATAAATGGTAATTGCTATTGCCAAAATGGCTATACTCGAAATTATTATTTCTTTCATTTCATGATGCTCCTGATAAAAAGCAATTAACAATGAGATAGACCCCGGACCAGCCAGCATCGGAATTGCCAGTGGAGTCAAAGCTATATCATTTCTTTGTTGTGCATCATTTTCTACTTTTTTATTAATTCCTCTTTTTTTGCTTATTTTTCCGGATAATAATGAAAAACCGGAATTTAATATTACAAGTCCACCGGCAATTCGAAGCGCGTCAATACTGATTCCGAAAAACGTCAATACATATTGACCGATAAAGAAGGATACAATCAAAATAATAAAAACATTAATTGCTGTCCATAGTGAGATTCTGGAGCGCTCAGTTTCCGAATCATCATGAGTGAGTCCTACAAAGATAGGGACGGTGCCAATTGGGTTTAAAACAGAGAAAAGAGCGGCAAATAAATAAATGAATAAATCCATAATGTTTTTTCGGTTAATAAAGTAAAAATAATCAAATTTTAAGATTTTACTCCAAAATGATGTTAGTATATTGTTTTTTCTTCTTTAATGTCTCTAATTCAATAATAGGCAGGATATCCAGCCTTTTTTGATTACTTTTGTTGCATATTCAGAGATAATGAAAAATAAAAAAACTTTAGTTCTAGGTGCTACAGCAAAACCTGAACGTTATGCTTTTAAAGCTATAAATATGTTGATTCAAAAAGGATGTACAGTTTTGGCAATTGGTCAAAATGCCGGTGAAGTTGCCGGTGTAAAAATCCATACCAAAGCTATCCCTGTTAAAAATATAGATACAATAACTTTATATTTAAATCCTGTTCGCCAGCGCGATTATTATAATTATATTATTGAAGCAAAGCCTAAACGGGTGGTCTTTAATCCTGGAACCGAAAATCCTGAGTTGTATCAGTTGCTGGAGCTTAATAATATTAAGGCGGAGGTTGCCTGCACATTAGTTTTGTTGGCAACAAATCAGTATTAGCTTTTTTAAAGCTATTCCTGCTGTATACTTTATCTTTTGCGCTGAACTCCGGCACAAAAGCATATCGTTTCTGTAAGGGTTCAAAATATTGTTTTGCGAAAAACTTTTGTACTTGCAGATACATTAAATTAAGTTTTTTCAACACTCTGCCAAACCATTTAAAATATTACTTTTGTTTTTATGGAATTTTCATCAAAATTAATAGAAAAAGCAGTTAATGAAATGTCGCAATTACCAGGAATTGGTAAGCGTACGGCATTACGTTTAGTACTTCATTTATTAAAACAGCCTAAAGAACAAACAGGTTTTTTGTCGCAAGCATTATTGAATATGCGTGAAGATATTAAATTTTGCGAGAATTGCCATAATATTTCAGACTCAAAAGTTTGTGAGATTTGTGCTAATTCATCAAGAAATCATCAGACTATTTGTGTTGTTGAAGATATCAGAGATGTGATGGCTATAGAAAATACAGGGCAATATAAAGGTATTTATCATGTTTTAGGAGGTAAGATTTCTCCAATTGAAGGAGTAGGCCCAAGTCAGTTAAATATATCTACTTTAGTTGAGAAGGTAAAGCTGGGTAAAGTTGTTGAAATTATTTTCGCATTGAGCTCTACAATGGAAGGGGATACTACTAATTTTTATATATATAAACAAATTACCGATTCTGAAATTATAATTTCTACAATTGCAAGAGGGATTTCGGTGGGTGATGAATTAGAATATGCAGATGAAGTTACGCTTGGAAGAAGTATTTTGCATCGTGTACCTTTCGAAAAAACATTTAGAAACAATTAAATAAATACGAATTGAGTAAGATTTCCTGAAGATTAAAGGAATAGTTATATTTGCTTGTAAAACTTTAAAAATGACAAAAAACTGTTTTTATTTATTATTAATTAGTACGTTATTTACATCCTGTATTCCTGTAAAAGATTTAGTGTATTTGCAGGATAAAGGAACTTCCGAAAATGAAACTACAGTTTCAGTAGTTGAATCAAAACCCTACAGATTACAAGTTAATGATGTTTTGAGTGTTGATATTAAAGCGATAGATCCTAAATTGGTTGCTATTTTTAAGTCTACTGAAAGTTCAAATCCCGATATTGGTAAATCTGAATCGCAATTGTATTTTAATGGGTTTACTGTTGATGATCACGGTAATATAAGAATGCCAATTTTAGGTGAAATAAATGTAATTGGTTATACACTTGAAGAAGCGCGTTTGAAGATTGAGAAAAAACTACTCGAAGAATATTTTAAAAAAGAAGCAAATATATTTGTTACTGTAAAATTAGCAGGTTTCAGGTATACAATAAATGGAGAAGTAGGAAGCACAGGTACTAAAACATTGTTTCAGGAGCATGTAAATATCATGGAAGCAATTGCTAATGCGGGTGATATTACTACAGTTGGTAATCGAAAGTCAGTGACAGTGATTCGTCAGACACCTACCGGAGTTCAAATGAATGATATTGATTTGACAGATGTAAATGTCATGAAGTCACCTTATTATTACTTACAGCCTAATGATTATGTTTATGTAAAACCACTAAAACAGAAAACGTGGGGCACAGGTCAGACAGGAATACAATCTATAGGTACAATTATAACTTTGTTATCTTTGGCTACAACAGTTTATTTATTGTTGAAAAATTAAAAAACTAAATAGGAGAGATGCTAGATATAAAAGATTTTTCGATTTTTGAGAATCATCCAAATTTTGATTTTAAGGGGTTTTTGTTGAAAATTGGAGGATATTGGAAATTGTTTTTAGTGAGTTTAATTATTGCATTTACAATTGCTTATCAGGTTAATATACGTAAAGAAAAGATTTATGCAATGCAAACTTTAATTTCTATTAAAGAAGAAAGTAATCCTTTTTTTACTTCCAATACAAGTTTGGTTTTTAACTGGGGTGGTATTTCTGATCAGGTCAGTGGTATTTCAACCATTTTGCAATCAAGATCTCATAATGAATTGGTAGTCGATAATTTGCAATATTATATCGATTATCTTGAAAAAGGAGAGTATAATATGATTGATGTATATGGCGCCGTTCCTTTTTATATCAATATAGATAAAACAAAACCTCAATTAGCCGGATCTTTAATCAAAGTCAAATTTTTAAGTCCAAACGAATATGAAATTCGAATTCCGTTTGAGAATAATTCGGTTTCATTATTTAACTATTCTAATAATAGTTATAGCAATACAGCAGTTCAGCCAGTTGAATTTATTAAAAGATATAAAGTTGGAGAACAGGTTGTGCTGCCATTTTTAAATTGGAAACTGGAAATAACTGATAATCCCGGTTTTTATAAAGGAAAAGAATATTTTGTTAGATTTAATGATTTTGACGCCACTGTTTCGCATTATCGTGGAATTGGAGTTAATGCAGAAGAAAAGGGCGGTTCTATTCTTACATTATCTATGCAAGGTACAAATAAAGCCAGAATGGTTGAATATTTAAATTCTACAGTTAAAATGTTAATTAAAATTCAATTAGATGGTAAAAATCAGTTTGCTACCAATACTATAGCATTTATTGATAGTACACTTGTTGCGATGGAATCTCAGCTGAAGGAAACGGGTAACGAACTTAAAACTTTTAGAAAAGATAAAAATATTTATGATATTGAAGAGGGGGGTGCTAAATTTTCTGATAAAATTTTAGATTTTGATGTTGAGAAAGATGCAGTTATGCGTAAAATAACTTACTATAACTCCTTAAAAGCATATCTTAACAATAGTGTTGATTATTCAAAATTACCGGCGCCATCAGTTGCAGGAATTGAAGATCCAAATATTGTAACAAATGTTTCAAAACTCATTGCTTTGTCAACCCAAAGATCTGAGATGTCTTATGCTGTAAAAAGTGATAAAATTTTTAAGGATTTCGATAATCAAATGATAGCTGTTAAAAATGTTTTACTTGAAAACATAGTTTCTGCCAAGGCATCTTTGCAATATGATTTGGCTTTAGTCAATAATAAATTAGGAGAAGCGGAGAGTACTATTAAAAGGCTTCCGGAGCAACAGCAGGAATTATTGAAAATCAAAAGAAAATATGATTTAAGTGATAATATCTACAGTTCATTTCTTCAAAAGAGAAATGAAGCAGAAATTGTAAAAGCATCTAATTTATCTGATATTCATTTTATAGATCCTGCAAAAGATATTGGTGGGGGATTAATTGGCCCAAAAACTTCTGTAAATTATGTCTTAGCTTTGTTTTTAGGATTTTTAATTCCTTTAATTATTGTTTTTATTCTTTTCTTTATTAATAATACTATTCAAAATACTGAGGATATTAGCAAACAAACACAAATTCCACTAATTGGAGTTGTAGGTATTAATAAAGAGAATACTAGTTTAGCCGTTTTTCAAAAACCAAAATCAGCATTATCAGAGGCTTTTAGAGGTATACGTTCATCACTTCAGTTTTTATACAAGAAGAAACAACTAGACGGAGCAAAAACATTAATGATTACTTCTTCAATTAGTGGGGAAGGAAAAACATTTTGTTCGATAAATATTGCAACTGTTTTTGCTTTGAGTGAGAAAAAGACAGTTATAATAGGGATGGATTTAAGGAAACCAAGATTGGCTGACGAATTTAATCTGATAAATCATCATGGAGTAGTTAATTATTTGATAAAACAAAAGACTCTTTCCGAAATTGTAAATAAAACTCAAATTCCTTATCTTGACGTCATTCTTTCAGGACCAGTTCCACCAAACCCTTCTGAACTAATTATTAGTGAAGTAATGGGTGAATTGATTGAAGAACTTAAAAAAACATATGATTATATTATATTGGATACTCCGCCGGTTGGTCTTGTCTCTGACGCCTTAGAGTTAATGCAATTTAGCGATGTAACTTTATATGTTGTAAGGCAAAATTATTCAAAAAAGGAAATGATTACATTGTTAAATAACCGTGTTAAAAGAGGTGAACTAAATAATGTAAGTATCATTTTAAATGGATTTGAAAACAAAGCTAAATATGGTTCTGCTTATGGTTATGGTTACTATGGTGGATATGGAGCGTATTCTGACGGTTATCATGAAGAAGAAAAAGAAGTAGGTTTTCTAAAGAATATTTTAAAGAAAATAAAAAAATAACAATTTAAAATAGATGGAAGAAAATGTTCAAAATACTATTTTAATAACAGGAGGAGCC
Source organism: Flavobacterium sp. W22_SRS_FK3 (assembly GCF_052113665.1). Taxonomy (NCBI): domain Bacteria; kingdom Pseudomonadati; phylum Bacteroidota; class Flavobacteriia; order Flavobacteriales; family Flavobacteriaceae; genus Flavobacterium; species Flavobacterium sp. W22_SRS_FK3. The sequence goes on along the minus strand of NZ_JBGQOF010000004.1, from coordinate 70,334 downwards.
GGTTTTATCGGTTCTAATTTATGTGAATATTTTTTAAATTCCGGACAAAAAGTAATTTGCTTAGATAATTTTTCGACTGGGCATTATCATAATTTGAAAGATTTTGTAACAAATCCAAATTTTAAATTAATTGAAGGCGATATTCGAAATTTAACTGATTGCAGTTTAGCTGTAGTTGGCGTAGATTATGTATTGCATCAGGCTGCATTAGGTTCAGTACCACGATCAATAAATGACCCAATTACTACAAATGAGGTTAATGTCTCAGGTTTTTTGAATATGCTTGTTGCCTCACGTGATGCAAAAGTAAAACGATTCATCTATGCCGCAAGTTCTTCTACTTATGGAGATTCCGAAGGTCTGCCTAAGGTTGAAAATGTAATTGGTAAGCCATTATCTCCTTATGCTATTACTAAATATGTAAATGAATTGTATGCAGAAATTTTTAGTAAATCCTATGGACTGGAAACAATAGGTTTGCGTTATTTTAATGTTTTTGGAAGAAAACAAGATCCAAAGGGAGCTTACGCTGCAGTGATTCCTAAATTTGTAATGCAATTAATGAATTATGAAAGCCCTGTAATCAATGGTGATGGAAATTATTCAAGAGATTTTACTTATATTGATAATGTAATTCAGATGAATGCTCTGGCAATTTCATCTAATAACTCTCAAGCAGTCAATAATATTTACAATACTGCGTTTGGAGATAGGAATACTTTGAATGATTTAGTTGGATATTTGAAAAAATATTTAATAGAATTTGATTCAAAGATAGCTGATGTGCCAATTATTTACGGAGAAAGAAGAATTGGGGATATTCCACATTCATTAGCAAGTATAGATAAAGCTAAAAGCTTATTGGGATATAATCCCAAATATTCATTGGAAGAAGGACTAAAAGAGGCAGTAAGCTGGTACTGGAATAATTTAAAATAAAAGAAAACATAATATAGAAAATATGAAAATAACCAAAATTTGTTGCATAGGGGCAGGTTATGTTGGAGGTCCAACAATGGCAGTAATTGCTCAAAAATGCCCACATATTCAAGTAACTGTTGTCGATTTGAATGAACAAAGAATTAAAGATTGGAATGATCCAAATACAGATAATATTCCAATTTATGAACCGGGCCTTTCTGAAATCGTAGCCGAAGCGAGAGGTAGAAATCTTTTCTTTTCGACAAATGTTGAAAAAGCTATAGATGAAGCTCAGGTTATTTTTATCTCAGTTAATACACCTACTAAAACCTATGGTAAAGGTAAAGGAATGGCTGCAGATTTAAAATTCATAGAATTATGTGCCAGACAAATAGCAAAAGTTTCTAAAAGCAATAAAATAGTTGTCGAGAAATCAACTCTGCCTGTTCGTACAGCTGAGGCTATAAAAAGTATCCTGGATAATACAGGAAACGGGGTTCAGTTTCAGATTCTTTCCAATCCGGAATTTTTAGCAGAAGGAACTGCTGTTACTGATTTATTAAATCCGGATAGAATTCTTATTGGTGGTGATACAACTCCTGAAGGAGAAGATGCAATTAATGCCTTAGTGGATGTTTATGCTAATTGGGTTAGTAAAGATAAAATTTTAACAACAAATGTTTGGTCATCTGAATTGTCTAAACTTACAGCAAATGCATTTTTAGCGCAGCGTATTTCATCAATAAATGCAATGTCTGAGCTATGTGAGAAAACTGGAGCAGATGTAAGTGAAGTGGCACGTGCTATTGGAATGGATAGTCGCATTGGTTCTAAGTTTTTAAAAGCTTCTGTAGGTTTTGGAGGTTCTTGTTTTCAAAAGGATATTTTAAATTTGGTTTATATAGCAAAATCTTACGGATTAAATGAAGTTGCAGACTATTGGGAGCAAGTTATTATTATGAATAATTATCAAAAGAGAAGATTTTCAAATAAAATTGTTCAGACTTTATATAACACAGTAGCTGATAAAAAAATAACCTTTTTAGGCTGGGCATTTAAAAAAGATACAAACGATACACGTGAATCTGCAGCTATATACGTAGCAGATGATTTGATTAATGAACAGGCGAAAATTTCAGTTTATGACCCAAAGGTATCAAGAAATAAAATCTTAAGTGATTTAGATTATTTAGAAACAAGAAAGGCTACAGAAAATGCTGATGCTGTTCTAACATTTGAAGATTCTTATGAGGCATGCAAAGGAGCACATGCAATTGCAATTCTTACCGAATGGGATGAGTTTACAAAATATGACTGGCAAAAAATATATGATTCTATGCAAAAACCGGCTTTTGTTTTTGATGGAAGAAATATCCTAGATTCAAAAGCATTAAAGACCATTGGCTTTATTTACAACGCAATAGGTTCTTAAAAAAAATAGCATGAATTGGTATGTTGTTTATACGAAACCTAAATGGGAAAAAAAAGTAGCTGAAAAGTTAAATGAAGTAGGGATCGAATGCTATTGTCCTTTAATCACTCAGATAAAACAATGGTCAGATAGAAAGAAAAAAGTTGAAGTTCCTCTTTTTAATTCTTACGTTTTTGTTCAATTACCAGAGAAAGATAGAAATGCTGTATTTCAGATCGCAGGAGTAGTCCGATATTTGTTTTGGTTAGGAAAAGCAGCAATTGTTCGAAATGAAGAAATTGAAACGATAAAAAAAAGTCTTTCTGATACAAGTTTTTCTGATATTTCTGTCCTGCCTTATAAAAAAGGAGATAAGATAAAACTGGAGGGAGGCGTTTTTAGGAGTCAGGATGCAGTTGTTCAAGAAATAACCAACACGCATTATATTTTGGTTTTAGAATCTTTGGGATGTGTTTTGAAAATGAAATATAAAAAAGAGTAGTTTTAGATTTGTTATGCTTTAATTAAGAATTAACTTAGTTTGTATTGTAGATCTAAATTGTTACCTGGAAAAAGAATTTAAAAGAACAAAAATCATTTAATTAATGACTTTTGTTCTTTTTTTTTGTATATTCTTTTGAATCATAGGTTTTTAAACTTTATTTTTTTGAGGGAATTATAAGATGTTTAGGGGTTGATAAAATTGACTTATTATGTTATATTTGCTCAAATGGAATTCTTCTTTATTCATAGTCATTAACGTGACTTTGAATGGCGAAGCCGTGCAATTTAATATGCGAAATTAAGGGAAAATATGAATAATAACGTAAAAGTTGCCGTTATTGGATTAGGTTATGTAGGGTTGCCTTTGGCTCGTTTATTTGCTACTAAATATCCTGTAGTAGGTTTTGATATTAATGATTCAAGAATTAAAAGTTTAAAGCAAGGGACCGATACTACCTTAGAAGTAGAAGATGCTATTTTGCAAAGCGTTTTAGTTGATTCATCAGATAAAACAAAAGGACTTTATTGTACTTCAGATATAAAAAATATTGCAGATTGTAATTATTTTATAATAACCGTTCCAACTCCTGTAGATAAAAATAATCGACCGGATTTAACTCCTTTGTACAAAGCGAGCGAAACCGTAGGGAAGATGCTAAAAGAAGGAGATATTGTGATTTATGAATCAACAGTGTATCCTGGGGTAACGGAGGAACAATGTGTGCCGGTTTTAGAAAAAATATCAGGCTTGAAATTTAATGTGGATTTTTTTGCAGGATATTCACCTGAAAGAATTAACCCTGGTGATAAAGAACACACTGTTGAGAAAATTCTAAAAATTACCTCAGGATCTACTTCTGAAATTGGTTTAAAAGTAGATGCTCTTTATAAATCAGTTATTACTGCTGGTACCTATTTAGCACCTACCATAAAAGTTGCTGAAGCTGCTAAAGTAATTGAAAACTCACAACGGGATATTAATATTGCTTTTGTAAATGAACTGGCTAAAATATTCAACTTAATGAATATTGATACTCAGGAAGTACTTGCTGCTGCTGCTACGAAATGGAATTTTCTTCCTTTTAAGCCGGGTTTAGTTGGAGGTCATTGTATTGGCGTTGATCCCTATTATTTAGCACAAAGAGCTCAAGAATTTGGATATCATCCTGAAATAATTTTGGCAGGGCGTCGTTTGAATGATAGTATGGGCGAATATATAGCATCTCAAGTAGTAAAACTTATGATTAAAAAAGGCATTTCGGTAAATAATGCTGAACTTTTAATGCTTGGAATTACTTTTAAAGAAAATTGTCCTGATGTTCGCAATACCAAAATTGTAGATGTTGTAAGGGCATTAAAAGAATACGGCATTTCTGTTATAATATATGATCCAATTGCAAATATTGAAGAGGTTAAAAAAGAATACGCATTAACAACAATAAACATTCTTCCGAAAGAAAAATTTGACGCAATAGTTTTAGGAGTTGCACATGCTGAATTTTTAAAATTAAATTTTAAGGAGATTCAAAAATCGAATAGTTTAATATACGATGTAAAAGGAGTTTTAGGAACTAAAGCTGATAACAGGTTGTAGTATTAAAGCTTTTTATTAAAAAATAAAAATATATTTATGAGTAATTCAATTGTACATGTAATTTTAACGGGAGGAATAGGTAGTAGATTATGGCCACTTTCCCGTAAAAGCCAGCCTAAGCAATATTTGGAAATATTTGAAGGGAAATCCTTGTTTGAAATGACTGTTGAGAGAAATAGTCATTTAGCAAATAATGTAATGGTTGTGGGAAATGTTGATAACCATCATTTAAGTGGTAATGTTATGGGTAAATCTCAGACAGAATATCTTAATATTGTTGAAGCAACACCAAGAAATACAGCTGCCGCTATTGCATTTGCTGCTTTTGCATCAAATCCGGATGATATTTTAATTATAACACCATCAGATCATATTATTGATAAAATGGAAGATTATAACAATGCTATTAAAGAAGCAATTCAAAAAGCTGAGGAAGGTTATATTGTAACTTTCGGAATCATCCCAACAAAACCGGAAACTGGTTACGGTTATATAGAATCAAAAGGAGACAGAGTGTTATCATTTAGAGAAAAACCAAATGAAACTACTGCTAAAGATTTTATTGCAAAAGGTAATTTTTTATGGAACAGTGGAATGTTTTGTTTTAAAGCAAGTGTGCTTTTAGATGAATTAAAACAGTTTCAGCCTGACGTTTACGAAAAGTCCAAAATAGTTTGGGAGTCAAGTAAAGAAGGTTTTCTGGATTTAGATACATCTTTAGAAATTCCATCCATAAGTATCGATTATGCTGTCATGGAACGCAGTAAGAAAATTAAAGTTGTTCCTGCATCATTTACATGGTCTGATTTAGGTTCATTTGAATCAGTTTATGATTATTTGGTTTCTAAAGGACATCCTATCGATAAAAATGGAAATATGGTTATTGGTAGTGATAAGCATACCACTTTTCTTGGATTAAAAAACACGATTTTTGTTCATACAGATACTGCTAATTTAATTTTGCAAAAAGAAAATTCTCAGAATGTAAAAGATATATATAGTGAATTGGAAAAACAAAATTCAAAATTATTAAATTAATAAGATGAAAAAAATTCTTATAACTGGTGGTGCTGGTTTTATCGGATCACATGTCGTTAGACGTTTCGTGAACAAATATCCTCAATATCAAATTTATAATCTGGATGCATTAACGTATGCAGGGAATCTGGAAAATATTAAGGATATTGAAAATGAGCCTAACTATACTTTTGTAAAAGGAGATATTGTAGATGAAGCGTTTATTAATGAACTTTTTTCAATTTATAATTTTGATGGTGTTTTGCATTTAGCGGCAGAATCACATGTTGACAGATCGATCGAAGATCCTCTGGCATTTGTAAAAACAAATGTTATTGGGACTATGAATTTGCTTAATGCTGCCAAAAAGCAATGGAAAGATAATTTCGAGGGTAAAAGGTTTTATCATATCAGTACTGATGAAGTTTATGGTTCTTTAGGAGCAGAAGGACTTTTTACAGAAACCACACCTTATGATCCAAACTCTCCTTACTCAGCTTCTAAAGCAAGTTCAGACCATTTTGTAAGGGCTTATGGAGAAACGTATGGTTTGCCATATGTTTTAACGAATTGTTCAAACAACTATGGATCCTATCATTTTCCAGAAAAACTAATTCCGCTTTTCATCAATAATATTATCAATAATAAACCATTGCCTGTTTATGGAGATGGTAATTATACCCGAGACTGGCTTTTTGTAGAAGATCACGCCATTGCCATTGATTTAGTTTTTCACGAAGGAAAAAACCATGAAACTTATAACATTGGAGGTTTTAATGAGTGGAAAAACATTGATTTGGTTAAATTATTATGCCAGATTATGGATGAAAAACTTGGGAGAGAAAAAGGTAAATCTCAAGAGTTGATCACTTACGTGAAAGACAGACCAGGACATGATTTGCGTTATGCGATTGATGCTACTAAAATTAATAAGGAACTAGGCTGGAAGCCATCAGTAACTTTTGAAGAAGGTTTGGAAAAGACTATTAATTGGTATTTGAATAATGAAGAGTGGCTCAGAAATGTGACATCTGGTTCTTATAAAGATTATTATAAAAAACAATATTCTTAGAAATAATAAATTCTGTTTTGAATTAATTACTTACAATTGAAATAAAACAAACATCATTAAAATGAAAAAAATAACAGCTTTTCTTTTATTATTTTTTACTCTTTTATTTTCATATCAGATAAATGCTCAGGATTTAATCAAATCAAGTGATTTGAGTACTGTAAAAGTGGATTATTTATCGGATAATGATATTGCTAAAATAAAAGCACAATTGCAAAGTAATAATATGACAATTGAGCAAGCAGAAACGATGGCTTTATCAAAAGGAATGAGTGCTGGAGAATTTGCAAAGCTAAAAGCAAGGGTAAATGATGGAAATGTTAATACTTTAAATAAAAAAACTAATGAAAAAATTAGTGAAAATAAAAAAGATTCTGGACGTACTCAGGATAAAATTATAAATAACAAAGTCAAAGATTCTGTTAATGCTTTAATATTTGGTTCTGAATTGTTTGATAATCCCACGTTGAATTTTGAACCTGATTCAAATTTGGCAACACCTATGAATTATATTTTAGGTCCTGGTGATGAACTACAGGTAAGCGTTTATGGAGTACAAGAATTTAATGCCAGTATTCCCGTAAGTGTCGAAGGAAAAATCACTATTCAGTATGTAGGACAAGTTTCAGTTTCAGGAATATCAATTGAAGCTGCAACTCAAAAAATTAAAGCAGCCATTGCAAAGGTTTATAGCACTGTCAGATCAGGTCAGTCTCAGGTCAGTGTAAGTTTAAGCAGAATTAGAACGATTAAAATTACGATTGTTGGAGGAAAACAACCAGGAAATTATTCTATATCATCTCTGGCAACTGTTTATAATGCATTACATTTAGCAGGAGGTCCAGGAAAAAATGGCAGTTATAGAAACATTGAATTAATTAGAAATAATAAGGTTTATAAAAACATAGATATTTATCGTTTTTTAGTTAAAGGTGATCAATCTGATAATGTGAGTTTAAAAGAAAATGATGTAATCAGAATTCCGGTTTATGACCAGAGAGTAACTGTAGAAGGTCAGGTAAAGAGACCTGGGATTTTTGAAATGAAAAATGGTGAAAAATTTTCTGATTTATTAAATTTCGCATCCGGTTTTAATGATTTTGCTTATACCGCATCAGTAAATGTTTTGCAAAAAACAGGGAAAGAATTTAAGGTTCATGATATTAATGAAAGTGAATTTGCTTCGTATGAGCCTCAATCAGGTGATGTTTTCAGAGTTACTAAAATTTTAAACCGTTTTGAAAACCGTATTAAAATAGAAGGGGCGATTTTTAGACCGGATTATTATTCCTATAGTGAGGGAATGAGAATTTCAGATCTTATAACCAGAGCAGAAGGCCTTAAAGAGGATGCTTATAGTAAAAGAGCCAGAATTATTCGTCTAAAGCCTGATTTAACAACAGAAATAGTAAATGTTGATTTAGAAACCGCTTTGTCAGGAGATTTAAATGCGGATATTGAATTAAAAAGAGAAGATATTGTTACTGTTTATTCCATTTTAGATTTCAGGGAAGAATATAAAGTCACGATTGATGGTGAAGTAAAGAATCCTGGGGAATATGAATATTATGATAATTTGACATTAAATGATTTAGTAATTCAGGTTGGAGGACTTACTGGTTCGGCATCTAAAAGAGTTGAGATTGCCAGAATGATTAAGTCGGATGAAATTGATGATGCCAATCCAAAACGGATCGAACTAGTAGAGCTGGAAATTACTGCAGACAATAATGAACAGGTGAAAAACTTTATTTTAAAGCCTTTTGATGTTATTAACATTAGAAGAATGGCTGTTTATGAAAAACCACAAATGGTTACAATTACAGGAGCTGTAGCTTATCCTGGCAAATATGTATTAGCTAATAAAAAAGAGTCAGTTTATAATGTGGTTATGCGTGCAGGTGGCTTGACATCTGTTGCTAATTTGGAAGGTTTGAAAATTAAGAGACCTATTAAACAAGAACAAATCGAAAAGATAGAAGGTATAGATTTAAATTTATCCCAAAATGATACTTTAAAAGAAAAGCTGACTAAAAAGCTAAAAGAAGAATTAAAATTTGCTATAATTCCGGTAGATTGGAAAAAAATCGTTAAAGATAATAATCATTATTCTAATGTTACCTTGTTTCCTGATGATGAAATTGAGGTTACTACTTTTAACGAAGGAGTTAAAGTGACAGGAAACGTTTTGCTGACCTCGGAGATACCGTATAGAAGCGGCAAAGGTTTTAAATATTATATAAATGCAGTTGGAGGTGTTGATAATAAAGGATGGAAAAGAAAAGCATATATTATTTATCCTAACGGAAAAGCATCAGTAACAGGTTCCTTTTTATTCTTTAGATCGTATCCTAAAGTTACTCCTGATTCACAAATTGTTGTGCCTGAAAAGCCTGAAACGAAAAAGATGAGTACTGGAGAATGGGTAAGTATAGGAAGTGTGATTACTAGTTTGGCGTTATTAATTGTTACTGCTTTTAAATAAAATTAAGATTCTTTATGGAAAATAATTTACCGGTTAAAAATGATGAAATTTCATTAAGAGAATTAATCCAAAAAGGAAAAGAATGGTGGGACTATTTACTTTCGAAGTGGAAAATTATTTTGATTGCAGGTATAATTGGAGCTGCCTTGGGTCTTGCTTGTTCATTTAGTAAAAAACCAATTTATACTGCTACTTTATCATTTGCATTAGAAGATGAAAAAAGCGGAGGTGGAGGATTAGGAAGTGCATTAGGATTGGCAAGTTCATTTGGTTTTGATTTAGGAGGTAGTGGAGGGAGTATTTTTACTGGTTCTAATCTCACTGAATTGTTTAAATCCCGTACAATGGTTGAAAAAACATTGCTTTCTCCTGTTGTAATCGAAGGAAAAACAATTTCTTTGGCTGAAATGTATATTAAAAATAATGAATGGCGTAAAAAATGGAAAGATAATCCAAAATTTGCAAGTTTAGAATTTTTGCCAAATTCAAATCGAAAATTATATACCCGTGTTCAGGATAGTGTTTTAGGAAAAATGTATGAAAATTTGTCAAAAGGAGGTTTAACTGTTGCTCAAAAAGACAAAAAGATTTCAATTATAAGTATTGATGTTACTTCTCAAAATGAACTTTTTGCAAAATATTTTTGTGAAGCCTTAGCTAAACAAGTGTCTGATTTTTATGTGGATACTAAAAGTAAAAAGGCAAGAATGAATATGGCAATTTTACAACGCCAAACTGATTCAATTCGAAGTGAGCTTAATGATGCAATTACTGGAGTTGCAATTGCTAATGACAACACATTTAATTTAAATCCGGCCCTCAATGTTCGTCGTGTTACTTCAGCGAGAAGACAGGTAGACATTCAGGCCAATACTGCCATATTAACAGAACTTGTTAAACAATCAGAATTAGCAAAAGTTACTTTACGCAAAGAAACACCATTGATACAGATAATAGATAGACCTATATTGCCGTTAGCAAAAGATCGATTTGGTAAAGCAAAAGGAATTATTTTAGGAAGTTTTTTATTTGGTTTTTTAGCCATTTTATTCCTGACGATTAAAAAACTGATTAAATAATCAAAAAACAATAATAATATTTTCTATTTGACTTATATGCAATCTTGCTTAATAATAACATCTTGTATTTATCCATCTTCTTCATTTGTTACATTAATGAATCCTGATGATAGAGAAAAATTGCATATTGAAGCCTTAAAAAGATGGATTACAGAATCAGATTTTAAAACTATAATCATATGTGATAATTCAAATTATGTTTATTGTAATGAAATTGTCTCGTTAGCTACTAAAAATGATAAAATTCTTGAAGTACTTAATTTTGAAGGAAATAAAGAAAAGTCTAAAGTATTAGGAAAAGGGTATGGAGAGGGCGAAATAATGAATTATATATTAAATAATAGCAAATATATTCAATCCCATGATTCATTTTTTAAGGTTACAGGGAAATTATTTGTTGAAAATTACAATAATTATTTAAACTTTAAAGGTGTTGATTTTGCGTTTGATTATTCCTACTCATTTTTTTGGAAAAAAGAAAAGGTTCAATGTGTTTTCACTAATTTTTATTTTGCAAATTTAATTTCATATAAAAATATTTTAAAAGATGAATATTTAAAAGTTAAAGATAGTGAGGGTTTGTTTTTAGAACATGTTTATGCCTTTGCTCTTCAAAAAGAAAATAGTTTGAATATAGTCTCTATATTACCTGCTATTTCGGGTATTAGTGGATCTTCTGGAGTTAGTTATAATAGAAAGCTAATTAATTTAATAAAAAAAATACTTTTGTTATCATCCATAGTAAGGAAGTTGTAAATGCTTGTTCAGTTAAATAATTTTCTTATTCTCAAAAGGTAAATAGATGCTAAAAATAAAAAGTATAGTTATAAAAAATAGCATCTTTTCAGTATTACAAATTGTTTTGTCAACATTTTGTTATGTTGTAATATATTATTTAATTCTTCATAAATTAGGAAAAAATGAATTGGGTATTTGGTCTATAATAACTTCCCTTCCAATTGCTATATCAGTCTTTGGCTCAGGTGTTTCAGGCTGTGTTTTGAGATACATACCGGTACATGTAGCACAAAATGACAAAAAAGCATTTAATCAAATAATTTTTAATGGATTTGCTTTTAATATTATTTTTGGAGGGTTACTAGTTATATTAGGCTATTACTTTTCTGCTAGCATTCTATCTTTTCTATTTAACGATCCACAAATTCCTAGTAGATATATTCTCTTATTTAGGATATCATTGTGTACTTTTTTTATAAGTTTCATAACTTCTGTTCTATTATCTGCTATAGATGGTATGCAATTAATATTTGTGAGAAATAAGATTGTTATTTTCTGTTCTGTAATTTTTTGCATAATCGCTGCTATTTTAGTTTATTATTATAACTTAACAGGTATTTTGATTGCTCAGTTAATTCAGTCAATTTTATTACTTATAAGTGCTACTGTAATATTGATTAAAATTGATCTTTTTGATTTCTCTTTAATGAAGTTCAATCAGATTTATATAAAATTGTTTCTTACTTATGGACAGGGTTTCCAGGCTATATCTTTAGCTGTTTTGGTTTTTGACCCAATAACGAAATATTTTTTAAACAAATACTTTAATCTCTCTACAGTTGGAATTTATGATCTCGTTTCAAGAGCGGTAACTCAAATAAGAGTTCTAATTGTTAGTGCTGTACAAGTTATAACTCCTTTTGTTTCCAAAAGCAATGAAAAGTGTGAATTAGATATTAATGAAATGTTTAATAAGATAAATAGAGGAGCTTCTTTATTAAGTTTTATACTCTTCAGTATCCTTATTTGTTTTAGTATGATTATTGTTGGATATTTAGATAAAAATAATGCCAATCAATATTTATTTATTTTAATATTATTATGTATATCATATCATTTTAATATTATGGCTAGTACTGCCTATTCAATATTAATGGGTTTAGGTAAATTAAAAAACATAATAATATCTCATATTTTGTCAAGTATAATAAATATTGCGCTATTTTTTTTTATTGGAAAATATTTGATTGATGATTTAGTTGTCCTTCCAATTGCTTTTTCTATTGTTTTATCATCTCAGTATCTTATATTTAAATTTAAAAAACAATTTAATATAACTGATGATGTAGTTAAAAAGTCTGATTCTCTTGTAAAAACATTATCTGTATTTACTATTATCATGAGCAGTATATTGGTATTATTAAAAATGAATACTTGTTTTAGAATTATATTGTTTGTTTTTCATCTGTTAGTTCTAATATTTTTAATAAGAAAAAATGATTTTTTTGCTGGCATCTTAAATAAAATATCCAATAAATAATTTCGATGACAAAAATTTCTATAGTTACAGTTATATATAATGGTGAGAGTTATATTGAAAAAACAATTTTAAGTATTATTAACCAGTCTTATCAAAATATTGAATGCATAGTGGTTGATGGTGGTTCTACCGATGGAACGTTAGAAATATTAGAAAAATATAAATCCAGTATTGATGTTATGATTTCTGAACCAGATAAAGGATTGTCAGATGCTATGAATAAGGGCGCTAACTTAGCTTCTGGAGATTGGATTTTATATCTTCATTCTGATGATACGTTCACTGACGAGCTGTCTATTCAGAAATTGATAGATGCTTCACTTAAAAACCCTGATGCAAATTGGATTACAGCTTATCTTCGTTTTCAGAATAGTAAGGATGAAATATTTAAAAAGGACAGATATTATAAAATTTCCTGGGCAGCAATGATTATAAGAAATGTTATTAGACATCAATCTACGATGGTAAGACTGAATGCATCTTTAGACATTGAGTTTAATCATAAATATAAACACGCTATGGATTATGATTATTTCTTGAGATTATGGAAGAAATATGGAGACCCAATAGTAATTCAAGAATACATTTCTGATTTTAGATTAGATGGTAATAATTTGTCCTCGGATTATTTTGCTTCATTAAAGGACGAAATGAGGGTTAGAGTTAATTTTAGAAAGGAAAATTCACAAAAATTTAAATTGCCATTTGATTATTTAGTTTATTGGTTGAGATACTTTAAAATTGTTTTCATCCATAATATAAGAAAAAATGCTTAATAAACCATTTAGTTTTGTTGCATTAAATTTGTTTAGTTTTACAGCAGATATGTTTTTTTTTGAGGGTAATTATGCTTTTTATCTTTCAATTTTTTTTTCAGTTTTTATTTTCATTTATAATTTTAGAACATTTGGTCTTAAAGAATCAATCGTATTGACAATTATTTATTTATTGGCTTTTGATAGTCCATCATTCTGTTTTTTTCAATATAATTTTAGATTTTGGTACTTTTACTTATTACTAATCTATGTTATTTCTTTTTTTCAACTTTTTAGTAATAACTACGAGGTGTTTCAAAAATGTAAAAAAAAAATTTCTATTAATACTTTAATAATTATTGTTTTTTTTCTGTGGTCATTATTGTTTTTTTTATTTGAGAATGAGATATCGAAGTTATATAATTTTAAATATTGGTTTTTTTATGTTGGTTTGATTTTGACTTTAAATAGTTTTTTTAGAAATAATGTCAATAAGTTTAAAGAAATTTCATTCTATTATGTTTCAATCACATTTTTTGTGTTGGTTTTCGGATTTTTAAAAACACTTAAATATTTAAGTTCAATATCTTTTAGTCAAATTTCATTCCTCAATATCCGCCCAGTTGCTTTTTTTTCAGAAACCAGTTGGTATAGTGAATTTATATTATTTGGTCTATTGTTTATATTTTTATTATTAAAATCAGAATATAAATTACACTACTCTTTCTATTTGATTCCATTTTTTCTATTAGGGATATTATTTTCTTTTACAAGAAATTCGATTTTAGGTCTTGTTTTATTTTTAATTATCAGTGTTATTTGTGATTTTTTTATATTAAAAATAAGGCATATAAAATCTAAAGATTTGAAGATAATACTAGGTTCATTTAGTTTTATTTTATTTGTAAGTATCTTGCTGTTCATTTATTTCCCGAATATATTTTCATTCTTTATTTTAAAATTATCTGCAAAAGACCCTTCTGCATTAGGGAGAATTGAGGCTTTTAAAATTTCTATACACAATTTATTAAATCAAAATTTTTTTGGACAGGGATTTTATTGGAACCCAAGTTATTCTACTGTAACAGGTTCCGCATTAGGATCAAAGTCTTTTAATTTATTTTTAATGATTGGAAATATTTTTGGAATAATTGGCCTTATTTTATTTTTAGTATTTATTTGTCTCTACATTAAAAAGCTACTAGAATCACTTTTTATTACTAAATCAATATATATAAAATACAGTATTGTCTTTATATTGGTTTTTTTGCAAATGGCAATGTTTGCACCCATACATCAATTTCCTTTTGGGATGTTAGTAGTGTCTTTGTCTTATTTTTTATATAAAAAAGGAATGTATAATTATCAAATAGTTTTGGATTAAGAAATTATTAATTGAAAATCCGTAAATATTAATGATTGATGGTTACTAAAAAATGTTAGAAAAACCTTTTAATTTTGTTTTAATAAATTTAGTATCCTATTTTATAGTTCTGGCAACGATAGGATTTGAAGCTGCATTTCCTCTTTGTATATTCTTTTCGATTTTTATAATTATTTATAATAAGAAAAAAATAGGATTAAAAGGTTCACTTGTTTTAGCTATTATATACTTACTTGCTTTCGATAATGAAATATTTTATTTTTCAGATTATAACATTAGAATTTGGTATTTTTATTTAATTATAATCTACCTAATTTCTTTCTTTGAAATTATAATGCGTGCAAAAAAACAAATTACTATAAGCAGATTGTTTTTATCAGAATATTTAATTGGTTTTGTTTTTTTTATTTGGTCAATATATTTTCTAATAACTGAAGATTTTATCTCGAAAATTAATAATATAAAATATTGGGTGTTTTATGTTGGACTTATTTTGGTTTTAAATCATTTTTTTATTAAAAAGACTAATTATTATGATCAAATCATTGACTATTTTATTTCTGTAACTGTTTTTATAATTTTTTGGGGAATATTGCAATTTTTTACCAATTTAATTTTTTACCCTAATTTTCAGTTAGATTATTACAATATTAGACCTAGTGCATTTTTTTCCGAAACGACATGGTACAGTGAATTTACTTTTTTCGGTTTATTATTAATTATATTAAATGTTTTAACAAAAGATAAAAAGTTAAAATTATTATACTTAGTTCCCTTTTATATTTTGGGTTTTTTATTTTCTGTTACAAGAAATACTTATTTGGCCTTATTTTTATATCTATTATTCACGTTTTTTTTAACAACTATTTTTCAAAAAAAAATAAATCTAAGAATCATCAAATCTCAATTTACTATTATAAGTTTTCTTATACTGATATTTATAATGATTATATACGCACCTGAATTATATGAAATTTCGAATTTTTTTGTTTTAAAATTTTCAGGGAATGATGACTCAGCTCAGGGAAGAATTGAAGCTTATCATATTTCGGTTAATAATATTTTAAATGGAAATATTACAGGAAACGGATACTATTGGGACAAATCGCATTCTACGGAAAGCGGATCTGCTTTAGGATCAAAGTCCTTTAATATTTTTTTAATGATGGGAAGTATTTTTGGAATATTTGGGGGTGTTTTATTTGTAATTCTAATAGTGTCATATTTGTTTAAACTTGTGTATTACTATTATCTATATAAATCCATTTATATTAAATATAGTTTTATTATGTTTTTAATTTTTATTCAAATGGCAATGTTTGCACCTATTCACCAGTTTCCATTTGGTATGCTAATAGTATCTATATCAGTTTTTTTATTTAAAAAAGGAATTTTTGATTATGAACAAAATAATATTCGTAGCTCCTCAATTTAAAAATGGCGGTGGAAATCGGGTTTTCGTAGAGCTTGCTAATTCAATTTCACGAATAAATAATTATGAATTAGAAATTATCTATCCAAATAATTCAAGAGAGATTAATCATTATAAAATTGAATCAAAAGTTCACATTAAAGCTATTGGTAAAATTGCTGAAAAATTAATTCCGAAGTTGTTTAATAGCTTTCTTTTATTTAGATATGTTATAAAAGAATTGAAGATAAATGAATCAACGACTGTAATAATTTCAGATCCTATTTTGTCTGTTTTTTTATATGTCATTCCAAGAAAATATAATAAAAACATTATTCGCTTTATTCAGGCGGATGACTATAGGATTTATGATGATTTGTTTGTATTAAGAAACAAGCTTTTTCTTTTTGTATTTAAACTTCTGACACGTTTAAATTATAAACTTAAATTAAAATATATATTCAATTCAAATTTTACATATGATAGATTTATTAGTATAAGCAATAGAAAAGATGTTGCTAAATTAATTGTTCATCCTGCTGTAGATAAAGATATTTTCAATTATTCAAAATCACGAAATGATTTGTTAAACGATAAAATTTCAATTTGTTTAATAGCAAGAGATCATCCATTAAAAAAATTAGAAGACTTTATACGTGCCTGGTCTGTTTTATCACCACATATTAAAAATAAAATTTCCAAAGTTCATTTAATTTCTACAGATAAATTAGAAAAATTTGACTTAAATGAATTTACTTTAGTACGACCAAAGGATGATTATGAAATTGCCGAGGTTTTTAGAAAAACAGACATTTTTATATCAACATCATTATGGGAAGGTTTTAGTCTTCCGCCACTAGAAGCATTAAACTGTGGTGCAACTATTCTTTCAAGTGATTCAGGAGGCGTTAGAGAGTACGCACGTAATGATTATAATGCATCTTTGTACAGTCCTGGTAATATATCTGAATTAAAAGAGAAATTAACTGAGCTTATAAATGATAAAAATAAAAGAGATATGTATAATAAATATGCAAATGAAACAATAAAAGAATTCTCTTGGGATAAATCAGCAAAAATGTTAATATCGATTATTGAAAATAAGATATGATTTATCATTATTATCTTAAAATACTAATGATAAATTTCAGTAAATTAAAGTAATGTGACAAAACAAAACTAATAGTCTCATAGTACTTATTTAGAATTGGAAATAAATAATTGCTAATGGAATAAAAGGTGTACTCTGATTACTTCCTAAATGTCTTAAGGCTATGAAACAAGCTAAATACGCAAGAGTAACTAATTTAAATAAAATATTGAATGAACACAAAAATCACATCTTGCATTGTTCTTTACAAGAACGATATAACTATGGTGAGAGAAGCAATAGATTCATTTTTGAATACAGAATTGAAAGTAAAATTATATTTGGTAGACAATTCACCAACAAATGAATTGAAGAAAATTGTTATAGACTCAAGAATTGAATATATTCAT
The DNA here is from genome assembly GCF_052113665.1 of Flavobacterium sp. W22_SRS_FK3. Lineage (NCBI taxonomy): Bacteria > Pseudomonadati > Bacteroidota > Flavobacteriia > Flavobacteriales > Flavobacteriaceae > Flavobacterium > Flavobacterium sp. W22_SRS_FK3. Next base: position 52,923 of record NZ_JBGQOF010000004.1, on the reverse strand, counting down.
AATCCTGCAAATCCTGGATTTGGTGCTTCTCATAACGTGGCTATAAAAAAAGCTTTTGAACTGGGTTCAGATTATCATTTGGTTTTGAATCCTGACATTTATTTTAAAAAAGGGACATTGGAGCAAATTTGCAATTTTATGGATACTAATGTTAATGTAGGTCATTTAATGCCTAAAGTTACTTATCCTAATGGTGAACTTCAATATCTATGCAAAACCAATCCTACTTTTTTTGATTTGTTTGTGAGAGGCTTTATGCCTTCATTTTTAAAAGGAACATTTAAAAAAAGAATGGACTCCTACGAATACAAAAATCAGGATTATAATAAAAACATCTATGACATACCTTATTTATCAGGCTGCTTCATGTTTTTAAGAACAGCTACTCTAAAAGATATTGGTTTTTTTGATGATAAAATATTTATGTACTTAGAAGATGCTGATTTGACAAGACGATTTTTAAAAATTTCTAGAACTGCATATTATCCCGACGCTCAAGTTTTTCATCATTTTGCAAAAATGACACACAAAAAACTCAAATTTAAATGGATTACAATAGAAAGTGCTTTTATTTATTTTAATAAATGGGGTTGGCTAAAAAGTATATATTAAAATGAATATTTTACTAACTGGATCTAATGGTTTTTTAGGACAAATCATAATTAAAATATTAGGAAGAGAACACCAAATTTTTGGTCTTTCAAGAAATTTTGGAAATTATAAAGTTTCTTTAGATAAACAAATTCCTAACTTTATTCATGCTTTTGATGTGGTTATTCATGCCGCCGGAAAAGCACATTCTGTTCCAAAAAATGATATTGAAAAACAACAGTTTTATGAAATAAATGTTATTGGTACAAAGAATTTATTGTTAGGTTTAGAAAAGACCTCTTTACCGAAACAATTTGTATTTATAAGTTCAGTATCTGTCTATGGACAGGAAATAGGGAATGATATCGATGAAAATCATTCATTAGACGCTAAAGATCCATATGGTATAAGTAAAATTAACGCTGAAAAAATTATTTTAGATTGGTGTGAAGAAAATAAGGTCATATGTACAATTTTACGTTTACCATTACTAATAGGTAAAAATCCTCCAGGTAATTTAGGAGCTATGATAAAAGCCATTAATAAAGGATATTATTTTAATATCGATGGCGGAAGGGCACACAAAAGCATGGTATTAGCTGAGGATGTAGCTGCTTTTATTCCAAAACTGGAATCAGTTGGCGGAGTTTACAATCTTACAGACGGAGCTCATCCTAATTTTTATGAGTTGAGTAAAACTATTTCAATACAGAAAAATAAAAAATTACCTTTTAATTTACCAATAATAATAGCCAAATGTATGGCACTTGTAGGCGATTTTATAGGTGTTAATGCACCGATAAATTCAACAAAATTAAAACGGATAACATATAATCTTACCTTTGATGATACTAAGGCCAGAGAAGAGTTGGAGTGGAACCCCCAGAATGTTTTAATGTATTTACGATATAATGAATTGGAATGATTTAATTCAGTAGGTCTTTGTTCTTTTACTTTATTCAAATCTTTTAAATATATTAAGCATGCCAAGGATAAAGAAGAAGTTAAAGAGTTAATTTAAAAATTGCCAATAAATAATGCAATACACAATACTAGGCTTTCATTTAATGATTTTAATGTTACTATATTTTAAAGTAGCTAACCGTTTCAACATAATTGATAAACCAAACCAAAGAAGTTCACATACTGAAATCACTTTGCGAGGAGGAGGAATTGTTTTTTGGTTTGCTGCTTTACTATATTTTGCACAGCATATCCAAAATAATTATTCTTTCTTTGTTGGAATTACGTTAGTGAGCTTAGTAAGTTTTTGGGATGATATTCAGAGTTTGTCAAATAAGATTAGAATTTCGATTCATTTTTTGGCTATTACTTTGATTTTTTATGATTTAGAGATTTTTAATTCTATTTCTCTTTTAGGAATTTTATTGGCTTATATTATAGCTGTTGGCTTAATAAATGTCTATAATTTTATGGATGGTATAAACGGTATAACAGGTTTATATACTTTGCTAGTAATGGGATCATTGTTATATGTAAATAAAAATATTCAGCTATTTACAGATGCTGGTTTTATAAAGTATTCTATGATTGCCAGCTTAGTTTTTCTTTTTTTTAATTATAGAAAAAAAGCTAAATGTTTTGCAGGAGATGTTGGAAGTATAGCAATTGCTTTTTGGATCATTTATCTTGTTTTGAAACTTATTTTAGCAACAAACTCAGTTATTTGGCTTTTATTTTTAGCCGTTTATGGCGCAGATGCTGGTTGTACCATTTTGCACAGGCTGTATTTAAAACAGAATATTTTTGAAGCGCATCGTTTGCATCTGTATCAGGTTTTAAGTAATGAATATAAAATTCCACATAGATTGGTTGCTTTATATTACGCATTAGCACAAATAGCCATTTCAATTTTAGTGGTGTTTTTATATCAAAAAATTAGTGATACATTAATTTTCTTAATTATTACTATTCCTCTGCTTTTAGTATATTTACTAAAATTCTATTTGTTAAAAAGACTTGATTTAAAATTAAATTAATGAATCCTAGAGTAATTCAAGGCGGAAATTTTTTAGACCATAGAGGAACTATTTCTTATGTAAACGATTTTAGTTTTAAGGATATTCAAAGATTTTATATTATAAGTAATTCTGATGAAAATCCAATTCGTGCCTGGCAAGGACACAAATTAGATGCTAAAAACTTTTATTGTATAAACGGATCTTTTAAAATTCACTTTGTGAAAATTGACAATTGGGAGAGCCCTTCGAAAGATTTAAATATTGAAACTATAATGGTAAGTGCTTCAGAAAGTAAAATTGTACATATTCCGGCAGGTTTTGCAAATGCAATTGAATCTTTAGAGGCAAATTCAAAGCTATTATCATTTTCGACTTTGCCATTAGGAGATGTTGGTGAAGATGATGTTCGTTATCCTTCAGATTATTGGAACATTAATGGAAAATAAACGAATTTTTCTATCCATGTCACAGCAAAGTGGTTTCGAACAGAAATACATTCAGAAAGCACTTGATGATAACTGGATTACTTCAGGAGGACCAAATGTAAATGATTTTGAGAAGGTTCTTGAAAATTATCTTGCAGAAGAATCATTTGTAACGGCTTTAAATTCGGGAACATCTGCAATTCATTTAGCATTAATTTTATTAGGAGTTGGTGCTGGAGATGAGGTTATTTGTCAAAGCCTTACATTCTCGGCATCAGCGAATCCTATTTTATATCAGGGAGCTATTCCTGTTTTTGTGGATAGTGAATCAGAAACATGGAATATGTGTCCTGAGAATCTCGAAATTGCAATTCAGGACAGAATCAAAAAAGGCAAAAAACCTAAAGCAATTATTGCCGTTCATTTATATGGAAATCCATATAAAGTTGATGAAATTAACGAAATTGCAGAGCGATATGAAATTCCAATTATTGAAGATAGTGCAGAAGCTCTTGGGAGTACTTACAAAGGAAAAAAGTGCGGGACTTTTGGGACTTTTGGAGTTCTCTCTTTTAACGGAAATAAAATTATTACAACTTCGAGTGGAGGTGCTTTAATTTCTAAATCAAAGGTTTTACAAGAAAAGGCTGTTTTTTATGCCACACAATCCAAAGATGAAGCCGTACATTACCAACATAGCAAGATAGGATACAATTACAGAATGAGTAATATTTGTGCGGGAATCGGTCTTGGACAAATGGAAATTTTGAATAAAAACATTAATTCCCGAAGAGAAATAAATCGTTTTTATAGGGTAATCTTTGAAGGCATAGACGAAATACAACTTTTTCAGACAGTTAATAAAGATTGCTTTTCAAATTATTGGTTAAGCACGATTTTAGTTCAGCAAAGTACTAAAGAAAATATAAATAGGGAAACTCTTATGCTGTCTTTTGAAAATGCAAATATTGAATGTCGTCCACTTTGGAAACCAATGCATTTGCAGCCCATTTTTTCAGATTATCCATATTATGGTAATAATGTGGCCGAAAATTTATTTGAGAGAGGGTTATGTTTACCTTCTGGTTCAAATATTACGAAAGAAGAAAAAGATAGAATTAAAGAAGTGGTTAATACCTTTTTTGAAAAACATAAATAAAAAAAAACTGCATTTTAAAAAATGAAAATTGAAGAAACGTTTATAAAAGATTTAGTAGTTATTGAACCAACAGTTTTTGGCGACGAAAGAGGTTATTTTTTTGAATCATACAGTAGAACTAAATTTGAAGATTTAGGGATTGATATCGATTTTGTTCAGGACAATCAGTCTTTTTCAAAAAAAGGAACATTGAGAGGATTGCATTATCAAAATCCGCCTTTTGCTCAAAGTAAATTGGTTCGAGTTTTAGAAGGAGAAATTATTGATGTGGCTGTCGATTTAAGAAAAGATTCTCCAACTTACGGAAAATCGTTTAGTGTTTTATTGTCGGCTGAAAATAAAAAGCAATTGCTGGTCCCTCAGGGATTCGCACACGGTTTCTCTGTTATTAGTGAAACGGCTTCAGTAATGTATAAATGCGATCAGTTTTATAACAAAGCTTCTGAAGGAGGGATAAAATATGATGATCCATCTTTAAATATTGATTGGGGTATGGATTTAAATGACGCAATAGTTTCTGAAAAAGATCAGATTTTACCTTTTATTGAAAATTGTAATAGTTTATTTTAATGAAAAAAATACTTGTTACAGGGGCAACAGGACAATTAGGTTCTGAGCTTTTACAACTTTCTTCAAATGATTCTCAATATGAATGGTTTTTTGCAGACAGAACTCAGATTACCTTAGATAATTTAGATTTGCTAAAGACACAATTAAAAGCAATAAATCCGGATATTATCTTGAATTGTGGAGCTTATACAGCAGTTGACAGAGCAGAATCGGAAAAAGATCTGGCTAATACTGTAAACCATTTAGCAGTCGAATTGATTGCTGAATATGCACATGATAATAACGTGAAGCTAATTCATATTTCTACGGATTATGTTTTTGACGGATCTTCTTCAATTGCTTTAAATGAAGAAACTGAAACGAATCCGATTAATATTTATGGTGCCACTAAAAGAGCGGGTGAAGTAGCTTGTATTAATAATAATCCTAATTCAATTATAATAAGAACTTCTTGGGTTTATAGCAAATTTGGAAATAATTTTGTGAAAACAATGCAACGTTTAATGCAGGAACGAGAATCAATAAATGTAGTCAATGATCAAATAGGTTCTCCAACTTATGCAGCCGATTTAGCACAAGCAATGCTGGATATTTTGGAATCTCCAAATTGGATACCCGGAATCTATAACTATTCAAATGAAGGTGAAATAAGCTGGTATGATTTTGCGTTGAGCATAAAAGAACTTGGAGGATATAATTGTCATGTTGGAGGAATTCCATCAGTATCTTATCCAACCCCGGCAAAACGCCCGGAATTTTCATTATTGGATAAAGAAAAAATAAAAAAAACATATCAGGTAGATGTTCCAGAATATAAAGAAAGTTTAAAGAAAATGTTTTTTTAGAATAAATATTTCAGCTAAGAATCTACAAAAAAAATATTAAAAGATGAAAGGAATTATATTAGCCGGAGGTTCCGGTACCCGATTGCATCCATTAACACTTGCAATGAGCAAGCAAATGATGCCTGTGTATGATAAGCCTATGATTTATTACCCATTATCAACATTAATGATGGCTGGAATAAATGAAATATTAATTATTTCTACACCTCATGATCTGCCAAATTTTAAAAAATTATTAGGAGACGGATCCAGTTTGGGATGTAAATTTAGTTATGCCGAACAAGCTATTCCAAATGGTTTAGCTCAGGCTTTTGTAATCGGAGAAGAATTTATTGGTGATGATGATGTTGCGCTGATATTAGGAGATAATATTTTTTTTGGATCTAATATGCAGGAACTTTTAAAGTCAAATACAAAACCAAATGGAGGAGTTGTGTTTGCTTATCATGTTTCAGACCCAGAGCGTTATGGAGTAGTAGAATTTGATGAAAACTTCAAAGCTATTTCTATTGAAGAAAAACCGGAAGATCCAAAATCAAGTTATGCTGTTCCCGGCTTGTATTTTTATGATAATTCAGTTGTAGAAATAGCTAAAAATATTCAGCCAAGTGCGAGGGGGGAATATGAAATTACAGATGTAAATAAAGTCTATTTAGAAAAAGAATCTTTAAAAGTAGGTATTTTAAGCAGAGGTACAGCCTGGCTAGATACCGGAACTTTTAATAGTTTAATGCAGGCGGGACAATTTGTTCAGGTTTTAGAAGAGAGACAAGGATTAAAGGTTGGTTGTATTGAAGAAATTGCCTGGAGACAAGGTTTCATTTCTGATAAAGAGCTTGAAGAACTTGCTTTGCCTCTTGTTAAATCAGGATATGGGTCTTATCTGATCGAATTATTAAAACAAAAGAAAAAAAATGCGAGATTTTAATTTAAAAAGAAATATTTTTTTAAAATCTTTAATTAGTACTTTTGTAAGTGTGCTAAGTTTCAATACTAAATACAATTAACTTGAATACAGATAAACCAAACAAAATGTCTGCTTTATTGCATAATAGTTTCTCACCAAGAAATCTTAAAGCAAATATTAATAATCTTAGTTATTTGCCAAGGTGGATTATCGTTGCAATTGATATCATTGTCCTTCTTTTTTCGTTTACATTTACTTATATGCTTTTTGAAGGTACAGCATTAGGTTACATTGTAACGACATATCATTTTTATTTTGTATTAAGTCTTATATTTGTCAATGTCTTTTTCTTCTGGCTATTTAGGACCTATTCAGGAATAATCAGGCATTCTTCTTATATAGATGCAATAAAATTATTGTTCTCTCAAATGTCAGTTTTGATTTTCTTTTTGATTTTCAATTTGGTCTTTGAGTTGTATTCAGGACATAAAGCCTTTTTAAATACGGCACTTTTTATAAATTTAGTGCTTTCTTTTTGTGGATTATTCTTATACAGAGTAATCGTAAAACAGACTTTCGAAATCTATTTTTCAGAAAAAACGGACTCAAAATTAATACGAACCGTTATTTATGGTACGGATGCTAATGCAATTTCAGTTGCAAATGCACTTAAATTTGAATCGCCTTCAAGATTTAAAATTGTTGGTTTTGTAGATAAAAACAATCAAAATGCCTCCAAACGAATGTTGGATCTGCCTATATTGATTCAAAAGAAAAAACTGCCGGCGTTAATGCGTTCAGTAGCTGCTGAAGGTGTTATTATTGCAGATAAAAGCTTATCAAAAGAAGAGCAGTTGATTATTGTTGATCAATGTTTGGAATTTAATTACAGGGTATACACAGTTCCATTAATTTCGGATTGGGAAAATCAAAAAGAAATTTCTCAAAAAGTAAAGAATATTCAAATTGAAGATTTATTAGAAAGAAAGCCAATTGTATTGGACAGTAAATCAATATCTAAGCAATTAAAAGATAAAGTTATACTCATTACAGGTGCTGCTGGTTCTATTGGAAGTGAAATTGTAAGACAGGTTTTAGGATTTAATCCCAAAACAATAATAATTTTAGATCATGCAGAAACCCCTTTGCATAATTTATGTTTAGAAACTCTCGCATTAGATTCGCAAACTAAAATAAGAGCTGTTATTGCAGATGTTAAAAGCAAAAAAGCTTTAGAGAAAGTTTTTGTTGATTTTAATCCCCATGTAGTTTTTCATGCTGCAGCTTATAAGCATGTTCCGCTAATGGAAGAAAATCCTTCACAAGCAATTCTTACAAATGTTAAGGGAACAAAAAATTTAGCGGATCTATCTTGCAAGTATAAAGTAAAGAAATTTGTAATGGTTTCTACTGATAAAGCAGTGAATCCTAGTAACGTTATGGGAGCCAGTAAACGTATTGCAGAGAAATATGTACAGTCTCTATTTTTAAAAAACAAAAGAGAAAAAGAGGAAGGGGTTACGAAATTTATTACAACTCGTTTTGGAAATGTTTTAGGTTCTAATGGTTCTGTAGTTCCTTTGTTTACTAAGCAAATTGCTGAAGGAGGGCCGGTTACCATAACTCATCAGGATATTATTCGTTATTTCATGACTATCCCTGAAGCTTGTCAGTTAGTTTTAGAGGCAGGGGCTATGGGTAATGGCGGAGAAATTTATATCTTTGATATGGGAAAACCGGTAAGAATTATTGACTTAGCTAAAAAGATGATTAAATTAGCAGGCTTCATTCCGGATAAAGAGATAAAAATAAAAATTGTGGGTCTTAGGCCAGGTGAAAAATTATACGAAGAATTACTAAACGATACTTCTAAGACTTTACCAACTTATCATAACAAAATTATGATAGCACAAGAAATTCAGGATGAATATGAGAATCTGCATATTGAAATTGAAGAACTTATAGAAATTGCGAATTTTTACAGTAATGACGATATTGTAAGCAAAATGAAAAAAATTGTTCCTGAATTTAAAAGTATGAATTCTACTTTTGAAGTTTTGGACAAATAAATGGATTTGTTATTTATTGTATAATGTATGAAAAAAGGTGTTTTTATAAAAAACGCCTTTTTGCTTTTTAATCTTTTTTTTGGACAGGTAAAATCCTGTTAATTTGTAAAATGAATATAGAAAATAAAGATTGGCTGTTTGAAATAACACCAAAAAATAATTTCCTCTCTCTGAATTTTAAGGAAATCTGGCAATACAGGGATTTGTTATTTCTCTTTGTAAAACGAGATGTAATCACAGTATATAAACAAACTGTATTAGGTCCACTTTGGTATTTGATTCAGCCTTTATTTACTTCGGTTACCTTTACTATAATTTTCAATAATGTTGCCGGAATCAATACAGGAACAATTCCTCCATTTTTATTTAATTTGGCCGGAATCACAGTTTGGAATTATTTCACGGCTTGCCTTACAGGTACATCAGATACCTTTAAAGCCAATGCCAGTATTTTTGGAAAAGTTTATTTTCCACGAATTATAACGCCGCTTTCAGTTGTCATTTCCAATTTAATTAAATTTGGAATTCAGTTTTTTATTTTTGTCTTTTTTTACGTTTTTTATTATATACAGGGAGCAGATTTAGCATTAAACGGATTAGTGGTTTTTTTTCCTGTTTTAATAGCTGTTATGGGTGTGTTAGGTTTAGGATTAGGAATGTTGATCTCATCGATGGTTACCAAATATCGAGATTTTAGTCATTTGATTACTTTTGGAATATCGTTATTAATGTACCTGTCTGCAGTAATGTATCCCATGGCATTGATAAAAGAGAAATTACCTAAATTTGGCTGGATCGTAGCATATAATCCCTTGGCTTATATTATCGAAACTTCCCGTTATATGCTTTTAAATGTTGGAGAAACTTCTATTTTAGGATTATGTTATACTTTATTAGTTACGATTGCTATATTTTTTGTGGGGCTTTTAGTTTTTAATAAAACGGAAAAGAGTTTCATAGATACCGTTTAGTAGAGCATATTTCCCACTAAGCTATTTTAAAATAATTTACAATTCACATAATTCACAATTGAAAAAAGATATAATTTTAAAGGCCGAAAATATTTCTAAGCAATACCGTTTAGGACAAGTAGGTACCGGGACTTTAAGTCATGATATAAACCGTTGGTGGCACCAGATACGAGGTAAAGAAAATCCATATTTAAAAATTGGAGATACCAATGATCGATCTATAAAAGGAACTTCAGATTATGTATGGGCCTTGCAGGATATTAATTTTGAAGTTGAACGAGGAGAAGTTCTCGGAATTATCGGTAAAAACGGCGCAGGAAAATCGACACTTTTAAAAATTTTATCTAAGGTTACGGCTCCAACCACAGGAACTATAAAATCGCGTGGACGTATTGCCTCTCTTTTAGAGGTTGGTACAGGATTTAACGGAGAAATGACGGGCCGTGAAAATATTTTCTTAAACGGTGCCATTTTAGGAATGACAAAAAAAGAAATCGCTTCAAAACTTGATGAAATTATTGATTTCTCAGGCTGTGAACGTTATATTGATACTCCTGTAAAACGATATAGCAGTGGAATGACGGTTCGTTTGGCTTTTGCTGTAGCTGCTTTTTTAGAACCTGAAATTTTGGTAATAGATGAGGTTTTAGCCGTTGGAGATGCTGAGTTTCAGAAAAAAGCTATTGGTAAAATGCAGGATATTTCCAGAGGTGGTGGAAGAACCGTTTTGTTTGTTAGCCATAATATGGCAGCAGTGAAGAGTTTGTGTACCAAAACTATACTGATGGAAAATGGAATTATAGTTTTTGAGGGTAATACAAGTGAAGGCATAGATTATTATTTGAAGTCAAATCAATACGGAGGATATGTTAATCAATACATTAATGATACATCTAAAGGATCTGGTTTTAGAAAACTCTCATTAGTAGATGATAAAAAAGTTTTACGAACTGAATTTGGTTTTGATGAAAGTATTTTTATTAAAATAGAAGTAAAAATAGGCGAGTCACATTTAAAAGCACATTTGGGATTCAGATTGGTAGATATAAAAGGAAGAGTTATTTTTACATCAGAAATAAAATTAGAAGAAAGGATAAAATCAGCGGGTTTATATGAATTTGAAGTTAAAATACCAGACCAATTTTTAGTACCAAATCAATTTAATCTTACTTTTGGACTTCATATTCCTAATTTGGAAGTTGTTGATTATAAGCAAGATTGTCTTTCTTTTGAAATTGTTGAAACTGGATCAGAGTTTAATCTTTATAATGGAAATGATTATGGGTGTGTTTTTGTGGATTGTGAGTGGAAAATTATATAAAAATGATACACAAAGTAAAGAGATATATTAAGAGTTTTTTTTGCAGAAAGAATTCTAAATTCACATTGCAGGTTTCGGATCATATAACTTCTTCCGGTTCCTCAAATATAAGAGGGGCTAATATTTCGGTTAGAAATCCAATAAAAAATAAAAAATATATTTTAGTAGGGGAGAATTGCCATATTACGGGAAACTTTATTTTTGAGATTCAAGATGGTAAAATTACTATAGGCGATAGAACATTCATTGGAGGAGGAACTTTTATTTGTACTGAAGAGATAGAAATTGGTAATGATGTTATGTTTTCATGGGGATGTACAGTTGTAGATAATAATTCTCATTCTAATATTTGGTCTGAACGTAAAAATGATGTTTTAGATTGGAAAAGAGGCTTAGATGAAAATAAAATAGGCCATTACAAAGATTGGACGAATGTAAAAAAAGCTAAAGTTACAATAAAGAATAAAGTTTGGATTGGATTTAATAGTATTATTTTAAAAGGAGTAACTATAGGTGAAGGGGTCATTATTGGTGCGGGTAGCGTAGTTACAAAAGATGTCCCAGACTGGACAATTGTCGCAGGAAATCCGGCACGAATAGTAAGAGAAATTCCAGAAAATGAAAGATAGAATGACTTGGGAAGAAACTATTAAATTTATTCGTACGCAGCCAGAATTTGATTATTTAGTTGATAAAGCTTATTTTGAAGAAAATCTGCCTTTAAATGTAGAACGCTTTATAAAAAGTGATGAATTTATTGAAACTCTAAAAATTTTAAGACAATATCAGCCCTTCGCCAAAACAATTTTAGATATTGGTAGTGGAAATGGAATTACTGCCGTGGCATTGGCCTTAGAAGGTTATCATGTAGTATCTATAGAGCCAGATCCAAGCGACACTATTGGGGCTGGAGCAATTAGGAAATTAAAAAAGCACTATAATTTAATTAATTTAGAGATTTACGAATCTTTTGCTGAAGAACTTCAACTACAAAGTGAAAGTTTTGATATAGTTTATACACGTCAATGTATGCACCATGCATATGATCTGAATAAATTTGTTGCAGAAGCAAGCAGAGTCACAAAAAAGAAAGGATTATTTATTACCATTCGGGATCATGTAATTTTTAATCAAAAAGACAAAGAATGGTTTTTAGAAAATCATCCCCTGCAAAAATTTTACGGAGGTGAAAACGCCTTTCAAACTGAAGAATATAGAACGGCGATGGAAAAAGCAGGCTTAAAAGTAGAAAAAGAAATCAAATATTATGAGAGTGTGATAAATTATTTTCCGGTTTCTAAAGAAGAAATTTTGAATAAATTTCAAATTAGAAGATCAAAAGCAATCTCCAATTTTAAGAATAAATTTGGAATTTTATCAAGGCTTACTTTTTTTAAGTATTTATATTTAAAGAAGAAAGGTTTAAATCAAAGTAACAAGTTAAATGAAAATGAAATTCCAGGAAGAATGTATTCTTATATAACAATAAAAACATGAAATTCTTAATTATAGGTTCCAGTGGATTTATTGGCAGTCATTGCGTTGATTATTTTTCTAATAAAGGATTTGAAGTGTGGGAAGCAGATGTTAATGAAAGTCAAAAAGAAAAATTTTATAAAATAGAACGTCACAACTCTGATTTTTCTGCAGCTTTTAAAGAAAATCAATTTGATGTTTGTATTAATGCATCAGGCTCTGCACATGTTGGTTTTTCTTTTGAAAATCCTTCACAGGATTTTGAACTTAATGTTGTGAATGTACAGAAAATATTAGTGGCAATCAGGGATTATAATAGTAGCTGTAAGTTTATTAATTTTTCTAGTGCTGCTGTTTATGGTAATCCAAAGATTTTACCAATTGTAGAAAACAGTAATTGTAAACCCTTATCTCCTTATGGTTTTCATAAATTGCAAAGTGAACTACTCTTAACTGAGTATCATAAATTTTTTGGACTGTATACATGCAGTTTACGTGTTTTTTCGGCGTATGGTCCAGGTTTAAAAAAACAATTGTTTTGGGACTTATATCAGAAAGCAGTTGAAAACAATGAAGTTTCGCTCTTTGGGACTGGCAATGAAACCAGAGATTTTATATATATTGATGATTTAGTCAAAATTATAGAATTAATTATTGATAAATCGCCATTTACGGGTTCCGCTTATAATGTCGCTGGTAATCCTGAAACTACAATTGCTGAAGCTGCAAAAGTTTTCATTAAAGAGTTTTCTCCTCAAAAGAAACTTGTATTTAATGGCGAAGTAAAGGTTGGAGATCCTAATAATTGGGTAGCAGATATTACTGGAATTATTGAAATGGGTTTTCAAAAGACATTCAGTTTAGAAGAAGGGATTAAAAAATATGTTTTATGGCTAAAAGAATTAAAATAGGAATTGTTTATTCTTACGATGAAAATTGGATTGGAGGTACCTATTATTACCAAAATCTCATACAGTCTCTTAAGTTATTAGCTGATAATCGAAAACCACATCTGATTATCTTGAGTAACGATCCATCTTCTTTTGAGTCAATTCAAGCATTTAATTATCCTTTTATTACTTATAGGGAGTTAAATAAGACACCGTCATTTTTTAAAAAATGTCTGAATAAGTTGTTTAGAATAATATTCAGAAAGAATATAGCGAAAAAAAAAGTAAACTATGGGATAGATGTCTTGTTTCACCCCACTGAAATACAAATTCCAAATTCAATTGAAAAGCATTTATACTGGATACCGGATTTTCAGGAACTTTATCTGCCTCATCTTTTTTCAGAAGATTATTTGAATTTCAGAAAAAAAACGCAAAAAGAACTATTATCAAAAGATAACAATATTTTGTTCAGTAGTAATGATGCATTACATGATTTTAAGAAAATTTATCCTAATGCAAAATCAAAAACTTATGTAGTGAATTTTAGTGTTTTTCACCCCAATTATTCGAATATTGACATTGAAAAACTTAGAATTAAATATAAGTTAGATGCGGTTCCATACTTTTTTTCTCCCAATCAATTTTGGAAACATAAAAACCATATTATTGTTTTAAAAGCTGTAAAGAAAATAAAAGAAAATTATAATTATAATATTCAGGTTGTTTTTTCTGGTAAAGAGTATGATCACAGAAATCCTGTATATTTTGATGATATACAACAATTTGTAAAAGAACATAATTTACAAGATAATATTAAATTTCTAGGATTTATTGACAGAGGAGAACAGTTGTGCTTTATGAGCAATTCATTGGCCATAATTCAGCCTTCTTTATTTGAGGGATGGAGTAGTGTGGTTGAAGATGCTAAAGCCATGAACCAAAATGTTATAGTTTCATCCTTAAATGTACATAAAGAACAATTACACAGTCAAGGATACTTTTTCGATCCTGAAAATGAAGATCAGTTAATTAATCAAATGGTTTATTTTTTACAAAACAGCATAAAAAAGCCAGAGTTTAATTATAATAGTCAATTGCATTTATTCGGGCAAAAATTTATGGATGTAATATCTGCAATCAATTAAAATGAACTACCCAAAAATATCAATTGTAACACCAAATTTTAATGGAGGAGAATACCTTGAGGAAACTATTTTGTCTGTGTTGTCTCAAAATTATCCTAATTTAGAATATATAATTATTGATGGAGGAAGCAATGATAATTCAATTGATATTATTAAAAAGTATGAGAGCCAATTAACATATTGGATTAGTGAATCAGATAATGGTTTATACGAAGCCGTCCAAAAGGGTTTTGACAAATCGACTGGTGAAATTATGGCCTGGATTAATTCAGACGATGTATATCATCCAAAAGCTTTTTTTACGGTTGCTGAAATATTTTCTTTAGATGGAGTGAACTGGCTTCAGGGAGTCCCATCTACTTTAGATGAGAAAGGAAGGACAATAGGGGTAAGTAAGGTTAAAAAATGGTCAAAATTCAACTATTACACAGGCAACTTTCATTGGATACAGCAAGAGTCGGTTTTTTGGAGACGATCATTATGGAAAATGGCGGGAGCAAAAATGGAGACTGAAATGAAATATGCAAGCGATTTAGAATTGTGGCTTCGTTTTTTTAGGTTTGAAAAGCTATATGTCACAAATGCTTTGTTGGCGGGCTTTCGGATAAGGTCAAAAAATCAATTGTCTTTAGACCATAAGGATGAATATTTCAAAGAAGCTAACGATAAAATAAATAATGAGATTAACAATGTCATTTCAAATCAAGAAAAAAAAATAGTAGCACAAATAAAAAAGTATAATCTTATTCTAACCAAATTAAGATTCAACCCTTTAAAGCAAATATTTTATTCCCTTTTTTATTTGAAAATGAAAAAAAATAAAGAAGCACTATTTGATTATCCGTCTGTAATAATCTTTGACAGAATAAGCCAGAAATTTAAATTAACTAAAGAATGCTAAAATTATCAATTATAACAATCAATTATAATGATATTCAGGGATTGCAAAAAACAGTGGAAAGTGTTGTTAGCCAATCCTCAAATGACTTTGAGTTTCTTGTTATTGATGGCGGATCAACAGATGGCAGTTCTGAATACTTAGGAGTTCAGAATAAAAAATTGGATTATTGGATTAGTGAGAAGGATAGAGGTATTTATCATGCCATGAATAAAGGAATAAGAGCTTCTTCAGGAGAGTATATATTGTTTTTGAATAGTGGAGACGTCCTGTTAGATGATACAGAAATACTGAATAAGGTTGTTTTGCATTTAGATCAGCAAGCATTATATTATTCGCCCATATATTTATCACAAAATAATATAATTAAAAATAAAGTGGACTATCCTGTAAATATCAATGAAAGATTTGTGTTTACTAATACAATATGTCAGCAAGCCGTAATTTATCATACCTCAGTTTTTAATAATAATTTTTTTGACGAAAAATTAAAATATATTTCTGATTGGAAAATGCATTTTTCTCTATTTAAAAGTAAAGTTAAATTTATTCATTTAAATATTCCGTTTGCAATTTATGATTTAGATGGATTAACAAGTAAGGGAGAAACAAAATATACTTCACATAAAGAGAGATTAAAAACACAATTTTTGGACTTTTTTTTATATTTTTTAAAATATTATGGAACAAATAGAAGGGTACTTTTTAGATTGTTAAAAATATTTATTCGAGTTGACTAAAATTCCAATTGCAGCAACTAACAAAACCATACACTTTTTGAAATGATAACTATTTTATATGCATACCGTAATAGAGAATTTAATCGTATTAAGCGTTCGCTGGATTCATTAGCTTCGCAGACAAAACAAAACTTTAATGTTGTTTTTGTTGATTATGGTTCTAAAAAAGAAATTGCTTCAGAAATAAAGGAACTGGTCAAACATTATTCTTTTTGTAATTATCATTATCTGTTTTCAGAGTTTCAACCCTGGAACAAGAGTAAAGCTTTTAATTATGTTTTGAAAAATATTGACTCTGAATATTGTTTTACGGCTGATGTCGATATGATTTTTCATCCTGAATTTACGTCAATTTTAGAAGAGAAATGTAATCCTGACAAGGCAATTTATTTTCAGGTTGGCTATATGTCTAATGAGGAAAATAATAAAGAATCCATTAATTATGATAGTTATAACATCAAATTTCTGAGCACTAAAGACGCTACAGGAATGACACTTTTTCCAGTTAAAAGGTTAAAAAGTATCCGGGGATTTGATGAATTTTTTCATTTTTGGGGAGCAGAGGATACTGATATACACAACAGGATAATACAAGCGGGATGTGAGCTGGAATTTTATGATCAAAAAGTATTGATGCTACATCAATGGCATAAAAATTACAGAAACAGAGAAACGGTAGATTTAAATACAGAATTGCAATTATCACGAATTGTAGAAGTAAATCACCGTCATTTAAAATGCAATTTTGAAACTGAATTTAACAATGTGAATTCAGAAAAGTGGGGAGAAGTAATTTCAGAATCAGAGTTTAATGAATTAGAGGGGTTTGATAATAATCTGGTTTTGATTAATAAGAAAGAAATAATCGACCATTTTTTATTTGTTGAACTTCCTCGATTTCAAAACGGAATTTTATCAATTCGTTTTGTTGAAGATGATTTTCAAAAGTCTTTGAAATATAAAATTAAAAAGTCAATTGGTAAAAAGGCACCAAAATACTATAGCCTAAAAGAAATTAATGATAAATTACTTTTGCATATTATTTCATTTTATCATCAATTTCCTTATACCTATAAAGTAAGTAATGATTTAAAAAGCATAAGTTTTAAAATAAAAAAAGCATAGTTAAAATATAATTTATAAAAACCAAATGGCAGAAGTAATTTTAGTATCACAATTTCCACTTCCCTTTTCAAAAACGGGTAGCTGGACAACACTATATTATAATTATCTGGCTGATCATCATGAAATAGATTATGTAATTTGCCAAAAGCCTGAAAGTATATTTGATACTGTAAAATATCAATTTGTTTCTGAAAATATACTAGATAAAATAAAAAGAAAACTTTCTAAAAAAACATATTTAGAATATTTAAAAGCAATTGGTCGAATCATAAAACCAGATAAAAAATACATTATCCAGATTGTCGATAATTTTGGAATTGTTAAACCTTTACAGGAATTTTTGATTAAAAATAGGTTAAGAGAAAATTGTCAGATTCAGTTTTTTTATCATGGATTTCCTCCTTTTTTAGAAAACTTTCATGGAAGATGGTTTTTTGAGAGTATTGATGAAATGATCTTACTGACGCATGACAGTTATAAAGTGCATAAGGATTGTTATACGATTTTGCCCTGTAAATTTTCAGTATTGCATAATGGGATTGATACACAAAAATTCCATAAAATTTCTCATGAAGAAAAAATAAATTTTAAAAACAAATTAGATATAAAAGACAAAAAAGTCTTTATTTGGTGTTCTAAAGATCTTCCAAAAAAAGGATTGGATTTTACATTGGAAGTTTGGAAAAAGATTCATTCACAAAATAAAAATACAGCTTTATTGGTTGTAGGAGCCACACGTAACAACCCAATGGAAGGAGTTTGTTTTCTGGGGAAAATCCCTAATAATGAACTTCCTAAATACTATCAAATGTCCGATTGTTATCTGTTTCCAACGCTCTGTCATGAAGGTTTTGGTATGAGCTTAATAGAAGCGATGCATTCAGGATGTTATTGTATTGCTTCGGCTTTAGGAGGTGTACCTGAAGTGTTACAATATGGAAAGTTAGGCAAGTTGATAGAAAATCCGCATTTTCAACAGGAATGGGAAGAGGCTATTTTAGAATTTCTGAATCAAAAGGAAATAAGAGAGATTGTAATTCCGGATAATTTATATTCAACTCAAAGTTGGAATTCAGGTATGAATAAAATTATTGAGAATGCTAAAAACAGATTGCAATAAATGAAAACCATTGCTATTATTCCAGCTCGTGGAGGCTCTAAAAGGCTCCCTCAAAAAAATATAAAATTTCTTGGCGTAATTCCATTGTTAGCACATAGTATTTTGTATGCTCAAGCCAATAAGAATTGTATTGATGAAGTTTATGTTTCTACAGATGATGAAGCAATTAAAAAAGTGGCATTGCACTTTGGAGCAAAAGTAATTGATAGACCAACAAATATTTCTGGAGATTTAGAACCAACGGTTTCGGCTTTAAAAAATGTTTTAGAACAGATAGATGAGGTAGAAAATGTTGTTTTGTTGCAACCTACAAACCCACTTCGTCCTGAAAATTTATTAAAAGATGCTTTCGATATTTATCAAAAAGAAAATTATGATAGTCTTTTTAGCATTTCCAAAAATCACCAAAAATTCGGAAAAATAGAAAATCAAAAATTCGTTCCTTTCAATTACAAAATAGGGCAGCGCAGTCAGGATTTAGAACCTCTTTTTTATGAAAATGGATTGCTTTATATCACAAAAGCAAAGTTAATTTTAGATAATATTATTATTTCAGAAAAAGCCTTTCCATTCGAAGTAAATCATATTTTTGCCAATATAGATATTGATACGCAAGAAGATTTTGATTATGCAGAATATTTATATAACAAACATATAAAAATATAATTCATAATTTTATGAACCCATACATTGAAATCGCAGGAAGAAAAATAGGTCCGGATTTTCCGCCTTTAGTTATCGCCGAAATCGGAATTAACCATGAAGGTTCTTTACAAGTAGCCAAAGAAATGGTTGACGCTGCAAAACGCGCTGGTGTTGAGATGGTCAAACATCAAACCCACATTGTAGAAGACGAAATGAGCGGGGCGGCCAAAAAAGTAATTCCGGGAAACGCTGATGTTTCTATTTACGAAATCATGGAAAGATGTTCTCTGAATGAAGCAGATGAATTGGAACTTAAAAATTATGTTGAAAGCAAAGGAATGATTTTTATTTCTACGCCGTTTTCTCGTGCGGCTGCAGAACGCTTAAAAAAATTTGACATTCCTGCTTATAAAATTGGTTCTGGCGAATGCAATAATTATCCATTATTAGAACATATTGCCTCTTTTGGCAAGCCTGTTATTTTAAGTACGGGTATGAATACGATTGAAAGTATTCAAAAAGCAGTAGCTATTTTTGATAAACACAATATTCCTGTTGCTTTATTGCATACAACAAATTTATATCCAACACCAATTCATTTAGTTCGTTTTGGAGCGATGACAGAAATGCATGAAGCTTTTCCTGATAAAGTGTTTGGTTTGTCTGATCACACTCTAAATAATAATGCCTGTTTAGGAGCAGTGGCTCTTGGTGCCAGCATTTTAGAGAGACATTTTACAGATCATATGCAGCGTACAGGTCCCGATATTGTATGTAGTATGAATGAAAAAGCTTGTCAGGATTTAATTGTTTCAAGTGCAGAAATTGCTCTCATGCGCGGAGGCACCAAAAAACCGGCTCAGGAAGAACAAGTTACAATTGATTTTGCATTTGCAACAGTCTGTGCTATAAAATCAATTAAAAAAGGAGAAAAATTATCTAAAGAAAACATCTGGGTAAAACGACCGGGAACAGGTAAAATCCTGGCGGAACATTTTAACGATTTGATTGGAAAAATAGCTGTCAGAGATATTAACAATGATGAACAATTGGATTTTTCTGATTTCGATTAGTTCAATGTGATATATTTGAAGTTCTTTTTAAGACAAAACTAATTATATCTCGATATGAATTCCCCTCTTGAGAGGGGTTAGGGGTGTGTTTTAAGATAAAGACTAGAATAAACTAAGATGATTATGAAAAGAAAAAATATTCCATATAATCCTAAATTAAAAGAATTTGCACGACAACTTCGCAATAATTAGACTAAAGCTGAGATAATTCTTTGGCTAAAATTAAAAGGGAAACAGATGTATGGATATGATTTTCATAGACAAAAACCAGTTGATAATTATATTTTAGATTTCTTTTGTCATGAATTAATGTTAGGTATAGAAGTGGATGGATATTCTCATGAATTTTTAGAAGTTTATAATAGAGATATTATTAAATAAAATAAAATGAATGAATTTGGAATTTCTGTTTTACGATTTAGTGACCATCAAGTTTTAAAAGATATAGAAAATGTTCTTAGGGCGATTGAATTTTTATTTTTGAATATGAAAAACACACCCCTAGCCCCTCTCAAGAGGGGAAATAAAATATTGAAATTTATGTTCTAAATTGTTTTTCAGTAAAAGATAATCGCAACCGTTATATTCGTCCCTGATAGGTGAGGGTTAGAGTCGTGTAATTTTAAACATATAAATGAAAAAAATCCTTTTCCTTACCGGAACCCGTGCAGATTTTGGGAAAATAAAATCATTAATTCAAATTTTGGAAGAAGAACCAGAATTTGAAGTTTTTGTTTTTGTTACCGGAATGCATTTACAGGAAATATACGGATATACCCTTATAGAAATTGAGCGGTGTAATTTTAAAAATGTATTTACATTTGAGAATCATACTCATGAAACCACAATGGATTTAACATTGGCTAAAACCATTGAAGGTCTATCTGGTTATTGTAAAAATATAAATCCTGACATGATAGTGGTTCATGGCGATCGTGTAGAAACACTGGCCGGAGCAATTGTAGGTTCACTCAATAATATTTTGGTTGCACATATAGAAGGCGGGGAAGTTTCAGGAACAGTTGACGAATTAATTCGGCACAGTGTAAGTAAATTAAGTCACATACATTTTGTATCAAATAAAGAAGCTGAAAAAAGACTGATTCAAATGGGAGAAATAAAAGAATCAATTTTTAAAATTGGATCTCCTGATATTGATATTATGTTTTCTAATCAACTACCGGAATTGAATATCGTAAAAGAGTATTATGAAATTCTATTCAAAGAGTTTGCGATAGTTATGTTTCATCCGGTAACTACTGAATTTCAGTCGATGCAGGAACATGCAAATACTTTTGTTGATTGTTTGTTGAAAGACAATCATAATTATGTGGTTATTTTTCCAAACAATGATTTAGGAAGCCAGTTTATTCTTGATGCTTACGAGAATTTAAAGCATAATGCCCGGTTCAGAATTTTCCCTTCGATTCGATTTGAATATTTTTTAACACTTCTAAAAAATAGTCAGTTTATTATTGGAAACAGCAGTGCAGGAATTCGTGAAGCTCCTTATTATGGTGTTCCAATCATTAATATCGGGACCCGTCAGCAAAACAGGGCTGTAAATGCAGATATTATCAATGTCGATTATTCTGAAAAGGATTTGAATGAAGCACTTTCCATAATAGACCTGCACAAAATACAATATTCAGATAATGATTTTGGAGAAGGAAATAGTGCCGAATTATTTCTTAGATGCCTCCAAAAGTCGGATATTTGGCAGCTCAATCACCAAAAACAATTTAGAGACAGTTAATGCCAAACAAAAAGATATTTATTTTATTGCCTGATGGAATTGGACTTCGAAATTTTGCTTTTTCTAATTTTTATAAAATTGGATTAGATAAAAATTTTGAAATTAAGTATTGGAATAACACACCATTTGATTTAACTACATTAGGTTTTGATGAAATTAAAATCAGTGAGGCGAAATCAAATCCGTTAACTGATAGTTATAAAAATGCCCGTAAACACATTGAACTTAATTTGAGCATCAAATCAGAGAAAGATTTTGTTTATGATACTTATAGGTTTCCTTTTGCATATAAAAAAATAAGACCGGCGCTGAAAAATCTGGTAACTAAATTTTTAATTGCAACTCATTCTTCATCTAAAGGATTAGAAAAAATTCGTAAGAAAATTAAAAAATTAGAGAGCAGTACAAGTTATTATAACTATTGCTTAGAAATACTCCAAAAAGAAAAACCAGATTTTGTTTTTTGTACAAATCAACGTCCTGTTTTGGCAATAGCACCTTTATTGGCAGCAAAAAAAAAAGGAATTCCTACTGCAACATTCATTTTCTCCTGGGATAACTTACCAAAGGCAACAATGTTAGTAGAAACCGATTTTTATTTTGTCTGGAGTGAACACATGAAAAAGGAGTTACTTCATTATTATCCTTACATAAGAGAAAACCAAATTTTTATAACCGGTACACCGCAATTTGAAAGTCATTTTGATAAAGACAAATTAATTCAAAAAGAAGAATTTTATAAAGAACATCAACTCGATTTAGACAAAAAATACATTTGTTATTCGGGTGATGATATTACCACTTGTCCGGACGACCCTCAGTATTTGAATGATGTTGCCGAGGCAGTGCGGGAATTAAATAATCAGGGAAATTCTTTAGGGATTATTTTTAGAAGATGTCCGGTAGATTTTTCTAATCGATATGATTTTGTTTTAGAAAAAAATAAAGACATCATTAGATCAATAGTTCCTTTATGGCAGAAAATAGGCGATGGATGGAATACTATTTTGCCAACTCAGGCAGATAATATAGCACAGGTAAACACTATATATCATACTGAAATGGTTGTGAATCTGGGGTCATCAATGGTATTTGATTATGTGTCTTTTCAAAAACTTTGCGCATTTCTAAATTATAATGTTGAGAACAGGATAGATAAAAATTGGTCGGTTTCTAAAATTTATAACTATATCCATTTTCGATCTATGCCTGATAAAAAAGCAGTTATCTGGCTAAATTCTCCAAATGAAATTGCTAATAAAATTAAACTAGCTTTAGAACAGAAAAATGAAAATGTCAGAAGTGCCCAAAATTGGTTCAAAATAATCAATCAGGATTCGCCCGAAAATGCTTCTAATAGAATTTGGGAAAGTATTGAAGCTATTTTAAGCCAAAGATTTTAGTACTTTTGGCTTTTTTATATAAATTACTTTATGTTTTTTAATTCCATAGCATTTGCTATTTTCTTACCAATCGTTTTTTTCTTGTATTGGTTTGTTTTTAATAAAAGCAAAAGCAGTCAAAATGCTTTATTAATTATTGCCAGTTATTACTTTTATTCTTGTTGGGATTGGAGATTTCTTTTTTTATTAGTTTTCTCTACTTTTTTAGATTATTATACCGGAATTCAAATTGAAAAAGGGAAATCTGAAAAAAGCCGTAAATTTTGGTTTTGGCTCAGTATTCTGGTCAATTTGGGATTTTTGGGAGTCTTTAAATATTATAATTTTTTTGCCAATTCTTTCTCAGAATTACTAAATTCTGTTGGAATCCAGGCTAGTCCAATTTTATTAAATGTAATTCTTCCTGTCGGAATTTCTTTCTATACTTTTCACGGTTTATCGTACGTAATTGATATCTATTATAAGCGAATAAAAGCCGAATATAATTTTGTAGATTATTCGCTGTTTGTAAGCTATTTTCCGCTTTTGGTGGCCGGGCCAATCGAAAGAGCGACTCATTTGCTTCCTCAGGTAAAAGTAAAAAGAGAGTTTAATTTTGAAAAAGCCAAAGAAGGAATTTATCAAATCATCTGGGGATTAGTCAAAAAAGTAGTCATTGCAGATACATGTGCTACTTACGCTAATGCTATTTTTGATCATTATCCTTCCATGAATTCATTTTCATTGATTCTTGGTGCAGTATATTTTGCATTTCAAATTTATGGAGATTTTTCAGGTTACTCAGACATTGCATTAGGAACTTCAAAATTGTTTGGTTTAGATTTATTACGAAATTTCAATTATCCATATTTTTCAAGAGATATAGCAGAGTTTTGGCGTCGTTGGCACATTTCGCTTTCCTCCTGGTTCCGTGATTATTTATACATCCCATTAGGTGGAAGCAAAGGCGGACTTTGGATGAAAGTCAGAAACACTTTTATCATTTTTGTGGTAAGCGGATTTTGGCATGGAGCTAATTGGACTTACATTGCATGGGGATTTATAAACGCGTTTTACTTTCTGCCTTTGCTTTTACGTAATAGTAATCGAAACAATATGGATACAATAGTGCTTTCATGGAACTTTAATTCCGTAAAAACAATAATTAGTATTCTTTCGACTTTTCTGATTACTTGCATAGCCTGGATATTTTTTAGAGCTAAAACCATAACTGATGCAATTTTGTATTTAAAACGAATTTTTACGAGTAAGGACTTCGGTTTTCAATATTTAGACAATGAACGTTATAATTACGAATTACTTGTTATGATTGGTTTATTTGTTTTGGTAGAATGGAATAACAGGACTAAAATCGAGCCTGTTTCAGGTAAAAGAAGTACAGTAAAATTAGCTCTTGCAATTATGGCAATTATGGCTTTTGGTACTTTTTCAGATTACAAAGAATTTATATATTTTCAGTTTTAATGAAGCAGTTTTTATTTTATACAGTAAAAGTTTTACTTATAGCGGTTTTAATTGCTGCTATGATGGACGGACTTTATACTTATGTTTTTTTACAATCTAAAAACAGAGGAAAAATTGAAACAGTTTTTAATTCCAAACCTCAAAATTATGATGTGGTAATTTTGGGTTCCTCCCGGGCTAATAATCATTTTGTCTCAGAAATGTTTGAGGATTATGGATTGAAAACATTCAATTATGGTATGAGTGGAGGCCATTTATTTGAAGCATCATTAATGTTGAAATTAATGATAGAGAGAAGATATAGTATAAAAAATGTGATTTTGGAGGCTGATTTAAATCTTTCTAATGACAAAGAATCTGATGGAGTTTCTGCAAAATTTTTGCCTTATATCCATAATTCGACTGTGATAAAAGAACATTTAGAAACTCAGGAAAATTTTAATGAATTGTATTATATTCCCTTTTACAGATATATAAAATATGATGGTAAAATTGGGTTTAGGGAAACTTATAAAATTGTAATGGGAGAAAAAACAAATGCTTTAGATAACTTAGGGTATTACCCGTTGGTAAAACATAAAAATGGCAATATGAAAAATAATATTGTGAATCTAAAACCTTTGAAACACAATAAATATTACGAAGAAATTAAAAATATTTGCAAGGAAGAGAACATCAATTTTATTGCTGTAATGACACCAATGTGTGAAAATGTAAAAGGAATGAATTATTTTGATAAAGTAAAAAAACTCTATCCGGAAATTCATAATTACGAAAATGTTGTTGTTGAAAATAAATATTTTTCTTCCTGCGGACACATGAATGACACAGGAGCTACAATTTTTACAGCAAGAATTCTAAAAGATTTTTTTGATAAATAAAATGAATATAGCTTTTTTAACTCCTGAATACCCACACTCTAAAACAGGAAGCTCAGGAGGCATCGGGACAAGTATTAAAAATTTAGCAATTGGACTTTTAGCTAAAGGAGTTTCTGTACGCATATTAGTTTATGGTCAAAAAGAAGATAATACTTTTAATGATGATGGAATTTTTATTCAGCAAATAAAAAATGTAAAACTCAAAGGTTTGTCATGGTTCTTAACGAGAAAAAAAATCGAAAGAATAATTAATCAACTGTATTCCAGGAAAGAAATTGATTTGGTTGAAGCAGCAGACTGGACAGGTATTTCATCATTTATAAAACCAAAATCATGCCCGTTAATTATAAGGTTAAACGGATCAGATACTTATTTTTGTCATTTGGATAATCGTCAGGTAAAATGGATTAATAAGTTTCATGAAAAACGTGCTTTACAAAATGCAGATGGATTATTATCAGTAAGCCAGTTTACAGCTGATATGACAAATGTTATTTTTGGTTTGAAGAAGGAATTTACAATTATTCCCAATCCTATTGATAATAATTTATTTCAGGGAAATAGTGTAAATCATAATAAACAGAAAACCATATTATATTTTGGAAGTCTAATTCGGAAAAAAGGACTTTTAGAATTACCATTAATTTTTAATAAGGTAATAGAAAATCACCCGGATACTAAATTGATTTTGATAGGCAAAGATGTTCCGGACATAATTTCAGGAAATTCTTCGACCTTGCAAATGATGCAGGAATTATTTTCAGATACGGCGAAGCAAAATGTTGAATATCTAGGAAGCGTTCCATATATCGAAATAAAAGAAAAAATTCAACAAGCAACAGTTTGTGTTTTCCCATCATTTGCAGAAGCTTTTCCGGTTTCCTGGTTAGAAGCTATGGCAATGGAAAAACCAATTGTAGCCTCAGATATTGGCTGGGCAAAAGAAATGATAGATAATAGCAGTAATGGTTTTTTAGTTCATCCAACAAACCATAAGTTTTTTGCAGAAAGAATTAATGATTTTTTAGAGGATGAAGTTTTGTGCACCAAATTAGGACATGCAGCAAGAAATAAGGTAGAAGAATATTTTGATATACATGTAATAGCTACTGAGAATATAGAATTTTACAAAAAAATAATTAGTCAAAAAAACATATAATAATGATAGTTGTTTATCATCAAAATTATAAAGTTGTCGAAATTAATAATGCTAATAAGACTTTAACTTTTTCAGGTAAAAATGTTGCACGAACTTTATTCGAAATGGCAATTGCTTTTCCTGATGAGTTAGTGATTTGGTGTCATTTTGATTTGAAATCTAATTTAAATTTTTCTGAATTTGATACCATTTTTCATCATCATAAGATAATGGCTTCTTACCATCCTTTTCAAGATTCATTTTTATCTGATGCTGTAGGTTATATAGAAGAGTCGCCTTTTATAAAGATCAATAAAAAAGTTAGGTATCCTACCTGGCTAATGAACAGTTCTGTTGGAGGTATTTATGCTTCTGTTTTATTGGCTTTAAAAGATGAAATTAATTTTTCAAATGACTTTGATTATTTTTTACTCTCATTAGCAAAATTAGTAATGCCAACAGGACTGTTATGTTATTCAGAACCAAAATTGTTAAAGGGAGTTCTGAATCATACTAATAAAATTTCTAAAAAGAATAATTTTGTTTTATTTCGTCTTGTAAGACAACATTACAGAAAACGTAAAGTAATTTTGTTATTTTTGAATTTGTTCTTATATGAGAGAAAAATTTCTGTATTACCACTATTGTTTTCATTTTTTTATTTTCAGCGAAAGTTAAAAAACAATTTGTTAGACAACATTCAGGTTCAGTCAACAAAAAAAGTTGTTGAATTAAGAACTATAGATGTCATCATACCAACTATTGGAAGAAAGGAGTATTTGTATGATGTTTTAAAAGATTTATCACAGCAAACCCATCTTCCAAAAAATGTTATTATTGTTGAACAGAACCCAAATCTGGAAAGCGTTTCTGAACTGGATTATCTTAAAAGCGAAATTTGGAATTTCGGGATAAAACATATTTTTACACATCAGGCAGGTGCCTGTAATGCACGAAATTTAGCTTTGGCCGAAGTAAAAAGCGAATGGGTATTTATGGCTGATGATGATATAAAAATTGACAATAATTTTTTAAATGAGATATTTTTAAGAATTAAGAAATTTGGAGCCAATGCGATAACATTAGCATGTTATGAGCCAGGATATTCTTCCAATAAAAAACATAAAATGCAAATGCAATGGGGATCTTTTGGTTCAGGTTGCAGTATTGTGAAAAAACAATTTTTAGAAGATACAAAATATAATAAAGGTTTTGAGTTTGGATATGGAGAGGACTCAGATTATGGAATGCAATTAAGAAATTTAGGAATTGATATTTTGTATTTTCCAAATCCCGAAATTACCCATTTAAAAGCACCAACTGGTGGATTTAGAACAAAACCAGTTTTAGTCTGGCAAAATGATACAATTCAGCCTAAACCTTCACCAACAATTATGTTGTACAAGATATTGCATTTAAATAAAATGCAAATATTGGGTTATAAAACTATTCTATTTTTTAAATTTTATAAAACACAGTCCATAAAAAATCCAATTAGGTATTTCTCTAATTTTCAAAAACAATGGAATAGAAGTTTGTACTGGGCGAATCAATTAAAAAATCAAGAATGAAGTTTTCTTTAATTATTTGCACCTACATGCGTCCGGAGCCACTGTTGAAATTATTAGAGTCGGTTAAAAAGCAATCATTGTATCCAGATGAAATTTTAATTATTGATGGCTCAACAAACAATCTTACTGAGGTCGTTTTTAATGAAAACCGGTTTAAAAATCTAAATTATTTTTTGGTTTCTGATGAAAACAGGGGTCTTACTAAGCAAAGAAATTTTGGTATTTCGAAAGTAAATGCGAATAATGAGGTTGTTTGTTTTTTAGATGATGATACTGTGCTTGAAACAGATTATTTTGAAAATTTATTAGAGACATATAAATTGTTCCCTAATGCATTAGGGGTTGGGGGATATATTTTTAATGAAATGCAATGGATAAAAGTAGAGGGCAATTATTTTCCAAAAATAAACGAATTTTATTTTGATGGATGGAAACGTAAAGATGGAAGTAGGTTTGTTTTAAGGAAAAAACTCAAATTAGATAGCAATTGTGCACCTGGTTTCTCTCCTGGTTTCTCTCATGGGCGAAGCGTTGGTTTTTTACCCCCAACAAATAAAATATACCAGGTTCAACAATTAATGGGAGGAGTTTCTTCGTTTCGAAAATCAGTTTTTGAAAAGTTTTCATTTTCTACTTATTTTGAAGGATATGGCCTATATGAAGATGCTGATTTTACATTAAGAGTTTCAAAAACTGCAAATTTATATTTAAACACTGCAGCTAAATTGTCGCATTTTCATGCTAAATCAGGACGTCCAAATAAATATAAATACGGGAAAATGGTTGTGCGAAACGGATGGTATGTATGGCGTGTTAAAAATTCAAAACCAAATTTAGAAGATCGTTTTAAATGGAATGCGATAACTGTTTTATTAATTCTAATCCGTTTTACTAATATAATAACTGAAAAGAATAAAAAAGGAGTCTTTACAGAAGCAGTTGGCAGAACTGTTGGATGGTGTAGTTTACTATTTAATAAGCCAAAACAAAAATGATATTTATATTAAAAAAGAAGATTCTAAAAAAAATAAAAGAGTTTAGAGTAAACTATTCCTATGTTCGATTTTACGATCAGAACAAGCGGATAATTTATATTGATTTAAATCATCGTACAAAGGTTAGAACTTATCTCAATCTTTTTTTTAGAATTCATGAAGCTTATAAGGAACCAATAGTCATTAAATTTTCATTGTTGAGAATGATTTTTTTGGCAAGATGGTTTAATGAACTTGATTATATTTATTTTGAAAAACCGTTTTCAAAAATAATAAAATTTAAAACTTTCAGTCATCATAAGAAAGCAGATTTTAGAGTTAATTATAACTATAGAAAAATATATTCATCTGATGAATATCAGGAAAACACATTGCCATATATTATGCATCCGGGCAATTATTTACAAACTGAAGTTGAAACTCTGCCAAAAAATATTGGAATTTTGATGAGTGGTAATTTTGAAGAAAAAATCTATAACACCAACGTCATTCCCCATAATTTTGGAATGCTGAACAGATGGAATATTTATCAGGAAGTTTTGAAACATAATCAATTGCTTTCGATTACAGGAGATGAATTGGTTACAGGCTTGAAATCAGGTAAGTTTAAAGAGAATTTTGTTTTAATGAAATGGCAATCAGGAGCAATTCCTACAGAAAAGTGGCGGTATTATCTCTCATCTGCCCATTTTATTTTTTGCGCTCCGGGAATGACAATGCCTATGTGTCACAATGTTTTAGAAGCTATGTCTGTTGGAGTAATTCCAATTTTAAATTATCCTCATTGGTTAAATCCTTCTTTGACAGATAATCTTAATTGTTTAGTATATCAAGACGTTTCAGATATTAAATTTATAATAGATAAAGCACTTTCTTTGTCTATAAATGAAAAGTTTGAAATTGCGAGAAATGCAATTGAATATTATAAAAAATATTATGATAATTATGTTTTTAATGAAAATGGAAACTGTGAATTAATTGTTTTAAATGAAAATAGTAAAGATTTAATTTAATGAAATTTGCAATTATCACGCACGTCATTCACAATCAAAAAGATAACCTATATCTTGGTTATGGACCTTATATATTTGAAATGAATATTTGGCTAAAATATGTAGACGAAGTTATTGTGGTGGCTCCATTAGAAAACAAAGCTATAACTGCAATTGATCTGGCCTATAATCATGAAAAAATTGATTTTAAAAATATTCCAAACTTCAATTTTTTAGATTTTAAGACTATTTTTTTAGCATTATTAAAATTGCCTAAAGTTTTCTGGAAAATATTTTGGGCCATGATAAATGCTGATCATATTCATCTACGTTGTCCCGGAAATGTTGGTTTGATTGGTTGTCTTGTTCAAATTTTATTTCCATACAAAACAAAAACAGCAAAATATGCAGGAAATTGGGATCCGAAAAGCAAACAGCCATGGACATATCGTTTGCAAAAATATATTTTGAATAATACTTTTTTGACTAAAAATATGCAGGTTTTGGTGTATGGAGAATGGGAAAATCAATCTAAAAATATTAAGTCTTTTTTTACCGCAACATATTCGGAATCTGAAAAAAAAATAATACAAAAGAAGAGTTTAGATTCAGAAAGTCATTTTGTTTTTGTGGGAAGTTTAGTTTTAGGTAAAAATCCACTTTATGCTGTAAAGTTGATTGAAGAGCTCATTAATAAAGGAAATAGAACTACTTTAGAAATATATGGTGAAGGTGCGGAAAGACAAAATTTAGAAAATTACATACAAAAAAATGAGTTAAAAAATTATGTTTTTTTGCATGGAAATCAAAATAAGGAAACAATTAGGAATGCATATCAAAAAAGTCATTTTGTAATACTGCCCTCCAAAAGTGAAGGTTGGCCAAAAGCAATTGCTGAAGGAATGTTTTGGGGATGTTTTCCTGTTTCTACTAAAGTTTCCTGTGTTCCTTTTATGCTTGATTATGGAAATAGGGGAATTCTGCTGGAGATGGATTTAAAAAAAGATATACAGCAAATAGAAAAATTATTAAATAAGGAGGATCATTTTTTTGCTAAAAGTAAATTAGCAAGTAATTGGTCACAAGAATATACTACAGATGTTTTTGAAGCCGAAATTAAAAAGCTATTAGTAAAATGAGAATAGTGCAAATCATTGATTCTCTTGAAGCTGGTGGCGCAGAGCGTATGGCAGTGAATTACGCAAATGCATTAGCTAAAAAAATAACGTTTTCAGGATTAGTGGCAACCAGAAAGGAAGGTGTTTTGAAAAATCAAATTGATTCAGAAGTACCCTATTTGTTTTTGGAAAAACAAAAAAGCGTTGATATAAAAGCTATCCTTAAATTAAGAAAGTTTGTAAAAAACAATAGTATTGAGATAATTCATGCTCATAGTTCTTCTTTTTTTATAGCCGTTTTAGTAAAACTAACTTTACCGAAAATAAAAATCATTTGGCACGATCATTTTGGTATTTCTCAAGATTTAAGTTTAAGAAAAAATCTTGGGCTAAAGTTTGGATCATTTTTTTTTACCGGAAGTATTGCAGTAAATTCATCATTAAAAAAATGGGCAGAATCTTATCTATGGTGTTCTAAAATTGTTTATTTCCCAAATTTCATTCTAACTGTTTTTCAATCAAACGACAAAATAGAATTGAAAGGGACTACAGGAAAAAGAATAATTTGTGTCGCTAATCTTCGACCTCAAAAAAACCATAAATTGCTTATTGAAGTCGCCTCTATAATTAAAGAAAAATTTCCTGATTGGACATTTCATTTGTTTGGAAAAGATTTTAAAGATGATTATTCGCAACAAATTAAGAATAGTATCAGGAACTTAAAATTAGAAAAAAACGTTTTTTTTTATGGAACTATACAAAATGTCAGTTCGGTAATAAAACAATGTGATATTGCTGTTTTGACTTCTTTATCTGAAGGATTACCATTGGCGATTTTGGAATATGGTTTGCATAAAATGCCGGTTGTTGCTACTAATGTTGGTGAAATTTCAAAAATTATGACTTCAAATAAGGAAGGTTTGATTGTAGAATCAAATAATGTAAGTCAATTTGCGAATGCTCTAATACAGTTTATTCAAAATGAAAATTACAGAAATGAAGCCGGCATGGTATTAAACAAAAAAATTACACTAAATTTTAGTGAAGAATCAATTATTAATCAATATATTTTGTGGTTGAATTCTTTAATTAGTTTTGCGTAAAAATATATTAATTTAAATGAAAAACTTTCGATTATCATATCCGTATCTCCTTATAATACATGCCGTAATTGCTTTGGGAATTTTTACCTTACCTATTTTATCTAAAGTATATGCATTGTTAATCCCGTTAATTGGTTTTTATATTGTTTATGTTACCAAAAATAAAAATAACGAAGTTCTTTTAGTAGCAGCATATATGGTTGGTATGGAAGTATTTTTACGGATGACGGGGGGGAATTTTAATAATGAGTTTGTAAAAGTAAATGTGATTTTTTTTATGCTTTTGGGGATGATATATAGTAATTTTTCTATAAATGCTTTGGTGTATTGGGTCTTTTTATTGTTGTTAATTCCAGGTATTTTAGTAACATCATCGACTGCAGATTTTAATTCAGATATTCGAAAATTATTAGTGTTTAATTTATCAGGACCTGTGTGTTTAGCTATTTGTGCTATTTATATGTATAAAAGAACAATTTTATTTACTGATTTGCAAAAAGTTGTTATTGCAATAGGGCTGCCGATTATTACAACTGCAGTTTACTTGTTTTTATTTAATCCAAGTGTTAAGGATGTTGTTACGGGTACTCAATCAAGTTTTGCAACATCCGGAGGGTTTGGGCCTAATCAGGTTTCGACTATTTTGGGTTTAGGAATGTTTGTCTTTTTTGCGCAATTGGTTTTATTTTCAAAATCAAAAAAGCTAATGATTGTAAATGGAATTTTATTGTTGTTTATAAGCTATAGGGCGATTGTTACTTTCTCCAGAGGAGGGGTTATAACAGCTATAGTGATGATTGTTTGCTTGTTGTTCTTATTGTATTATTTTTCTAACGCAAAAGGAAGGGGTAAATTTATTTTAGTTTTTATTGTAACAGCTTTAATGGGTGGAGGAATTTGGACTTATAGTTCATTGCAGACATCTGGTCTTATTAATAAACGTTATGCAAACCAGGATGCGATAGGAAGGACCAAAAAAGATCGTTTGGGAGGAAGAGAAAAAATTATGGATGAGGAAGCTGCAATTTTTATAGATAATCCCATTACTGGAGTTGGGGCCGGAATGGGAAAAAAGGTTAGGGAACAGTCTTCAGGAGTAGGGGTTGCCTCTCACAATGAGATTACAAGAATGCTTAGTGAACATGGTCTGTTTGGGATTTTTGGGCTCCTGATACTTTTTCTAACTCCACTTATTCTTTATATCAACAATAAACAGCATTTGTACTTTTTACCTTTTTATTTTTTTTGGCTTTTGACCATTAACCATGCGGCTATGCGAACTGCTGCTCCGGCTTTTGTTTATGCATTGTCTCTTCTTTTAGTGCAGGTTAAATTTCCTCAAAAAGCAGAAAATTCGGGCGATTAAATTCTATTTTTTATAATACATTTGTCTCAAATTAAAGAGATTGAAATCAAAATAGAATATATGCAAACAAATAAAAAAATGCATTTTGAAATTTCAGAAAGAAAAGTGCTTCTTAGACTTTTTGATATTGCTTTTATCTTATTTGCTCTGTATCTAATGGATGAACTTTTTTATTACCCATATTTCAATCTCGATAGCAGGCATTATTTTAGACCAATTTTATTAATTGCTTATTTATTCAGTTTCGGAGCGATTTTCGAGATGTACAATCTTCAGATTGCCAGTAATCAGTTCCAGATTCTTCAAAGTGTTGTTTTAACTGTAACAACAGCTACTTTAGTATATTTATTTACACCCATTTTGTCGCCAGAACTTCCAAAGCAGCGATTGGTCATTCTTATTTTTTATTTTACAATTCTTGGAGCTTTATTGCTTTGGCGTTTTTTTTATGTTTTCTTTTTAGCAACTCACCGATTTTCACAAAATGTAATCTTAATTTGCAATAGACATCAGGTAGTTGAACTCGTCCTGGGGCTTGAGAATGTTGATCCACATTATAAAATCATTGGTTTTGTAAATTCAGATTTTTTAGCAGAAAAAGATCTTTCTTTAAATTATATAAAAGAAATTGATAAAAATGAGTTACTTGCTTTTGTGAGTAAAAATAACATTTCTGAAATTGTGATAGCTTCCCAAAAAACAGAAGGAATTACCGCTGATTTATATCAACAATTGCTTTACTTATTAGAATCTGGGAATATTATAAGAGAATACACTCAGGTATATGAGAGCAAAACACAACGTATCCCTGTTCAGTATATTTCCAGGGATTTTTATCGCTTTTTTCCATTCAGTCGTAGTAATAATAATAAGTTATATTTATTATTAGTAAGTTTTCTTGAATTCCTTTTTTCTTTAATAGGTTTATGTTTTTGTGCTATTTTAATTCCATTTATTTTTATGTCTAATACCTTTTGGAATAAGGGAACTTTATTTTATACTCAAGAGCGTGTAGGTAAAAATGGAAGAATATTCCAAATTTATAAGTTTAGGACAATGGTTGAAAACTCTGAAAGCAATGGTGCTGTTTTTGCCACGCCAAACGATAAAAGAATTACACCATTTGGTAAATTTATGCGTAAAACAAGAATTGATGAATTACCTCAGTTCATCAATGTTTTAAAAGGAGATATGGCTGTTATTGGTCCAAGACCCGAAAGACCTTTTTTTGTTAAAGAAATTGCCGAAGTAATGCCGTTTTATGAAACTCGTCACGTAATTAAACCAGGACTTACAGGCTGGGCACAAGTAAATTATTCATACGGAGAATCCATAGAAGAAAGTCTTATAAAATTGCAATACGATTTATACTATATAAAACATAGAAGTGTATTTTTGGACTTAAGCATTACGTTTAAAACTATAACAACGGTTTTATTCTATAGAGGGCAATAATTTATATTATTGTCGGAATTCTTTTCTTATTTCTAATAGCTACTCTTACCAAAACAACTCCACTTGTAACAATCATCGGCAAAACTATAAAAAAGTGGACTTTATTAATTATAAAGAGTGTATAAACAACCAATAAAATCAAATGTAAGATAGCAAATTTATAGCTCCATCTTTTATTGTTAATAGCAGAAAAAATAATCAAAAGCAATAAAAAAGGACTAAATAATAAGATGTTATAATTCAGAGCCAGCTCCTGATGGTATGAATAAAATCCAACGGAGAAAAAAAAGATTCCCATTAAGGATAAAATGAAAAGATAGAATTTATCTAAAAATCTTTTGTTTATAAAAATAACAAAACCAAGTAAAATAATATAGCTGTAAAGATTATTCCACCATGAAGAAGGTGTTTCTTTTTCAAAGTATAAAATGGTTTTGCTTTTACTTGCAAAAGAATGACCTTGAAAAATCGTTTTTTCTAAACTATTCTTTAATTCAAAAGGCAAGAAAATTTTAGTGCCTAATTCATCTACTTTCATTCCAAAAATGATGCTTGTTCCCAATTTTTCGTAAAAATGGCCATCAAAATAAGGGAATAAAATACTTCTGTACGTTTTATCAATGTCTCCTTTTTTGGTAATTATCACATTATTATTTAATGATTTATTAATGATGTCAACCACCATCGAAGTACAGTTTTTATCAATAAATTTATAGGTATAATAACGGTCTTCAGAAAGTAAGGTAGTGTTCAGATTATCAAAAAGCTTTTGTTTTGTATCTTGAGGAATAAGCAGATCTTGCTCATATACGCTTCTTCTTTCATAATTATATTCATTTATAAAATCAGCGTATGAATGTGCGATTACAAAATACTGTAAATCGCCTTTTGCAAATTTTGCTACAAAGTTAGGAGTTCTAAAATCGAAAGCACCATAATTATACACAACATCAATATTATTTGCAGGATCAGCAACGCGAATGGCTGTGTGTCCGAAAAAAGAATACGATTCGTTGCCAAGGCCGCATGTTAATACACTTATACGAGCATCTTTTGATAATGGTAAATTTTGTCCAAAACTGAAATTAAATAGTAGTAATAGAAACAGTATTTGTAGAAATGTAAAACTTCTCATGTTTGATTTTTTAAATAATTATTCCTTATCTAAAGATACCTAAATCTACTTTAAGCGAAAAAATATTAGAGTATAAGGCAGTGCTTTGATTTCCTAAATCAGTAAGGGCATAATCAACCTGAATTCCTTTGTATTTAAAACCAAGTCCAATATTGGGTTGAAAATTTAATTTCTCTGTATTGTCCAATTGCATTACGTTTTGAAAATTTCCTGCTCCTGCTCTTAAAAATACTAGCTCTGTATAACCAAATTCAAATCCTACAGCAGGATCAATGCTTACAATATTTGATGAAATAATATCGTTAGTCTGCTCAAAACGCATGTTCAGGTTTGTAGCGACCAAAAGGCTGGTATCGTTATGAAATTCAAACTTTTTTGAAATTCCTAATTGTGCTTTTGGCAATGTAATCTCAGTACTTTCGGGCAATTCCTGATTTTCTCCGGGAATAGCATCTGAGATTTTTTTATATTCTTCTTCATCTATATTCCAGACATTGTAAGTAGTTGTAATATCCCGCAACATCAATCCGAATTTCCAGTCATTTTTTTCAAATTGAAGTCCAAAATCAAAACCAAATCCCCAGGAATTAGCAAATTTTCCAATAACACGTCTAATAATTTTGGCATTTACACCGTATTGAAATCCTTCTACAGGTAATTTTCTGGCATATGAAAATGTAAAACCATAATCAGCAGTCGAGAACAAGCTGATACGGTTGTAGTCAATATTACCCTGATTATCGATTAACTCAGTTGTGTCTAAGATATCATCAACTCCAAAACGAATCATCGATATTCCCCAGGCGCTTCTGTCATCAATCGGAATAGCATATCCTATATAATCGTATTGTGCTATATTCGCAAAATAATTGGCATGCATTAAGGATATTTGATGATCCTCAAGATGTGTCAATCCTGCAGGATTCCAATAAACAGAGTTAACATCATTAGTGGAGGCAACGACAGCACTGGACATTCCTAAAGCTGCAGCATCAACCCCAATATTCATAAACTCATTCGAATATTTCCGAACTGTCTGTGCATAATTTGAAGTGCAATTCCAGAACAATAAAAATACTAGTATTTTTTTCAACGTAATTATTTTATCAAACCTAAGCTTGTTTAAATTTTTACCAAAAATATAATTTTTTACTGAGCTTATTTCTTCCTTTTCATAAATAATATAAAAGTAGGATGTTAGAATAAAAAACTCTATTAAAAACGCAGATAAGATTGACTTATTATACTAAATTTGCTCTTCAATCTTCAAAATCATAAAAAATGAATATTAAAAAACATATTCCTAATTTAATTACACTAGTCAATCTTTTTTGTGGCTGTGTTGCCATAGTTTTTGTTTCTGAACAAAATTATGAAATGGCTTTTTACATGGTTTGTTTAGGAATATTTTTTGATTTTTTTGATGGTTTTTTTGCCAGATTCTTTAAGGTTTCAAGTCCTCTTGGATTGCAATTGGATTCTTTGGCAGATATGGTAACCAGTGGAGTAGTGCCTGGCTATGTAATGTTTTCGATGTTTACAAACAGCGCCCACGAATTAGGAACAAATCCTTTGATTCCCTTTTTAGGCTTTCTCATCACTTTAGGTTCGTGTTACCGATTGGCTAATTTTAATATTGATACGCGTCAAACCGATTCGTTTATTGGTTTGCCAACTCCAGCAAATGCACTTTTCATTATTAGTTTGCAAGTTGTTTTGGATATGTATGGTGATGCATCACTTTTGATTCTTGAGATATTAACAAATCAATGGATTTTACTTGTAATTACAGTATTCAGTGCCTATATTTTGAATGCAGAAATCCCATTGTTTTCATTAAAAATTAAAAAGTTTAATTTGAAAAACAATGCTCTTCAAATTTTGTTTTTATTGGGCTCTGTTATTTTAGTATTATTGCTTCATTATATCGCAATCCCTTTAATAATCATTTTTTATGTGCTTTTATCAGTAGTAAATAATAAATTTCTGAAAAAGTAGTTTTATTCGAATGGCAAGAAGAACTTCTTATTCCCGAAAAGTCAAACCTAAAAAATCAATTTTTAGAAGAAGTTTGCGGTTCATCATTTTTTCGTTTTTTGTTATGCTTTTTGTAAGTGTAATTTACCATTATCGTGATGGTTTATCTTATTATCTTGGTTTTAAATCAGAAAAAGGTTTAGACGAAGATGAGGTTGATAAACATCTTTCTGATGTTAGAAATATTCAGGTTTTAGAGAAACATAAAGGAAAAGTAATCGGTATTGATATTTCTGAATTTCAGGGAACTGTCGATTGGGACGGTATATCTGTTTTAGAAGAAAAATATCCTGTACAATTTGTTTTTATTCGTGCTACAGCCGGTAATGACAGAGTTGACAGTAGATTTAAAAAAAATTGGGAAAGCGCCAAAGAATATAAAGTAATGCGGGGAGCTTATCATTATTACCGTCCTAACGAAAACTCTATTGAGCAGGCTAATCTGTTTATTAAAACCGTAAAACTGAAAACTGGCGATTTGCCTCCGGTTTTGGATATTGAAAAGCTACCAAAAAACCAGCCTTTGGACAGTTTGAAAAAAGGATTGAAAAGATGGTTAAATAAAGTAGAAACTCATTATGGAGTTCGCCCTATTATTTACACAGGCGAACGTTATTATGATGATTTCCTAAAAGAAGAATTCAGTGAATATCTATTTTGGATAGCTAATTATAATTTTTATAGAGAAAAAATCGATGAGGATTGGCTCTTTTGGCAGTTTACAGAAAAAGCATCTTTACCTGGAATCAAGCATCGTGTGGATGTAAATATTTATAATGGTGATTTAGAACAATTGCAATTTATAACCGTGGATTAAATACGTGTTCAGTATTCAGTTTTTAAAGTGTTCAGTGAAAACTAAAAACTAACAAAACCGAACACTGAAAACTTTTTTCTAAAATTCAAGCTTCTTTTTACGTAATTCAAAGTTTTGTCCGAGATAAACACGGCGAACCATTTCATCTTCTACCAATTCTTCCGGAATTCCCGCTTTCAAAATTCCTCCTTCAAACATTAAATAGGTTTTGTCAGTGATTGCTAAAGTTTCCTGAACGTTGTGATCGGTAATTAAAATTCCGATGTTCTTATTTTTTAATTGGGCTACAATTCGCTGAATATCTTCAACAGCAACTGGGTCAACTCCTGCAAAAGGTTCATCTAATAAAATGAATTTTGGATCTGTGGCCAAAGCACGTGCAATTTCGGTACGACGGCGTTCACCTCCCGAAAGCAAATCACCTCGATTCGTACGAATATGTTCTAAACTGAATTCTTCAATTAAACTTTCCATTTTTGCAATCTGTTCTTCTTTTGAAAGTTTGGTCAGTTGCAAAACGCTTAGGATATTATCTTCGATGCTTAATTTTCTAAAAACGGATGCTTCCTGAGCTAAATAGCCAATTCCTTGCTGTGCACGTTTGTACATAGGATAATCGGTAATATTTAAATCATCCAGATAAATGTTTCCCTGATTTGGTTTTACCAATCCTACAATCATGTAAAACGAAGTTGTTTTTCCGGCACCATTTGGTCCCAAAAGGCCCACAATTTCTCCTTGATTTACCTCAACAGAAATTCCTTTTACAACACTGCGCCCTTTATAGGTTTTTATTAAATTGTCGGCTCTTAACTTCATTTTTTCAATTAGATAATTAGATAATTAGAAAATGAGATAATTAAAGAAACTAACTCAAAATTCATTTTAAAATTTGATTTGAAAAGCAAAATAAATGTAAAACAATCAATCCGATAAATCAATTAACAAATTATTGCAATTTCAAAATTTAGAATTTGTCCTTCAGAATTAAATAATTAGGGCATTTCAAGAAATTACCTAATTACCAAATTGGCACATTTTCTAATTACTGCCCTGATTCCTCTAAGGCTTCCCAAAATTCATAAGCTCTTCTTAAATGCGGAATTACGATTGTTCCTCCAACCAAAGTTGCGATTCCCATTGCTTCCATCATTTCTTCTTTTGTAACACCTTCTTTATGGCTTGTTTCTAAATGATATTTTACACAGTCATCACAACGTAAAACAGCAGAAGCTACTAAGCCTAAAAGTTCTTTTGTTTTTACATCAAGAGCTCCGGGAGCATAAGCATTGGTGTCAAGATTGAAAATTCGCTTAACAATTTTGTTGTTGTCAGCTAATAACTTTTCATTCATTTTAGAACGATAGTCGTTAAATTCTTGTATGATATCAGACATTTTCTTTTAATTTATTTCTATAAACAATTTTTGAAATCATGATACTCACTTCGTAAATAAGCAGCATTGGTATTGCTACAATTGTCTGACTTACAACATCAGGCGGAGTGACTATTGCAGCGATAATTAAAATAATTATTACTGCATATTTCCAATATTTTCTCAAAAAATCAGGTGTTACCAAACCTAATTTGGTTAAGAAATAAATGGCGATTGGCAATTCAAAAAAAACAGCGCTCCCCAGAACACTGGTTTTTACCATTCCCATATAAGAATCAAGTGTAAACTGATTTTTTACCACATCACTGACAGAGAAAGTAGCGACGAAATTCACCGACATCGGAACTACGACGAAATAGCCAAACAATACTCCTAAAAAGAAAAGTAAAGAAGAGGTGAATATGAACACTTTGGCGTTTTTTCTTTCTTTCTCATATAAAGCAGGACTTATGAAATTCCAGATTTGCAGTAATATGTATGGAAAACTTAAAATAAAACCTGCTAAAAGACACATCCATACAAAAATATTTACCTGACCTTCCATCTCCGTATTCTGAATGATGAAATTCAATTCAGTTATACAAATGCTATCAGCAATACCTAACTGATGTGATAAGTCACAAAACCATACGTAGGTAAAAAAAGTAGGTCTTGTTGGTCCTAAAATAATTACATCAAATAAATAATCACTAATAAAATAAGTCACAAATGCCATTATCATGATTGCAATTGTGCTTCTAACTAACAACCATCTTAGTTCTTCAAGATGGTCTAAAAACGACATTTCGTTAAGGTTCTTCTTTGCCATTATACTATTCCTTCTTTTAAAATGTCATGTAAATGTAATACGCCTTTGTATTCGCCATTGTCTGAAACAATCAATTGTGTTATCGAAAAATCTTCTAAAATATTCAGGGCGTCAACAGCCATGGTTTCCGAAGATACTAATTTAGGATTTCTTGACATAATATCTTTTGCAGTTAAATCAGCAATTGAATCTCTGTCGTTCAGCATTCTTCTGATGTCACCATCAGTTATTATTCCTATTATTTTGTTATTTTCAACAACAGCAGTTACACCAAGTCTTTTTTCGGAGATTTCAAAAATTACTTTTTTAACAGATGTTTCTGGTGAAACCATTGGTTTTAAAGAGTTCTCAATCATATCTTTTACGCGAAGTAATAATTTTTTTCCTAAAGCCCCGCCCGGATGATAAACTGCAAAATCTTCGGGTTTAAAATCACGCATTTCCATTAGGCAGACAGCAAGGGCGTCTCCCATAACAAGTTGAGCTGTAGTACTATTTGTAGGAGCCAGATTTATTGGGCAGGCTTCGATATCAACAGTGGTATTTAAAACGTAATCAGAACCTTTAGCTAAAAATGAAGTTATATTTCCGGTCATTCCAATTAAAATATTTCCAAAACGTTTCAATAAAGGGACTAAAGCCTTGATTTCAGGGCTGTTTCCACTTTTTGAAATGCAAATTATGATATCCTCATTTTGTATCATTCCTAAATCACCATGAATGGCTTCAGAAGCGTGAAGGAACATAGAAGGTGTTCCGGTTGAATTGAATGTAGCGACCATTTTTTGCGCAATGATGGCGCTTTTTCCAATTCCTGTAACGATTAATCGGCCTTTTGTTTCGTAGATACGTTGAGTCGCTTCGTAAAAATTTTCATCAAGAAAATCAATCAGCTTTGTAATCGCTTCACTTTCAGACAGTATTGTTTTTTTTGCGATGGCTAAAATATTTTCTTTTGTAATCAAAACAGGAAAGTTAAAATTTGTGAATGTGAAAGAAATTTGTATCTTTATGATGCAAATTTATACAAAATACCATTAATATAAAGAATGAATTCAAACGAAATTGAAATACATAAAGAATTAAAGAAGTATTTCGGCTTTAGCCAATTTAAGGGTTTGCAGGAACAAGTCATTACAAGTATTTTAAATAAAAAAAATACTTTTGTAATTATGCCAACCGGAGGAGGTAAATCTCTTTGTTATCAACTGCCTGCTTTAATTCAGGATGGAACAGCTATCGTTGTCTCTCCTCTAATTGCTTTAATGAAAAATCAGGTTGATGCTATTCGAAGTCTTTCTTCTGAAAATGGAATCGCTCATGTACTGAATTCATCTCTCACAAAAACAGAAATTGCTCAGGTTAAAAAAGATATCACATCTGGTTTGACCAAATTATTATATGTAGCTCCTGAATCTTTGACGAAAGAAGAATATGTAGCTTTTTTACAAAGCGTGCCTATTTCGTTTGTGGCAATTGATGAAGCTCATTGTATTTCAGAATGGGGACATGATTTCAGACCAGAATATCGGAATCTTAAAAACATCATCAAGCAATTAGGACAAGTACCAATCATTGGGCTTACAGCTACTGCAACCCCAAAAGTTCAGGAAGATATTCTGAAAAATCTGGATATGTCTGATGCAAATACTTTTAAAGCATCATTCAACAGACCCAACTTATACTACGAAGTTCGTACTAAAACTAAAAATATTGAATCGGATATTATTCGATTTATCAAACAGCATAAAGGCAAATCCGGAATTATTTACTGTTTAAGCCGTAAAAAAGTAGAATCGATTGCAGAAGTTTTGCAGGTTAACGGAATTAGTGCTGTTCCCTATCATGCTGGGTTAGATGCTAAAACCCGGGCTAAACATCAGGATATGTTTTTAATGGAAGACGTTGATGTTGTGGTTGCAACAATTGCTTTTGGAATGGGAATTGACAAACCGGATGTTCGCTTTGTAATTCACCATGATATTCCAAAATCACTCGAGAGTTATTATCAGGAAACGGGTCGTGCGGGACGTGATGGAGGAGAAGGTCATTGTCTGGCTTACTACTCTTATAAGGATGTAGAAAAATTAGAGAAATTCATGTCAGGGAAACCAGTTGCAGAACAGGAAATTGGTTTTGCCCTATTACAGGAAGTCGTGGCTTACGCCGAAACCTCGATGTCCAGAAGAAAGTTTTTGCTTCATTATTTTGGTGAAGAATTTCCGGATGATGGTGATGGAGCCGATATGGATGACAACGTTCGTAATCCTAAAAATAAAATCGAAGCCAAAGAACAGGTTGTTAAATTATTGGAAATTGTTCGGGATACGAAGCATATTTATAAATCAAAAGAAATTGTATTTACTTTAATTGGCCGTATAAATGCAGTTATTAAAGCGCATAAAACGGATACACAGTCTTTTTTTGGTTCAGGATCTGATCATGATGAAAAATATTGGATGGCTTTGCTTAGACAAGTTCTTGTTTCAGGATATTTATCTAAAGATATTGAAACCTATGGGGTAGTTAAAATTACCCAAAATGGATTGGATTTTATTAAAAATCCGGTTTCGTTTATGATGTCTGAGGATCATGAATACAACGAGTCGGAAGACGAGGCTATTGTTACTGCAGCAAAATCTTCGGGAACTGCAGATGAAGTTTTGATGGGCATGTTACGTGAGTTACGTAAAAAAGTAGCTAAAAAACTTGGCGTCCCTCCCTTTGTGGTTTTTCAGGATCCTTCCCTTGAAGATATGGCTTTAAAATACCCTATTAGTTTAACAGAACTATATAATATTCATGGAGTTGGAGAAGGCAAAGCGAAGAAATATGGTAGCGATTTTGTTGCTTTAATAAGCCGTTATGTAGAGGATAATGATATTATTCGCCCTGATGATTTAGTCGTAAAATCGACAGGAGTTAATTCGGCTAATAAATTATATATTATTCAGAACATAGATAGAAAGTTACCTTTAAGCGATATTGCTTCTGCAAAAGGTTTAACGATGGATTCTTTGATTAAAGAAATGGAGCAAATAGTATATTCTGGTACAAAACTAAATATCAAATATTGGGTTGATGATATGCTTGACGACGATCAGCAGGAAGAAATTTACGATTATTTTATGGAATCAGAATCTGATAAAATCGAAGATGCTCTTAAGGAATTCGATGGAGAATATGATATTGATGAATTACGTTTGATGAGAATCAAATTTATTAGTGAAGTAGCAAATTAAATCAATTTCCAAAA
Organism: Flavobacterium sp. W22_SRS_FK3; assembly: GCF_052113665.1. Lineage (NCBI taxonomy): Bacteria > Pseudomonadati > Bacteroidota > Flavobacteriia > Flavobacteriales > Flavobacteriaceae > Flavobacterium > Flavobacterium sp. W22_SRS_FK3. Next base: position 8,277 of record NZ_JBGQOF010000004.1, on the reverse strand, counting down.
TTATGAAATCCAAATTCCAAATGCTAGCGGTAGTTTGGAATTTGGATTTTTTTATTAGAATTTAACCTTCAAAAACTTCTCCTCGATGCGGTTTTAAAGCATCTCTTACCTGAATCATATTCTCGTCGTTGACAACCATAAAAGCGATTGCCTGCATTTCGTTTATGATTTTAAAACCTGTAATATTTAAGGGAAGTTTTTCTATGGTGATATATTCTTTTAGGTGAATCTCATGATGTTCAGCTGTTTTTGCCGAAGCGGGACCACGAAAATCCCAGATCAATTTAATTTTTCTAGACATTTTTTTAAAGGTGCAAAGATTGAGAGTAGCAAAGATACAAAGTCTATTTTTACGAAGAAGAGAAAAGTTAATGCATAATTAATTACAAAAGAGCTGAGATGTAAGAAAAAAACAAAAAGTTCGCAAAGTAGGTCATCAAACAGCTTTGCTAATTTTGTGTTGTTATAAAATCATACCTTTAAAAAATCTTTGCGCACTTTCAGGTTAATTATATAAAGTCATTTCAAAATGTTATTTTTGCATATTCTTTTCATAAATAGAAAAGCTAATTGATAAATAAGATACAATGCCAAGAGAACTTTTGCTTCAGGTAACACCGGAAATAGCTGCAAACGATTTGTTGCTGAAAGACCATTTGTCTAAACAAATAAAAGTTTCTCCCAAAGAAATTCAGCACATTTCGATCTTGAAACGTTCTATTGATGCGAGACAAAAATCAATCAAAATAAACCTGAAAGTCTTAATTTATTTGCGGGGTGAATCTTTTCAGGAAACAAAAATTACGCTGCCAATATATAAGGATGTTTCATCGGCTCAGGAAGTCATTGTTGTTGGAGCAGGTCCAGCAGGACTTTTTGCTGCTTTGCAATTAATAGAACTAGGTTTAAAACCAATTGTTATTGAACGCGGCAAAGATGTTCGGGGACGCAGACGTGACTTAAAAGCAATAAATGTAGAACATATCGTAAATGAAGATTCGAATTATTGTTTTGGAGAAGGAGGCGCAGGAACATATTCTGATGGAAAACTATATACCCGGTCTAAAAAACGTGGCGATGTAACCAGAATTTTAGAACTTTTGGTTGCTTTTGGAGCTTCTGAAGATATTTTAATAGAAGCGCATCCGCATATTGGAACCAATAAATTGCCAAAAATCATTGAAGATATTCGAAATAAAATCATCGAGTTTGGCGGTCAGGTTTTGTTTGATACTCGTGTAACTGATATTTTAATAAAAAATAATGAAGTTGAAGGAATCGTAACTCAAAATGGAGACAAGATTCTTGCGAATAAATTAATCTTAGCAACCGGGCATTCGGCACGCGATATTTTTGAATTACTGGATAAAAAGAAAGTTTTTATTGAAGCTAAACCTTTTGCTTTAGGAGTTCGTGCAGAGCATTCACAGCAATTGATTGATAGTATTCAATATAGCTGTGATTATCGTGGTGAGCATTTACCGCCAGCGCCATATTCGATTGTAAAACAAGTCAATGGTCGCGGAATGTATTCGTTTTGTATGTGTCCGGGTGGTGTAATTGCGCCTTGCGCTACAAGTCCTGGTGAAGTGGTTACAAATGGCTGGTCTCCATCAAAACGAGATCAGGTTACGGCAAATTCAGGAATTGTAATTGAGTTGAAATTGGAAGATTTTAAGCCTTATGCGAAATTTGGTGCTTTGGCCGGAATGGAGTTTCAAAAAAGTATCGAACAAAAAGCATGGAATTTGGCAGGGCAAACTCAAAAAGCCCCGGCACAAAGAATGCTAGATTTTACACAAAATAAAGTTTCAGCAGATATTCCGAAAACATCTTATGTTCCCGGGACAACTTCTGTTGAAATGGGGCAGGTTTTTCCGGGCTTTTTATCACAGATTTTACGTGAAGGTTTTAAGGAATTCGGCAAATCAATGCGTGGTTATTTGACTAATGAGGCAGTTTTGCACGCACCGGAAAGCAGGACTTCATCTCCGGTTCGTATTCCCAGGGATCCTCTAACTTATGAGCATTTACAAATAAAAGGCTTTTATCCATGTGGAGAAGGAGCAGGTTATGCAGGAGGAATTATTTCTGCTGCAATTGATGGAGAAAAATGTGCCTTGATGATTGCTGAATCTTTGAAATAATAAACTGAGATTAAAAAAATAAAATAGTAATTTGTTTGATGTAATCAATATTAAAAGGATATAAACTAATAATTGAAACTAAGGTGTATAATGGAAAGAATTACTAATGTTATTTTCATTGTTATACTTTAATGAATTATCCAGATTCATTTATTTTACATTATAAGTGCTATTTTGAGCAATGAGATCTTAAAAAAGCGAGCATTCGCTACTCCTAAATTTTTTATAAATACCTTTATCTGTCTTTAAAAATATTTTCATTTGTCTTTTTTGTCTGTAATTACTTTGTAATTCTCGTTTTTATAAAATACAATGATATTTTATCTTTTAAATTTATAAAAATCTATTTTGCAAAATTCTTAGTGATTGACGTCGGAGTATTATATTTCGTTAATGATTTGTGCTGATTTTATTTTTATTTTAAACATAATGTATTTTATATGGTTTTTTTTTATTGAATGACAAAAAAATATCAAAAAAAATATAGCATAATTGAAAAAAAAATCTATTTTTATGCAATCGATTACAATGAGAATATGGTTGTGTTTTTTGCACAAAATAAATTCATAATTATTTTTTGATAAGTTTTCATAATTCTGTTTTAATCGATTGTTATAATTATTTAACCCCAAATTCAATTAAAATGAAGAAAATTACTCACCTTTTACTGTTATTAATCTGTACTACTTTTATAGGTCATGCTCAAAAGACACCTAAAATAGATTTAATGTTATGGAAATTAACAATTCCGGAGGGTTCTGTTACAACCTACAAAGCGCCTAAAATTCTGGATTATGCAGAAAATAGAGAAATTCAAAAATTTATGTTTAACGATTTGACTGATAGATCTTTAGTGTTCTATGTGTACCCATCTATAAAGTCTAAAAGATCATTTAATAAAACAGATTTAAAAGAGCAAAACTCATTTGGAAGTGATGCTAGCTGGTCTTTTAAACAAGGGGCAAAACTAAAAGCATCTGTTAAAATGGGAGAAATTTATAAGAAAAATGACGTGCATCCACGAGTTATATTTGCTCAGATAGGTGGCAGATTAAAAGAGGATCAGGTTAATTTGATAGGTGCAAAAGATAAAAGCGCTCCATCTATATTAAAGGTTTATTGGGATAACGGTTATGTGAAGTTAAGATCGAAAAGACTTGCAGATCCATCCATTACGGGTGTCGATATATTAAAAGAAGATTCATGGATTGATGATGATGGCTATACTTTTAAGAAGAAAGTAGATTTTGATAAATTTAATTTTCAAATTGAAATTACAGACGGAAAAATGAAAGTTAGCGTGGATGGTGAAGACAAAGTATATTCTGGAGGTGATTATAAGTTATGGAATTCATTTGATAACTATTTTACTGTTGGGTGTAATCTTCAGGGCGATGAAACTGGTGCATATGCGAATGTGAAATTTTATTCGTTAGATGTTACTCACTAAATTTAGAATCATATTCAAATAAATACATAAAGTCTGTATCAGTAATGATTCAGACTTTTTTTTATGAAATATGTTAAAAATAATAAAGAGCTGCTTTTAAGGCTTCTTTCTTAATTTAGTTTTAAATACCTTTTCAAATTTTTCTATTTTAGGCTGTATTACCATTTTGCAGTATGGCTGGTTTTTGTTGTTTGCATAATAGTTTTGGTGATAATCTTCTGCTTTATAAAACTTTGTAAAAGGCTCAACTTTGGTTACAATTTGACTATCGTAAACTTTTGCTTTGTTTAGTTCTGCAATAATGCTTTGTGCTGCTTTCTTTTGCCCTTCGTTTTTATAAAAAATAACAGAACGATATTGTGTTCCAATATCAGCACCTTGTCTGTTTAAAGTTGTAGGGTCGTGAACAGTAAAGAAAACCTGAAATATTTCATTAATATCAGTGATGCTTTTATCATAGGTAATCTGTACAACTTCTGCGTGACCAGTTGTTCCTGTACAAACTTCCTCATAAGTTGGGTTGGTAATTTTTCCTCCGGAAAAGCCCGAAACCACTGATTTTACTCCTTCTAAGTTTTCATAAACAGCTTCAACACACCAATAGCAGCCTCCGCCAAGTATTATGGTTTCAAGATTTGAAGTACTCTTTGTTTTTCTTCCTTGTGAAAATCCATTAATTGATAATGCAATTAGTAATATTAAAATTGTATTTTTCATGTGTAAAATTATTTTTTAGAATCAGGAATGAAATCAAGAGCAATTGAATTCATGCAGTAGCGTTTCCCTGTAGGAGCAGGGCCATCATCAAATAAATGACCTAAATGCCCGCCACATCTTCCGCACAGGGCTTCAATTCTCTCCATTCCTAATGAATTATCATTTTTATAAACTACACTTTTTTTATTGTCTTGTTCAAAAAAGCTTGGCCATCCACAGCTGCTTGAGAATTTTGCTCCAGAACGGAAAAGCGTATTTCCACATGAAGCACAATAATAAGTTCCTTTTTCATCAGTATTCCAGTATTTTCCTGTAAAAGGTCTTTCCGTATCAGCTTTGCGCATTACAGCGTAAACATCTTCTGGTAATACTTTTTTCCATTCAGCATCAGTCACATTCAGTTTTGCTGTGTCTGTATTCGAATAATAAGGATTTCCGGGTTTATTTATTTTGTTTTCCATAGTTACTGTTTTTGTATTTTGCTTTTTAGTAGACTGCCCGCAAGCCTGAAAGATAAATAGTGGAATTAAAAAGCAAAGACTGAAAAATTGTTTTCTTGTTTTCATTTTGTTTGAGTGCTTTAATTTTTTATTTCAAATGTACGACTAGATTTTGTCTATAAATGTCGTACACTTTACAATTGAGTTTTTTTTAAGTATGTTTTAACTTTATATTATTTACGTAAAATAAAGTTTAAAAGTTTTGTCGTCTTATTTTTAAAGGTTTTTTTGAGGCTGTTCGTTTTTGTAGTTACCTGGCCATTAGGTTAATAAAAAAATATTTGCCAGTTAAACTTTTCACAATCTTTTCTAAGATTTTCAAGCCATTTCTTTTTTCGTATTTTTGTTAAATCAACATACCTTATGATAGAAGAAAATGTAATATTAGTTAATCAGAATGATGAGCAAATTGGTTTGATGCCAAAATTAGAAGCACATGAAAAAGCAGTTTTGCATCGCGCATTCTCAGTTTTTATTTTAAATAGTAAAAATGAAATCATGTTGCAGCAGCGTGCTCGTCAAAAATATCATTCGCCTTTACTCTGGACAAACACTTGCTGTAGCCATCAACGTGAAGGTGAATCAAATATACAGGCAGGAAGCAGAAGATTATCCGAAGAAATGGGTTTCGAAACCGAATTGAAAGAGTTGTTTCATTTTATATACAAAGCACCTTTTGATAATGGTTTGACAGAACATGAGCTTGATCACGTGATGATTGGGTATTACAATGAAAATCCGGATATTAATTTAGAAGAAGTTGAGGATTGGAAATGGATGAAAATTGAAGATATAAAACAGGATATAGAAAGACAGCCCGAAATTTATACAGTATGGTTCAAAATAATTTTTGATGAATTCTATCATTATTTAGAAGAACATAAAGTTTAACCGACTAACCAATAACCTAATGAAAGTAACCATATCAAGAAAAGCACATTTTAATGCTGCACATCGATTACATAGGAAAGATTGGACATTTGAAAAAAACAATGCCGTTTTTGGAAAATGTAACAATCCTAATTTCCATGGGCATAATTATGGTTTAACAGTCAGTGTTACTGGAGAAATTAATCAGGAAACAGGATTTGTTTTAGATGTGAAAGTACTAGCGGATATTATATTAGAAGAAGTAGAAATTCCGTTTGATCACAAAAACCTGAATCTGGACGTTCCTGAATTTCAGGATTTGAATCCAACAGCTGAAAATATTGCCGTTGTGATATGGAATAAAATTAGAAAAAGAGTTCAGAACGATTTTGACTTAGAAGTTGTATTGAATGAAACAGATCGTAATTTTGTAACTTATAAAGGAGAATAAAACATGTCGTTAAAAATAGGGGATATAGTTCCGAATTTTATAGCAAAAGATAGTCACGGAGAAATTTTTGATAGCCAAAGTGTTTTGGGACGAAAGCCACTTGTGATTTATTTTTACCCAAAAGATAATACGCCAGGTTGTACTACAGAAGCTTGTAGTTTTAGGGATCAATATGAAGATTTTAAAGACTTAGGAGCCGAAGTTATTGGAATAAGCAGTGACAGTGTTAAATCACATCATAAATTTGCAAAAAAACATGAATTACCTTTTATATTATTATCAGATCAGGATAAAAAATTGAGGCATCTGTTTGGAGTTCGAAATAATTTATTCGGCCTTTTACCAGGACGAGTAACATATATTATTGACCGGAATGGTGTTGTTATTTTGATTTTTGATAGTGTGAATGCAGCGAAGCACATTCCGAAAGCATTAGATACAATTAAAGAATTAGTATTATAGATTAACAAGTTTGTATTACAAGAAGATAGAATTAATAAAGATATTAGCCCAGAATTTAAACTATGAAACCAAAAACATACCCTTTGCAATTTGAACCGATTTTAAAAGAAAGAATCTGGGGAGGTGAAAAATTAAAAACGATTCTTAATAAACCAATTGTTTCAAATATTACTGGTGAGAGCTGGGAATTATCCACTGTAGAAGGAGATGTAAGTATTGTGGCTAATGGAGAGTTGAAAGGAAAATCATTAATGGAACTTATTAATGAAGCACCAAACGAAATTTTGGGAACAGAAGTTTACAAACGTTTTGGAAAACAATTTCCATTATTGTTCAAATATTTAGATGCCCGAGAAGATCTTTCTATTCAGGTTCATCCAAATGATAAATTGGCAAAAGAACGCCATAATTCTTTTGGTAAAACTGAAATGTGGTTTGTAACACAAGCAGACGCAGATTCTAGAATTATTGTGGGTTTTAAAGAGAATTCAAGCAAAGAAGAATATTTAAAACATTTAAATGATAAAACTTTGCTTTCGATTTTAGATACTGTGACTGCAAAACCTGGCGATGTTTTCTTTTTAGAAACAGGGACGGTTCACGCAATTGGCGCAGGATTGGTTATAGCCGAAATTCAGCAAACATCAGACATTACGTATCGTTTGTATGATTTTGATCGTAAAGACGCACAAGGAAATACAAGAGAACTTCATGTAGATTTGGCTCTTGATGCGATAAATTATAATAAAGTAGAAACCCAGAAGCAATATGAAACAAAAACCAATACTTCTAATGTGGTGGTTGATTGTCCTTATTTTACAACTAATTTTCTTCCTTTAGAAAATAAATTGGAAGTTTCTAAATCTGGAGCCACTTTTACGGTTTATATGTGTATTGAAGGAAGCTTTGAAATAGAATATGATGGTTTTAAACAATCATATAAAAAAGGAGACACAGTTTTGGTCCCAGCTGAGATACATACATTTATTTTAACTGGAAATGCTTCAATTTTAGAAATTTACATTTCATAGCATATAATATAAAGAATATGTGTACTTTTGCAGACGCAAATTAAAATTAAAATAAAATGGCAAACGTTAAAAATTTAAAGAAAGACATCAATTTCGTATTAGGAGATATTATTGAGGCAATTTACTTATTTGAAATGTCGACTACAGGAAACCCTACACCAGAAACGAATGCTTTGATCGATCAGGCTATTGCTGCTTTTGATACTTTGATCACAAAAGTGAATGCAAAGAACGTTGAAAACAAAAAAGCACACTTCAAACAAATCAATATTGAATTGGAAGAAACTGCTAATCAATTGATTGCTAAAATCAACGAATTATAAGCCATAAAAACGATAAAAAAGTGCAAATTTATTTTGGAAAATTCTAAAACCGTCTTATATTTGCACCCGTAATGAGTCGCCAGCGTAGCTCAGTTGGCTAGAGCAGCTGATTTGTAATCAGCAGGTCGTGGGTTCGAGTCCCTCCGCCGGCTCAACATAAAACCATCACTGTTTAGTGATGGTTTTTTTATTTAATTTTAGTTGTAAATTTATTTTGGAAAATACAAAAAACCATTTTATATTTGCATGCGTAATGAGTCGCCAGCGTAGCTCAGTTGGCTAGAGCAGCTGATTTGTAATCAGCAGGTCGTGGGTTCGAGTCCCTC